>JAZRPW010000039.1:0-44579 GCA_045649405.1 Acutalibacteraceae bacterium
TAGCACACAAGGTGGTTACGACCTTCCAATTCCACTTGATGAAAATACAATTGCTATTGCTACTGAATCACAAGTTGAATTTACTATCACAATAACAAAAGTTGATGGTGATTATAGCGGTAACTTATATTTCAACTCACTCGAACTTACTAAAGTTGGTGAGTATGAAGGTGGCGAAACTCCTGAAGAATCATCTTCAACTACTACCACAACTACTACCACAACTACTACAACAACTACAACTACTACAACTACAACTACAGTTCCACCTGTTGTTGGTGACAAATATATTCTTGCTGACTATGAAGCTGACAATGGTACAATGAAAACTAGCAACCTTAAGAGTTCAGGTCGTACATCAGCTAGAGCTTATGAGGGTACCTATTCATACAGAATGGTTCCAAACACAGCCATTTGGAGTCAATCAGGAAAACATGTTACAAGTGATACATTTAAAAACTATGTAACATTTACAATTCCTGAAAACGTTACTGTAACTGGCGATGTTGGTGGTTATTTCTATATGGGTCAAGTTAACACTTCAAACTACAATGCTATGGGTGTTAAAATGGCTGATGGAAGTTATTATTTCACAAAGTTTGGCAATGTACTTAATTACAGTCAAGGCAAATGGACTCATTCAAAGTGGACAGATCAAACTATGTATAAGTTAGGCGAAACTTCAAAATCAATCAAACTTTCTGCTGATGATTTTAGTGCTTCAAATGAAGATGCTTCAAGAGTAGTAGCTCTTGTCATTGTAGAGGCAGGTACTGGTGATGTAAGCGATGCAACTTATACATATATGGACTATATTTACGCTACAGCAGTTGTAGATGGTGTTGAAGAACCTGAAGAGCCAGAAGAACCTTCGGTTGAAGAATCTTCAGCAACTACAACAACAACAACTACAACAACAACTACAACAACAACTACAACACAAAAACCACAAGAATCTTCCTCATCAGCTGTTGAAGGTGGCAAAACTGTAGATGTTGTTTATACAATGGATGAAGGCTTGAGAATGCAATCAGCTGGTACTTATGGTGACAGTAATACAGCACTTGGAATTGGTCAAGCTAATTATTATAATATTGGTACCGAAGATGCTCCAAACTATGTTTTAAGAATGAACTATCGTGATGCTTTGTCATTTGTTCAACTTCCAGCAAACTGGGGTGTTAAAGAGGGTTATGTTGCTACAAAACTTTCTTTCCAAGCTTATTTGTCAAAGAACTTCAGTGCTTGTTTCAAAACATTACAAACACCAGTTGCATTGTCACAAGGTTATTCTGGTGGCGCAACTACTGGTGGAAAAGTTGATATTATTTCAAAAGGCAATAACGTTTATCTTTCAACATCTCCTACAACATATTCAGTAGCTCTTGATGAAACTTCAAGCAAGTATAATTATCTTACATGGGTAATTTATTCAAATGCGGGCTCATCATCACAAGATGGTAGATGGCTTTACATTGATAATGTAACTGTTACATTTGAAAAAGTAGCCGAAGTACCTGAAGTTTCAATTTCAACAGACACAGCTGCTTCACTTAGACTTAATGATCCAACTGGTATTCGTTTCTACACAAATGTAGATGCTGATGAAATTGAAACATTAAAAGCTGATGGTTACACAGTTGAACTTGGTACACTTATTGCTCCTGCTGATAAAGTTGATGGCGAATTAACATTTGAATCAGAAACATTAGTTGATGTTAAATTTGAAGCAACTAATGAAGATGGCACATTTAACTACTACACAGAAGGCAACTTTACCGGTGTAGTTGGTTCGCTTGCAAATATCAAAGACAAAAACCTTGGTAGAGACTTTGTTGGTCGTGGTTATGTGAAACTCACAAAAGACGGAGAAACAACAATTATCTACTCAGATACTGTTTCAACACGTTCTGCTAAATATATTGCAACTGCAATTTCAGCAGTAGATGGATGGGAAAATAATTATTCAGAAGAATATGTAGATCTCATTACTTACTGGGCATCAGTTCCTGATTATAAAGTACAATAAACAAATAAAAAACCGACTCTTTTTAGAGTCGGTTTTTTGCTTTTGTTAATTGTTAAAATGCAATCAAAATGTTTACAAAACGCAATTGACATTTGCAAGATTTTAAATTATAATTATACTGTATAATTTTCTTATACTGTTTTTTAAAAACAAATATGAAAAGGAGGATAAATAGTATGAAGAAAATATTAGCAATTGTTCTTTCTGTTTTGATGATTTTCACACTTGTTTGCACTTCTACTTTTGCATCAGAAAATCAAGCAACAATCAAGTTGAAAATTTCAAACAAAGCTGACCTTGTTAAAACAAGAGAAGTAAATTACGATTCTTCAAAAGAAGACATCTCAATGATTCTTGTTATTGGTCAATCTAACTCTACTTATGGAGTAGGTTATGAAGATGAACTTAAAGACGTTGCATCAGGTACTTTTTCAAAAGTTTCTGAAGTAACTGCAACACCTGAAAAAGGCACAGTTTTTTCAAGTTTAACTAAAAAGCCTATTACAGAACTTAATAGTGCTAATGATGTATCAACATTGATTGATACTATTAGTTTTGGTGGTTATTCTGCTGCGCTCGGTAAAACTTGGTATGAAAAAACAGGTAAAAAAGTAGTTTTGGTTCAAGCAGCTGTTGGTTCAACATGTATCCATAGATGGCTTCCTGACCAAACAGGTTACACTTGTAACTGTGGTATTTATGACCAAACTCATTATCAAGATGCAGTTAAAGCATTCACCGAAAGTTATGATGCTTTAAAAGAGAAATATAACATTGTTCACACAGGTTACATTTGGAACCAAGGTGAAAATGATGAAAACCGTTCAAGATATGAAGAAACAACTATTGATACAACTGAAGAGTATTACGATGCTTATAAAGTAATGCACGAAAGTTTTATGAATGAGTTACCACTCGACTTTGGTTCTATCGCAGTTGTTCGTTCGCATTTTAAAGCAACTTCAATGCATTTCACATTAGCTCGTGAAGCGCAATATAAGCTTTGCAATGATTTTGATAATCTTTGCATGGCTTCAAGAGTTTTTGAAACTTGCGTTAAAGAAGTAGATATGCATAATACTAACGCTGGTAGTAGCGGTATCCATGCTTTGCAAAAAACATATAACAGAGTAGGTACAGATGCTGCAAATAATATGCTCGAATTCATCGGCGAATTAGATGCACCAAAATTCACAACTGTTTCAGTTTTCAACCAAGATGGTAAAGTTGCTGCTAAATTTAACCAAGAAGGAACTTTGATTGAAGGAAATAATGTTTTCACTTCTGCTCAAACAGTAATTCCTTTTGTTGATTCTATTACAAATAAAAACAAAGTAGAGTTTGTTGCACAAGATGGAATTGTTGATGAATATGGTAACATTTTAGCAACTGCTTTTGATACTTATGATTCTGTAAAACTTGAATGTGAATTCGATGAAAATGTTGAAATGGATAGTGAACTTGCAACAGGTACAACAGCAGCTGTTATTTATGAATACAGTCTTTCACCTGATGATGCAAAATTCACTATTTCTAATTCAACATTCACAAAATATTCTACATATTCAGCAAATGGTGGCGAGTATTTCTATGTAGAAAGTGCTACTGCAGGTCAGTCTGCAACATTTACATCTAAAGCTTCAGTTGCAGCAGGTAAATATCAAGTAAAACTTTATATGAGAACTTTGAATAAAGATGATAGAGCTATCGTTGATGTTTCATTAAATAATGCACCTGCTGTTTCAATTAATTCAAATATGGATTATAAAGTTTATCAAGAATTTGTATTATATGATGCAATTAATGTAGATGGTAATTTCAACCTTAAAATAGAAGCTACTTCTGCAGGTAAAATTTATGCAGGTTATTTGGAATTTTATAAAGTAGGCGAGTATGATGGTAGCGAAGTTGTTACACCTTCATCTACTGAAGCATCATCAAGTACTTCAACTACTACAACAACTACAACAACTACCACTACAACTACAACAAAAGCACCAACATCAGTTTCAACACCAGTTCCAACTCCTAATTCACTTTATCTTAGACCTTTAGAAGTTTCAAATGCTTCAAACTGGCTCAAAGGTTATTATGAAGTGACTACAGGCGTGTATAATCCTACATATAAAGATAATAGCCGTGCTTGTGTTAGACAACTTGTTGAAGTTGATTCATCAGATGTTTATACATTTACAATTACAAATGCTGATAAATATAATCTTAAACTTGTTCTTCGTGAGTATGATCAAGACGGTACTTTCTTAAGAACTTGGGGAACTGTTTTAACAGGTGGCACATACACCACAACCGATTCTGATGTAAAATATGTAAGTATTACAATTTATGACTATGCTAATGTAATTAACCTTATTAATAATAAATCAGTTTCTGTTTCAATGAGTGGTAAAGAAAAAATAGAAGATTATAAATGGAATCTTTATACAGATAATTTCACTTATAATGCTGACCACACAATGAATGATTCATCAACTAAAGAACCATTTTTAAATACTTATTATCAAAAAGAAGGAGCATTCTTCTTCTCATCTGGTAATAAAGTTGGAAATAGCGTAACTCTTACATCAAAAGCTTTAGTTGCTCCTGGTACATATTCTGCAAGATTTTGGGCAAGAGCATCAGGTAATCGTGCTTTGTTTGATTTAACAATCAATGGTGTAAAAGTTGCAACAAACCTTAATACAGGTGGTTTTTCTGGTAAAGAATATTACAATGTTTCTTATGACCTTACAGAAGGCACTGTTACATTTGCAGAGCCAACAAAACTCGTTTTAGATTTTGTTGTAACAAATGTTTCATCTCCATATACAGGTAACTTGTATTTGAATGCAATTGAATTAATTAAAATCGGTGATGTAGAAGAGTCTTCATCAACATCTACTACAACAACTACAACTACAACAACTACAACAACTACAACAACAACTACTACTGTTCCTGTTCCTTCTAATCCAGTTGTAACACCAACAGAATACGAATTTAGATTCTGGGAACCTGAAGTTGAACTTTCTGAAAACACAATGGGTGTTCAATTTGGTGTACAACAAGGTTATAAAAACTTCTATTCAAGTTCAGTTCAAGCAGGAACAAGCGTTACTGTAACAACACTTACAGATGTTCAACCTGGTGTTTATGATGCAACTATCTTTGCAAGAACTTATAGAGGTGCAGGTAGAGCAACAGTTGATATCGAAATTAATGGTGAAGTAGTAGCCACAGGCATTGATTCTACTACAGCTTCTGGTCAAACAAACTATGCTTATCCTGTTAACCCTATCACAATTACCAAAGCAGGTCCTGTTGTAATTAAATTTACAGCTACAACAAGCGGTACATTGTATATGAACTCATTGAAACTTGTTAAAACAGCTGAGTTTGATGGTGAAATCACTTCAGCTCTTTCAACAGAATCTACCGCTTCAATCCGTCTTGGTGATGTAAATGGTATAAGATTCTATACAACTATTGATGAAGTAGCTCTTAAAGAGTTAGTAGGCGACAAAGAGTATGAAATCGGTACTATTATTGCTCCAAAAGATTTAGTAGGTGACAATCTTACAATCGAAGATGACGTTGCTAAAGTTGTTTATGACTATGCAAAATTTGGTCTTTATAAAGAATCAGGCTTTGAAGGAATTGTAGGTTCAATTGTTAATCTTCAAACTTCAAACAAATACAATGCTGAGTCTGGTAATTTAGCTCGTGATTTCCTTGCTCGTGCTTATGTTTGTGTTGATGGCGTATATTACTATTCAGCTTCAACTTGTGTTCGTAATATTGCTCAAATTGCTGATTCTTACATTAACACTAATGGTAGTGGATATGAAGAATTAGATGCTGATATTAAAGCAATGGTTGATCTTTGGGCTAAAGCTAATGACTAATCAAGGGAGGTAATTTATAATGAAATTTGAAAAAATCGAAATCGCATTAGAAAAATATGAATCTTTTGATATCATTGCTTCTTCACCAGAAGAAGATGTAACTGACCCAACAGTTAAACCAACTGAACCTACCAAATATGACCCTTATGAAAATGATAAATGGTAAAATTAAAAAGCACTCTCAATTTTGAGAGTGCTTTTTATTATTTAATATATTATTTTCCAAGTTCTAATGTTCTTTTATAAGCTTTTTCAACTGCTTCAATGCAGTTTGCTCTAAATTTACCTTTCTCAAGTGCAGAAACACCGGCAATTGTTGAACCACCAGGAGAACAAACTTCATCTTTAAGTTGTTCTGGATGTTTGCCAGTTTGTTGAACCATCATTGCTGAACCTTTAAGTGTTTGTGCAGCATATTCAAGCGATTTTTCTCTTGGTAAACCACATTTAACTGCGCCATCTGCAAGTGCTTCGATAAACATATAAACAAAAGCGGGACCACAACCAGAAAGGGCAGAAGCGGCATCAATTAATTTTTCGTCAATTAAATCCCATTTGCCACATTTAGTCATAGATTCGATAAACTCATCAGTTTCTTGAGTTTCAACATTTTCAGTTTTGGTATAAAGCATCATACCTTCACCCAAAAAGGCAGGTGTATTAGGCATTACACGAATTATTTTAAAATCTCCACCTGCAAAGTCTCTTAACTTTTCTGTTGAAAGACCTGCTGCAATTGAAACTAAAACCACATCATCAATTCTTGATTTCAAGTCTTTAGAAATATCTTCTAAAACAGCTTTCATAAACTGTGGTTTAACTGCCAAAACAACGAATTTTGCTTTATTTGCAATGTTTTTATTTGTTGAAGTGACAACCCCAAGCTTGTCGCTTAATTTATCAACTTTTTTATTATCAACATCTGAAACAAAAATGTTTTTGCTATCAATATTATGACTTAACGCAGTAATAATAGCACCACCCATATTACCAGCGCCAATAAATCCAAAATTACTCATTTTATCTAACCTGACCATTTCCTTGTATTATAAATTTATAACTTGTCAATTCGCAAAGCCCCATTGGACCTCTTGCATGCATTTTTTGTGTTGAAATACCCATTTCACAACCAAGACCAAATTCGCCACCATCAGTAAAACGAGTAGATGCATTAACATAAACAGATGAACTATCAATTGAATTTGTGAATTTTTGAGCGGTTTCAGTTGAGTTGGTTATAATTGATTCAGAATGCATTGTTGAATGTGAGTTAATATGCGTAATTGCTTCATCAACGTCATCAACACACTTAACAGCCATGATATAATCCAAAAATTCAGTGTTGAAATCATCTTCATTAGCAACTTTGCCGTCGATAATTTTCGAAGCAAAATCATCAAGTCGTAATTCGACTGGGTTTGTTTTTCGCTCATCAACCAAAATCTTCTTTAATTTTGGCAAAAATTCATTTGCAATTTTTTTGTTAACAACACAAACTTCCATTGCATTGCAAACCGATGGGCGAGAAGTCTTTGCATTTTCAACAATTTTCAACGCCATTTCAATATCTGCAAATTCATCAATATAAATGTGACAAATGCCTGTGCCAGTTTGAACACAAGGTACTTTTGCATTGTTAATACAAGCATTAATAAGCCCTGCACCGCCACGTGGAATTAGTAAATCAACCAAGCCAACTGCATTCATAAGTTCATTTGCACTATCTCTTGATGTATCTTCAACCAAGTTAATAAGAGATTCTGGCAAATCGTTTTTAACAAGTGCTTGTTTTAAAGCGCTAACAACTGCCTTGTTGGTGTTAATTGCTTCTTTTCCACCGCGAAGCACACAAACATTTGAACTTTTAAAACAAAGTGAAGCAGCGTCTGAAGTTACATTAGGTCTTGATTCATAAATAATAGCAACAACGCCTAATGGAACTCTTACTTTTTTTATTGAAAGACCGTTGTCAGTTGAATGTTCTGATAAAACTTCACCACAAGGGTCTTGAAGTTTTGAAACAGCAATAATACCATTTGCCATATCTTTGATTCTGCCTTCATTTAATGAAAGTCTATCAATCATAACATCAGAAATTTTGTCTTTTGCATAATCAATATCAAGTTTGTTTGCTTTGATAATCTTGTCAGTGTTTTCAACAAGGCATTCAGCCATTGAAACTAAAACTTTGTTTTTGGTTTCTGTGTTCAAACCATTGAAAACCGAACAAGAACTTTTTGCACATTTTAATAATTCATTAGTTGTCATTATTCATCACCTTTTGCTTTGAACAAACTACCAATTGGTTTGCCATCTGCTAAATCATATAAAAGTTCAGGGTGTTGACCGTTAGCAATAATCATATCACAACCGGCAGAAGTAGCAATTTTTGCAGCTTCCAATTTTGTTGACATACCACCAGTGCCAAGGTTTGAGCCCTTGCCACCACCAAGAGCGATAATTTCTGGTGTGATTTCTTCAATTACTTCAATTAACTTGCCATCTGGATTTTTGTGTGGGTCTGCAGTGTAAAGACCATCAATATCAGAAAGAAGAACAAGCAAATCTGCATTAACACTTTCAGCAACAATTGCTGCGAGTGTGTCATTATCGCCAATGACGATTTCTTGAGTTGCAATTGTGTCATTTTCATTGATAATTGGAATAACCTTTAATTCTAAAAGTCTATTTATTGTGTTTTTGAAATTAGTGAATCTTTCTTCGTTATGTACATCACTACCAGTAAGCAAAATTTGTGCAACTGTGTGTGAATATTGAGAGAACAACTTATCATAAGTGTACATCAATTCACATTGACCAACTGCAGCAGCGGCCTGTTTTGTGGGAATATCAGTCGGTTTATCATGCAATCCTAATTTTCCAACGCCCATTCCAATAGCACCTGATGAAACGATGATAATTTCATTTCCTGCATTTTTAAGGTCACTTAAAATTCTGCAAATTTCTTTAATATTGCGAATGTTAAGAAGTCCAGTTGAATGTGCAAGGGTAGAAGTACCAAGTTTTATAATGATTCTTTTGTTTGAAAGTTTCATAATATCATAACCTCTAAATAAAAATACATAAATATATTATCATATTTTATTGAATAATGCAAATAAATTTGAAAAAATTATTAATTTTATTCATTTACAAAACTAATGCTTGTATATTTATGCACTTGTGTGTTATAATTAAATGAATAATTATAGGTTAAGGTGTATTATGCAAGAAAGTATTTTGAAACGCGTAAGTGATAAGCCAAGCGAAATCAATAAACTTACTCAAGAAGAAACCAAATTTCTTTGCAAAGAATTAAGAACAGAACTTATTAATTCTGTTTCTAAAACAGGCGGACATTTGGCTTCTAACCTTGGTGCTGTTGAGCTTACTGTTGCTATTCATAAAAACTTCAACTTACAAAAAGATAAAGTTGTATTTGATGTTGGTCATCAATCTTATGTTCACAAGATGTTGACTGGCAGACTTGATAAATTTAATACATTGCGTCAAAAAGGTGGCATTTCAGGATTTCCAAAGCCAGATGAAAGTGAGTTTGATGCCTTTGCAACTGGTCATTCAAGCACTAGTGTTTCTGCAGCTTTTGGTCTTGCTGAAGCAAAAAGAGAAAAGCACGAAAGTGGTTATGTTGTTGCAGTTGTTGGAGATGGTGCAATTTCTGGCGGTCTTATTTATGAAGGTCTTAACAACGCAGGCCGTTCAAAGGACAAGCTTATTGTAATTTTGAACGATAATAAAATGTCAATTTCAAAGAATGTTGGCGCAATGTCGCGTTATCTTGCAAAAGTTCGTTCAAAAAAAGGTTATCATCTTTTTAAATCTGGTATTGAAAAAGTTTTAATTCACATTCCGTTTTGTGGCGAATCTCTTGTGAAAATTGCAATCAGAATTAAACAAGCGTTTAAAGGAATGTTCTTTAAAAGCACAATTTTTGAAGATTTTGGTTTTTCATATTTGGGACCAATTGATGGTCATGATTCTAACAAACTTGATTATATGTTGAAACTTGCAAAATCAGAATCACGACCGGTTTTACTTCATGTTAACACAGTTAAAGGCAAGGGTTATTCTTTTGCTGAGAAAGTTCCAAGCAACTATCATGGTGTTAATCCATTTGATGTTGATACTGGTGAATCTGAACCTTCTGGACCTTCATTTTCAAAAGAGTTTGGCAAGGCAATAGTTTCATTTGCTGAAAATGATAAACGAATTTGTGCAATTACAGCTGCAATGGGAGAAAGTACTGGTCTTTCTGAATTTGAGAACAAATTTAAATCTCGTTTTTACGATGTTGGTATTGCCGAAGAACATGCAGTAACATTTGCAAGTGGTCTTGCTAAAGGTGGACTTGTTCCTGCTTTTGCAGTTTATTCAACATTTTTGCAACGTGCATATGATATGATTGTACATGATGCTGCAATGCAAAATTTGAAGGTTATTTTGTGTATTGACAGAGCAGGAATTGTTGGTGCAGATGGCGAAACACACCAAGGTGTTTTTGATGTTTCATTCTTAAATGCCATTCCTAATGTTACTATATATTCACCATCAACATTTGACGAATTAAAGTATGATATGAAGTGCGCGATTTATAATGATACTGGTGTTGTTGCAATTCGTTATCCAAGGGGAAATCAAATTGATGTTAATTTGCCAGAACCTAGCGATTACTATGTTTTAGGCAACGAAAATAGTGAAAATTGCATTGTAACTTATGGTAGAGAGTTAAAAGAAGTTTTATTGGCTAACGAAACATTAAACGCTAAAATTGTTGCATTTAATAAGATTAAACCTATCAATGAAAAAGCAATTGAAGAAATTTTGAAATCAAAAAATGTTTATTTCTTTGAAGAAGGTATGAAAACAGGCGGCTTTGCAGAGCATTTATCTGCAAAACTTTATGAAAATGGTTTTGATGGTAAAATCAATATTACTGCAATTGAAGGTTTCGTTCCACATTCAAGTGTAAATGAAGCGCTCGAAAGTTTGAAACTTGATAGCAAGGCAATTATAAGTAAAGTTAAGGGAGAATAATAATTGGCTGAAAGATTAGATGTTTATTTAGTTGATAAAGGACTTGTTGAATCACGCGAAAAAGGCAAAGCTATGATTATGGCTGGTGTTGTTTTTGTTGATAATCAAAAGGTTGATAAAGCAGGTTTTCAGGTTAAAGATGGAATGAATGTTGAAGTTCGTGGAGAAACCTTAAAATATGTTTCTCGTGGTGGTCTTAAACTTGAAAAAGCAATGGAGAATTTTGACATAACATTACAAGGCAAAATTTGTGCAGATATTGGCGCATCAACTGGTGGTTTTACTGATTGTATGTTGCAAAATGGTGCTACAAAGGTTTTTGCAGTTGATGTTGGCTATGGTCAACTTGCTTGGAAATTAAGAACAGATGAAAAGGTAATTAATTTAGAGCGCACCAATTTTAGATATTGTACAAAAGAACAAATTCCTGATGACCTTGATTTTGCATCAGTTGATGTTTCTTTCATTTCACTTACTAAAATTTTGCCAGTATTTAAAACTTTGATGAAGTTGGACGGCGAATGTGTTTGCCTTATTAAACCACAGTTTGAAGCAGGAAAAGAAAAGGTTGGTAAAAAAGGCGTTGTTAGAGAAGCATCAACACATTTAGAAGTTGTAGAAAAAATCAAAGATTTTTCGCTTGAAATTGGTTTTTCTGTGCTTAATCTTGAGTTTTCTCCAATCAAAGGCCCACAAGGCAACATTGAATATTTAATTCATCTTAAAAATGATGATAAGAGTGAATATTTAGCACAGATTAGTGCAGATGAACTTATAAATCAATCACACATTGAACTTACATAAAAGAGAGGCTTTTTTATGAAAATTGTGTTCTTTTTAAACCCAAAAGGGATTGATGAAAATGTATTTTCAGAAATTAAACAAAGGTTAGTTGATGAAAACATTGAATTTGAAATTTTTAATGAAAAGACTAATTTAAATAACTGTGATTTTGTTATTGCTTATGGTGGCGATGGCACTATTTTGCAAGCGGCAAAACAAGCATCTTTTTACAACAAAGCAGTTTTGGGCATTAATGGTGGTAGATTTGGTTATACTGCTGGCCTTGAAACTGATGAACTTGAATTGTTGAACAATTTGCAAACAAAAGAGTTTCAGTTAGATAAAAGAATGATGCTTGAAGTTTCAGTTTCTTCAATGAGTGAAAAAATTTACTGTGTAAATGATGTGGTTGTTTCTCGTGGTGCGCTTTCAAGAATTGTTGATATTTCACTTTCAATTGGCGATAATGATTTGATGAACACACGCTCAGACGGTGTCATTGTTTCAACTCCAACTGGTTCAACTGCTTATTCTTTATCAGCAGGCGGACCAATTTTGGACCCTTCAATTAACAGTATTTTAATTACGACAATTTGTCCACATTCATTCTTTGATAGACCTATTGTTCTTAACAGTGAAGAAGTTATTAAAATTTCAGGTAGTCAAAATTGTGATAATGAATTGTATTTAACTGTTGATGGCGAAAATTCAATAAAACTTAAAAGCGATGATGTTGTAACAATTAAGAAATCAAACGAATTTGTTGCAAATTTGATTAGAGTTAAAAACGATAGTTTTATGAATGTTTTGAATAAAAAGTTTTTCAATAAGGAGTAAGAGATGAAGAAGAGTAGACAAGATGCAATTTTGAAAATTGTTAGAGAAAATGTTGTTGCAACTCAAGATGATTTGATTTCTTTGCTTCAAGACGCTGGTTTCAATGTAACTCAAGCAACCATTTCTCGTGATATTAAAGAATTAGGTCTTGCAAAAGCCGTTGATAATAGCGGTGTTCAAAGATATATTGTTCACTCAGCTAAAAAGATTAAAGCAGGTAGCCATGATTATATTTTTTCAAGCAGTGTAATTTCTGTTGCAACTGCTGTAAATGACATTGTAATCAAATGTTATCCTGGTATGGCAAATGCTGCTTGTGCAGTGCTTGATAGTATGGAGTTTCCTGAAATTTTGGGTACACTTGCAGGCGATGACACAATATTGGTAATTGCTAAAAGCGAAATGGATGCACAACTTCTTTATAATAAAATTAATTCATTAAAATAGAGGTCAAAATTTATGCTTAAATCTTTGCATATTGAAAACATTGCCGTAATTGAAAAAGCAAATGTTGAATTTGACAACGGATTTACTGCTCTTACTGGTGAAACCGGTGCTGGTAAATCTATCATAATTGATTCTATTAATGCTGTTTTAGGTGAGAGAACATCAAAAGAACTCATCAGAAACGGTAGTCCTTCTGCATGTGTTACTGCCTATTTTGATGAAGTTTCTAAAGTTGTTTTAGAAAAGTTAAATGAATTTGGAATTGAAGTTGATGAGAACGAATTAATTATTAAAAGAACTTTGACAGAAACAAAAAGTTCTTGCAAAATTAATGGACAAAACGCTCCTGCATTTGTTTTGAAAGAAATTGCTCCTTATTTGATTAACATTCACGGTCAACACGATTCTCAAACACTTCTTAATCCTGATTTGCATTATAGTTTTATTGATGCTTTGGCTAAAAATCAAGATTTAATTGAAAGTTATCAATTAATCTTTTCATCAATGCTGAAAACTCGTAAAGCAGTTAAGCAATATGAATCAAGCAAAGCTGAAAACGAAAGTAAAAAAGAAATTTTAAAATATCAAATTAATGAGCTTGAAGCCGCTAATGTAACAGTTGGCGAAATTGAGAAGTTAAAGAAAAGAAAAGAAGAAGTTTTAAATTCTAAAAAAATTGCTGATAATTTGCTAGTTGCTTTTAATAGTATTTGTGGAGACGGCGATGAAGTTTTAGGTGCCTATGATTTAATTTCTAAATCATCTGAATCAATCGTTAAAATTGCAAACTTTTCTGAAGATTTGTCAAAACTTGCTGATAAACTTGAAAACTTAAAATATGAATTTGAAGATGTTAAGACAACAGTTGAAAATGCGCTTTCAAATCAAGATGTTGATGCGAATGAACTTGATTTTATTGAAGAGCGACTTGATATGTATTTTGGCTTTAAATCTAAATACGGCGAAACTGAAGAAGATATTTTGGCATTTTTGGAAAAGGCAAAGCAAAAGCTTATTGAACTTGAAAATGTTGAAGAAAACGCAATTGAAGAACAACTTCTTTTGCCGAAACAGATAGAAGAAGTGAAAGTAGCAGGCGAAAGATTAACTAAATCACGCCAAACAGCCGCTAAACAGTTCGAAATTGAGGTTAAAAAGCAATTAGACTACTTAGACATGCCTAATGTGAAAATTGCTGTAAACATCGAAAAAAGTCCTTATTCAACGCTTGGTGCAGATAAGGTTGAATTCTTGATATCAACAAACCCAGGTGAGCCATTAAAACCACTTTCAAAAATTGCATCTGGTGGCGAAATGTCAAGAATTATGCTTAGTATTAAAAATGTTCTTGCAAATGCTGATATTGTGCCAACGCTTATTTTTGATGAAATTGATACTGGTATTTCAGGCAAAGCCGCATCAAAAGTTGCTAATAGACTTAAATCTGTTTCAGAAGGTAAACAAGTTGTTTGTGTAACTCATCTTGCGCAAATTGCCGCAAAGGCAGACACTCAATTAAAAATTGAAAAGAACATTGAAAATGACAGAGCAGTTACATCTGTTACAAAACTTGATTACAACGGTAGGGTAGAAGAATTAGCAAGAATTATTGGTTCTGAAATTACTGAATCTACCATTGCAACTGCTGAAGAATTGTTGAATTGTTAAAATGCAAGGGGAACTTATGTTAAAACTTGAAGATAATCTTGGCAGTATGGAAGAAACAAAACTTCTTAAAAAGAACAAATCAAAAAATCTATTATTAAACTTACTTGCAATTATTCTTTGTGTTGTTTTATTCGCATATTTATATTGTTATGATGAATATTTTGCTGGTTGGTATTATGACAGTCTTCCTTTGCAAAATAGAAATTTTTTTAATTATGTTATAGATGTTTCTTTGTTTTTCGTACCAGCAATTATAATAACTATTTTAATAATTAGTTTTATTCCGAAAATTTCGGTTTCGAATGAAGCTAAAAACATTATTAATGATGCAAAAAAGCAAGCACGAAAAGGGTTTTATATAAAATCAGCTAATTTGGAATCCTTAAAAAATAATATATTAGAAAACTATGTATTTGATGAGCAGTTTGGAACTTTTAGGAGAATATTCTCAAACGGATTATTTTCAAAAAAAGTTGAGTCTATTGTTATGGTAGAACAATACGAAGGCTACGAAAAAAGCAAAGAAAAAATCAACAGTGTAATTGATAATATTCAGAGTCACGAGACAAATTCGTTATATCAATGTATTGGAATTATCTTTTACGGACAATGTGTTCATCAAGAAATAGATAAACTAATTTTGAATTTTAGAATCGATGATAAAATTAAATTGAATGTAGCTTTTGTTGATTTTAATACTCAAAAGGCATATGCTTTTAGTATCTCGGATATATATTCAAAAGAGTTTTGTCTGCATTCTCAAACAATAACTTATTTATTATAAAAAATTTCGTTATAAAAATGTAGATTTGTTAAAACATAAAAATTAATTCTTTAATATAACATCTAAATATATTCTTGACACTATATTAAAATTATGTTATATTAGATTTGTTCAAAAACTATGATAAGATGAAGTAGGGCAAATGCTACTTTTAAGAGAGTTTTCGGTTGGTGCAAGAAAACAAGTGCTTTGCTCGAAGTTACCTCTTTGAGTTTGTTCCTTGAAAAAAGTAGGGGAACACGGTTTACACCCGTTATAGTGTGTAGTGTTTATACACTCGTTAAGGCTATTTTTGTGAGAAAATAGTGAAACAAGGTGGTATCGCGTATATTATTCGCCCTTGTCTGTTTTGCAGACAAGGGTATTTTAAATTTTAAGGAGAAAACAAAATGGGAATTTATGAAGAATTAGTTGCTCGTGGACTTATTGCACAAGTAACAGATGAAGCTGAAATTAGAGATTTGGTTAACAACGGAAAGGCAACCTTTTATATTGGTTTTGACCCAACTGCTGACTCACTTCACGTTGGTCACTTTATGGCTCTTTGTCTTATGAAAAGACTTCAAATGGCAGGCAACAAACCAATTGCGTTAATTGGTGGTGGTACTGCAATGATTGGCGACCCTTCAGGCAGAACTGATATGCGTCAAATGCTTACAAAAGAAAACATTGACCACAACATTGCTTGTTTTAAAAAGCAAATGGAAAAATTCATTGATTTTTCTGACGGTAAAGCAATGCTCGTTAACAATGCGGACTGGCTTGCAGACTTGAATTATATCGATGTACTTCGTGAAGTTGGCGCACAATTTTCTGTTAACAATATGCTCAGAGCAGAATGTTACAAACAAAGAATGGAAAAGGGTCTTTCATTCCTTGAATTTAACTATATGATTATGCAATCATACGACTTTTATCATCTTTATAAAGAATATGGTTGTAATATGGAATTCGGTGGCGATGACCAATGGTCAAATATGCTTGGCGGTACTGAACTTATTAGAAAGAAATTAGGAAAAGACGCTTTTGCTATGACAATTACATTGCTTCTCAATTCAGAAGGCAAGAAAATGGGTAAAACTGCTTCTGGTGCAGTTTGGCTTGACCCTGAAAAAACTTCTCCTTATGACTTCTATCAATATTGGAGAAACGTTGAAGATGCCGATGTATTAAAATGCATTAGAATGCTCACATTCTTGCCACTTGAAGAAATTGACAAAATGGATTCATGGGAAGGCGCACAACTTAACACTGCTAAAGAAATTTTGGCTTTTGAACTTACAAAACTCGTTCACGGCGAAGAAGAAGCAACAAAAGCACAAACTGCTGCTAAAGCACTTTTCGGTGGTGGTGCTGATAACAGCAATATGCCAACATTTGAATTATCAAAAGATTTGTTCCAAGATGGCAAAATGACAGTTATTGACCTTCTTTGCAACACAAAGCTTACACCTTCAAAAGGTGAAGCAAGAAGACTTGTTCAACAAGGTGGCGTTTCTGTTGACGATGTTAAGAAAACTGATATTGCAGACGCAGTTGCTGTTGAAGACTTTGACAAAGGCCACATCATTGTTAAAAAGGGTAAAAAAGTATTCTTGAAAGTTACTCTTGCATAAAAAAATAATAATAATTAAGTACCTTCGTGCATATATTTTTAAAAAGCACGGAGGTATTTTTATGTCTGAAAATGCAAGTGAACAAGATGTTGTAATAAAAGATAAAAGTTTAAATTTTCTAATTTGTCAAACAGTGATTTGCGTTGTTTTTGTGTTGTTTGTGTTGGCTCTAAAAGTATTTGGTGGAGAATTTTATGAATATTCAAAAGAATTTTTTAATGAAAATTTTGATAAGCCAATAAATGTTAATCAAGTTTTGAATGCCAACCAAGCACAAAAGATTATTGATATTCAGTCAACCGTTTATGGCGCAGGTGGTACCGAAGAAGAAATCAAATATTTAAAAGAAAAATCAGAACTTTCAAAAAGTGAGAAGAACAATGTTGAAAGCAGTGATTTAAATTCAATGTGTGTTCCTGTGAGTGGAGAAATAACTTCTGAATATTCTTATCGTGTTCATCCAATTTCAGGCGAATATAAGTTTCATTCTGGGCTTGATGTCGGCGCTGATTACGGCACAAATATTAAATGTGCGTTAGATGGCAAGGTAATTAAAGTTGATAATCAAGAATTAACAACCTATGGAAAGTTTATTAGAGTTTCTCATTCTAACGGTGTTGATACTGTTTATGCTCATTGTAGCGAAATTATAGCAAGTGTGGGCGATGTTGTTAAAAAAGGAGATGTTATTGCTAAGGTCGGTAGCACAGGAAATTCAACAGGTCCACATTTGCATTTTGAAGTTAGGGTTAATGATGTTTGCTTAAATCCAAAATGGTACGCTGATTTTGTTTGAAATGGAATTTAGAATTAAAAATTGTTCTGTAATAATAACACCACTTTTCTGTGCTTTTTTGTGTGCGCTTTTGTTGGTTGATAAAACGGGATTAATGCTTTTTGGACTTTTAAGCGCAATGATACACGAGCTTGGACATATATTTTTTATTAAGTTTTCTAAAAAACGAATAAATAAAATTGTTTTTCAATTAGGTGGAATTATAATTGATTGCAAAGGCATTGTTAGTTATAAAAACGAATTTTTGATTTCTCTTGGTGGATGCCTATTCAATTTAATTGCTTTAGTAATTTTGTTGTCTTTTTATTCAATTAACCATAATCAAATGATATTGTTATTTGGTGCAACGAACTTTGCATTGCTAATTTTCAATTTAATTCCAATTGAAGGTCTTGACGGATTAGATTTGTTTAAGTATTTATTACTAACAACTTTTTGCGTCGAAAAAGCAAAACTTTATTGCAAAATAATTTCTTTGATTTCAATTACTATATTGTTTTTAATAACTATAATTTTATTTGTAAATCAACAAAACATTTCGTTGTTTGTGTGTTTATTGTATTTAATTATTTTAATGTTAATTTTCAAAAAATAAAGAGCGCATTTTTGCGCTCTTTTAAATTCCAAATATCATTTTACAAATTACAATTACCACAACACCAGGCATGCCAAATATACTTGAAAATATAATAGTAAAAGGAGTGAGTTCAAGCGTAAAACCGGTAAACATTGAGGTAAAGTGAAGTATTAAAACACTGCTTACGCCAATGAGTGATGAAGTAAGAATTGTTTTAAAAAACTTTCTTGTTCTTAAAGCAAAAAACAAAACGAAAAGCACTGCTAAACAAAATAAACCAATAACTATGTAATTAAATATTTTCATTAAATCATTCCTCTTAATTTATATTTAATACTATGCTTGTATTTTTAATTTAATTCATTCACACTCTTGTGTTTTACGCATAAAATGTAATAAAGATTTGCCTTCATTAGTTGGTTTGCGTGCGACCGGCTAATTACATATTAATGCACGAAAAAGGAGAATTTTATGTCAAATTCAATTAATAACGAACAATTTGAAGAAGCAGTGTGTATTGATACCGGTAGAGTTTATGACTCTTGTATGGACAGAGATTGCATTGAAAATGTAAGAGTATATTTTAGTGAAACAGGTCAAGAAGCAATTCAAAATGCAATTTCAGTAAAGGTTAAATGTTGTGAGGTTGCAGATGTCAAAATTGATGTTGAGCCTGTTGCATTTAAAAGGGGATACTACTCTTGCGATTTGACCTTTTATTTCACACTTACAGCAGAAGTTACAACCTCAACAACATTACCTGCTGTTGATTATTCAGGTGTTGCAATTACAAACAAAAAAGTAATTCTTTGTGGTAGTGAAGGTAACGTTAAAACATTTACTTCAACAATGCAAGTTTGCGCAGATGATATTGTTTCAAGTGGTAGCAATTTACCAAAATGCACAGTTCAAGTTGTTGACCCGGTTGTTTTAGATGCAAAAGTTTGTACTGCTTGTTGTGCAAAAGAATATCTTTCTGAAATTCCAAATTCAGTATTACAAACTGTTGATGGCACACTTGTTACTAATGCAACAAGAGGATTGTTTATCACACTTGGTCTTTTCAGCATAGTGCAACTTGTTAGAAATGTTCAACTTTTAGTTCCTTCTTATTCGTTCTGCATTCCACAAAAAGAATGTAACGATTCAAACAATGAAACACCTTGCGAAATGTTCCAAAAAATCAAATTCCCGGTTGAAGAATTCTTCCCAAAGTCTTGTGATGCACATTGCAATAAATGTTGCGATAATGAATAAAGCCGATTATTCGGCTTTATTTTTTTGTTTACTTTTTATGTTTTATATATTATAATTAATAAGGGTGAATATAATGAATTTTGTCAATGTTCCAAGCAAACAAATTCCAATAACTTACGAAGCAGATTTGTGTGTTTTAGGCGGAAGTTGCACAGGTCTTTTTGCTGCTGTTTGCGCTGCAAGACTTGGGCTTTCTGTTGTAGTTGTTGAAAAACTTAATTGCCTTGGCGGCACAGCAACTGCAGGGCTTGTTAATGTTTGGCACTCTTTGCTTGATACCGATTACAACGAACAGATTATTGCAGGGCTTACTTACGACGTTGAAAAACGCCTTGAAAATGAAAATGCGCTTGTTGTTGAAAATAACGCGTCTGTTGGTTGTAGATTTAATTCTGCAAGGCTTTCTTGTTTGCTTGATGAAATGGCAAAAGAAGAAAAAATCAAAGTTTATTTGCATACAAGTTATTCTGAAGTTTTGTTTGAAAATGGTAAAGTTAATGCTATTGTTGTTGACAATAAAGACGGCAAAAGCGCTATTAAAGCAAAGTTTTTTATTGATGCTTCCGGTGATGGTTTGATAGCAAGAGACATTGGTCTTAAAAGTTTTAAACACCCTTATTTACAACCGCCAACTTCTTGTTATTTAATGCAAGGTGACACAAATAATTGTTCAATTGATGACTTGATTAAAAATCACGGTAAAGAGTTTGGTTTAGAAGAAGATTGGGGTTGGGCAGGTTACATTCCAGGTCTTGAAAACATAAGTTTTAGAGCGGACAACCATATTTTTAATGTTGATTGTTTAAGTGCAGATGACTTGACTTTCGCAGAAATTGAAGGTAGAAGAAAAGCAAAAGCCTTTACTGATTTACTTAAAAAATATCACAATGAAAAAGCAGAACTCATCTCATTGTGCCAAAGCATTGGCGTGCGTGATACCGCTCATTATGAAACAAATTATAAAATCACCGAACAAGATTTGCTTCTTGGAAAACAATTTGAAGATGCAATTGCAAAAGGCACATATAGAATTGATATTCATCATCACAACGACAACGGAATCACTTTTAAGTATCTTGACGGAACAGTGCATACACAGTACGGCAGAGGCGAGAGAAACGAATTTTCCAATTGGCGTGACGAATTAGGAATTAGTGAGCCACCTGCAAAATACTATTGCGTTCCGTTTAAATCTCTTGTGCAAAATAAATTTTCAAACTTTATTGCAGTAGGACGAATGCTTAATTCTGATGCAGGCGCTTTTGGTGCATTAAGAGTAATGGTAAACTTAAATCAAATGGGTGAGGCAGCAGGCGTTGCGGCTTACCTTTGTGTTGATAAAAACATTTCAATTCAACAATTAAACGGCGTTGATGTTAGAATTAAATTAAAACAAATGGGTAGCGCATTATAAAAGACAAAATGAGTTGAGAAAATTCTCAACTCATTTTTATATCTTATTTCATTTCAAAAGAAAGACAGTCTGTACATTGGCTTTTTGATGGGTCACATTCATGAGTGCCGATTTTGATTTTATCAAGAGCACAATAATTAGCCTCACAACTGTGGTTTTTACAAGAAACTACTGTACATTCAATGCTTTTGTTGCAATTTAAATTACATTTATCCATTAGACTTTTCCTCCTTGTTTAAGATACAAGATTATTGTTTCTAATTTATTTGTTTTTATTCAAATTATTATTGATTTTATCACAAAAATTTGATAATATTTAAAAGGTGATAAGAATGAAAAGAATTTTTCCGCTAAGTTATAAAGTAAATCCCGAAAAGCCAATGTCAGTTGTTTTAATTGGTTTGGTTTATGTTGTTTTTCTTTATATAATTAGAATTTTATTTTCATTAATTCCATTCTTTAAAATCGGTTTTAATGTTCTTTCGGCAGCATTGACTCTTTATGTGATTTGTGCTTTAATCGTCGCAATTCTTCGTTATATTAAAAGAGTTTGATTTAAGGAGTAAAAACAAAAAAGACAACAAGAGAAATTGAAAAGTATTATAAAGGTAAAATTGAAGAATAATTTATTTTAAAAAATAAGCATTTTTTTCTTGACAAATCAAATTATTGTGTTATAATCAATAAAGCGGTTAATCAAGGAGCATTAGCTCAGTTGGTTAGAGCTCCCGGCTCATAACCGGTCGGTCCGGGGTTCGAGTCCCTGATGCTCCACCAAACCGTTTTTAAATTGAATATAGGGGTATAGCTCAGTTGGTAGAGCAGTGGTCTCCAAAACCACGTGCCGAGGGTTCGAATCCTTCTGCCCCTGCCATGAAGAAAGTCAGTAAACAAGCCTGTTTGCTGACTTTTTTGTTTTTTAAAATTACTTGAAATGAAATTAAAATTATAGTATAATAATTGCAGTATTTTATTAAAGGTGGATTAAATGAAGAAATTTATATCAACTTTGTTGATTATTTTAATTATACTTGGTTGTGCTATAATCAACGTAAATGCTTCTAACGAAGCTATTACGCTAACAAAATTGGATGTTGTTTCTATACATACACAGACACAAAAAGGATTTCTTTCAAGCTCTGTGGATTATTTTAGCTATTATGGAAGTGGAGTAAAAGAAAACAGTCGTCCTGAGGCTGTGGTTCTTTCTTGGACCTCAAGTTTGAAAGGTACTTTTAAAGTTTTGGTTAGTGAAAATGAAGATTTAAGCAATCCTTATGTATATTCAACTACTAACAAAAAAGTCAATGTGTATAATCTTAAAATTGCAACAATGTATTATTGGCAGGTTTCTAACGGAGATTATTTTAGCAATGTTTCAAGTTTTGTAACAGAAGGTTATTATCCAAGAAATATGTATATAGATAAAGTTGCAAATGTAAGAGATTTAGGAGGCTTTTCAACAACAGATGGTGGTGTTTTAAGACAAGGTTTGTTGTATCGAGGCGGAAGATTTAACAAAGTAAACGCGCCCGATATTACTATTAATGAAAAAGGTGCTAAAACTTTAGTTAACACACTCGGAATTAAAACCGAAATCGATTTGCGTGTTGATTCTGAACTCGGTGGCTGGACTGAGTCAATTTTGAATACTTTTGAAGGTCTTGATAGAAAGGTTGATTACTATATCTGTCCTTTAGACCCTTCTGACAAAAAACCATATTATTATCTTTTGAGAGATAACAATTTAGCAAGCACAAAGAAAGTTTTTGAATTGCTTGCTGATGAAGATAATTATCCAATTTATTTTCATTGTTCGTTAGGTACAGATAGAGCAGGCGAATTGTCTGACATTTTGCATTATTTGTGTTCGGTTGACCCTAATGATGTTGATTATAACTATGCTTTTTCAAATCTTGCGTATATTGGCAGTTCAAGAGATTATAGTAAGCCGTCAAGAACGGAATTGAAAAAATTGATTTTGAATTACGGTGACAAGGTAGATTCACAAAGCACTGCAGCCTGTCTTAAAGATAAATTGGGATTGTCTGATGAAACAATTAATAATATTATAAATATTTTAAAAGATGATTCTGCTGAACAAATTGAAAATGAGTATGATAATTATTGTTTAAGTTTGAAATTAAATTCAAATGAAAAATCTTCGTTTGTTTTTAATTCTTATACAAATGATAGTAATGCTAATTTAACTTTACAGATGAAGGTAAAAGCTTCTAAAAACATTAATGTTTATGACGCAATTAACATTGGTGATGAATCGTTTGACATTTCGTTTGAAAATGAGTGGCAAATAATAAAATTACCATGTTGTTTTGATAGTGAAACTAACTATATTTCTTTTAATGTTCCTAAAAACAATTCTAATGTAGAATTTTATTTTGATGACATAGTTCTTTTTGCTGATGATAAAGTTAAAAAAGTTTTTAATACCTTTCAACATTATTCCGAAAAATATGAATTTATCAATGGCACCGATTATGTTGGTGATGAATTTTTAGGTAATGCAAGGATTGTTAAATATCAAGATACTTTTAATTCTAATTTGAACTTGACTATGTTAAATGGTGCTGAAATTAGACTTGACGGCAAAAATAATGGTTTAAGATTCACAACTAGTGTTGATACTGCTTACTATAATCAATTGATTAAACAAGGTTATTCAGTTGAATTTGGCACAATAATTACACCGGAAGATTATTTAAACGATTTAGATGAGTTAACATTAGATATGCCGAATTCAAGATATTTGGTTGTGCCATATGAAATGGAATTGGTAAAAGGCACTTTTAGAGGTTCTATTGTAAGTATTATTGAATCAAATAGTTACAATCCTATTAGTGGCAATTTAAATCGAAAATTCATTGGTCGTGGTTATGCTAAAATAACAAAAGATGAATGTAGTACAATTGTTTACGCTGATTACGATGACAATGTTCGTTCAATTTCTGAAATTTCTTACAAATATAGAGATGATGAATTAAGTGATTATTGTTTTTTAAGTGATGATATTAGAGCGTTTATTGATAAATGGGCAGATTTTTATAAGTAATAAAAACCATTGTTGATTGTTCAACAATGGTTTTCTGCTTTAAAAATGTCGTTTGTAATTAAAATTTACTCCTATTATTCCACCAATCATAGAAGAGATAATATATGTAATTAATTTAATTAGTGAAACTATAGTCATGGCTTTTTCGTTAAATATAAGCGAGATTAATGTGACAATCATAAAGAATATTAATCCGTTTATTCCACCGATAATTAACCCTTTTTCTTTGCTGAGCTTTCCTGATGAAAATCCACCAAAAAATACTCCAAGATTCATGCTTGTCAACGATAATGCAAGTAAGATATCATTGGAAAAATCAAGGTTTGTTGCTGCAAATGCAAATAAAACTAAAAATGTAAATGTAGTAATTATAGAAATGATAAAACCGAGTATTAATGGTTTAGATATATTTTTTTGATTAAACAAAAAATCACTCCTGAAATCTTTTTATTAAAAGATATTCAAGAGTGAATTTTTTTAGAACTTATTTTGTTTCATCATTAGCTTTCTTTTTAGCTTTGATTTTTTCTTTTGGTTCAGGTTCTTTTGCGTTGAAGTTTTGTTGAACAGCCCATTTTGAAATTCTGATTTTTGCTTTTTCTGGACCAGATTCAATAATAAATGAATCTTCTTTTACTGCAACAACTTTGCCGTAAATACCACCAATTGTAAGAATTTCATTACCAACTTCAATGCTGTTTCTCATTTCTTCTTCTTTTTGTTGCTTCTTTTTGTTTGGTCTAATCATAAAGAAGTACATAGCAGCAATAATTACTACAATGTAGATGATGAGAATAACTGAACTTGAGCCAGTTGCTTGTGTAGCACCTGTTGTGCCAGAAAGTAAATTGTAAAACATAATTTATTTCTCCTAAATATTTATTTTCTTTAAGTATTTTATACTAAATTTTATAAAAAAGCAAGTGTTTTTAAGAAATAATGTTTTAAATTATAAAATAATGCAAATTAGTCCACTGCAACCTTCGTTAATTAATCTTTCAAGTGTTTGTGAAAGTCTAAGTCTTGCTTCGTCAGGTAATCTTGAAAGTTTTGAGTGCAATCCTTCGTTTACAAGTTCATTTAAAGATTTGCCAAATATGTTTGAATCCCAAATTTTCAATGGGTCTTCGTCAAACTCGCTCATTAATGACATAACTAAATCTTCTGATTGTTTTTCGCTTCCAACAATAGGACTGACTTCGGTTGATATGTTCGCTTTCATTAAATGAATTGATGGTGCGCTTGCCTTGAGTCTAACACCATATCTGCCACCTTGTTTCATAATTTCAGGTGCTTCTAGTTTTAATTCTTCAATTGTAGGCATAACAATACCATAACCTGTTGCTTCAACCTGCTCTAATGCGTCTTTAATGCGGTCATAATGAGATTTTGTCTCTGCAAGAGTACACATAATATCCATTAACTCTCTGTCGTTTTTTACGGCCATTCCTGATTTTTCAGATATAACATTATAAAATAAATCGTCCTTTAAAGTTAATTTAAATTTAATGCTACCATTACCGAGGTCAATATCTATCAAATTGGCATTGTCGATTAAATCACATTCGCATACTTTTTCATTGATATAATTATAATCATCAATCTTTTTGATTTTTGCTGAACTTTCAGAAATGATTGAGTAAATTGATGATTTGATTTTATCATCTTTTGATAAAGAGTTAATCCATTTTGGCATATCAAAATTAATTTCTTTAACAGGGAAGCAAAACAAGATTTTAGAAATAATTTCTTTGATTTTGTCTTCGTTTAAATCAAGGCAATTAATCGGCATAACTGGTACTTGATATTTTTCAGACAATTTTTTACACATTTCTTTTGCTTGCTCTGTATTTGGGTTCAAGCAGTTCATTACAACAATAAATGGCTTGTTAATTGCTTTTAATTCTTCAATAACCTTTTCTTCGGCTTCTACATATTCATCTCTGTCTATGTCACTTATCGAACCATCTGTTGTGACAACAAGTCCAATTGTTGAGTGTTCGGTGATGACCTTTTTTGTTCCAATCTCTGCTGCCATATTAAATGGTATTGGCTCGTTGTACCAAGGAGTCATAACCATTCTTGGCATATCTTCTTCGATATAACCAATTGCACTTGGAACAATATAACCTACACAATCTATTAGTCTTACATTAAAATTTGCTTTGTTTTCAAGATGAATATTAATTGCCTCTTCTGGAATGAATTTAGGTTCTGTTGTCATAATTGTTCTTCCTGCGGCAGACTGTGGCAATTCATCATTTGCACGTTCTCTTAAATAGTCATCTTGAATATTTGGTAAAACCAAATTGTCCATAAACCTTTTTATAAATGTTGATTTGCCAGAACGAACAGGCCCAACAACGCCAATATAAATATCTCCACCAGTTCTTGTTGCAATGTCTTTGTAAATATTATTCTGCATAAATTTTACCTCCGCATAAAATTTTATCATTTAAAGTTATGCGAAAAAGTTTTTGTTTATGACAAGCAAAAAGGCGGTGTAAAACCGCCTTAACTTAAAAAGAATAACTAACAGTTGCCACAACCGCAACCATTATTATTGTTACCACAGCATACGAAGAGGATGATAAGAATGATAATCCATTCGCAGCAGCCATTGTTGCCAAAATTAAAACAGCCCATGAGTTGTTTGCCTCCTTTCTGCCTTCACTAATATCTTATGAAAAGGGGAAAGTTTTGCTACAAATATGAATAAATTTAAAATATTTTAAAAAAATATTGACTTTTTCTGACCTTTAGGTTATGATAAGGTCAAAGAAAGTCAAAGAGAGGTTTTTGTTATGAGATTAAGTGATTTAATTAGTCAAGCAATTCTTGATATGATGGCAGAGTCAGAATCGGGTGCTGCAGAAATTAAAAGAAATGAATTTGCAAACAGCGTTGGTTGTGTTCCAAGCCAAATCAATTATGTTTTATCATCACGCTTTACACCTGAAAATGGTTTTATTGTTGAAAGCCGTAGAGGTGGTGGCGGTTATATCAAAATCACAAGAATTAATCTTGACCGCTCTGGCACAATAATGCATATTGTTAATTCAATTGGAAATGAAATTAGTTTTAATAGTGCAAGAATTATTCTTGAACATCTATTTGAACAAAGAATTATAACACCTGAACAAAATGCTTTGTTATTTACCGCAATTTCCGACAAATGTTATATGGACATTCCACCTATAATTAGAAATGATTTAAGAGCGGCTTTGTTTAAGAATATGTTGGTTGCTTGTATTTAAGGAGATAAATTATGTTTTGTGAAAATTGTGGGGTAAATGCAGCTACAACCCATATTAAAAAGACAGTTAATGGTGTTACTAAAGAATATTTTTTGTGCCAGGAATGCGCTAACAAATTGGGTTTGAACTCGTTTAATTTTTTTGATAATAATTATTTTGATTTATTTTTTAAAGAACCTAGTGTTACAAAGAAAAAGACTTGTGAAGGATGCAAATCAACATATGAAGATATTTTAAAGTCAGGCAAAATGGGTTGCACAAAATGTTATGAAACGTTTAAAGAGGAATTAACACCTTCATTAATGAAAATGCAAAAAAGTATTGAGCATATTGGAAACAGACCGAAACAGCAAGTTGAAATTGTTGATGAAGTCAAAAATCTCGAAGATGAATTAAAGCAAGCAATTTTGAATGAAGAATATGAAAAAGCCGCTGAATTGAGAGATATTATTAGATCACAAAGGGGAGAGTCAAATGGATAAATGGCATTTAAAATCCGGCAAAGATTTTGATATTGTTTTTAGTTCAAGAATTAGAATTGCAAGAAATTTGACTGATTTTCCTTTTCCAAATAAAATGACAGATGAGCAAAAATTTGAAGTTATTCAAAAGATTTCTGATTGTATTTTTAAATCTAATTTGAGAAGTGAATATTCGTTTGTTGATGTAAACAGATTAAATGAATATGAACTTTTTGCTCTTGCTCACAAGCATTTAATTAGCCCTGAATTTGCTAAAAATCCAAAGGGTAGAGCTTTGATTTTAAAACACGATGAGTCTGTTAGCATTATGATAAATGAAGAAGACCACATTAGAATTCAATCAATGTGTACTGGACTTGAATTAGAAAACAGTTATAAAGAAGCTTTGAAAATTGAACAATTGTTGGCTGAACGTTTAAATTTTGCTTTTGATAAAAAATTTGGCTTTTTAACTGAATGTCCTTCTAATTTAGGTACAGGAATTCGAGCTTCTGCAATGGTACATTTGCCAGCGCTTGAAGGAATGGGCGCGTTAGAAAATATTTTTAATTCTGCAAGTAAAATGGGTTTAGCCATCAGAGGAACTTTTGGCGAAGGTACAAAGGCTAAAAGTTCAATGTATCAAATTTCAAACCAAGTTACTTTAGGTGTTAGTGAAAAAGAAATTATAGAATCTGTTGAAAATACAATTAACAGACTTGTTTTAAATGAAAAAGAAGCAAGAAACTCTTTTGAAGATGATTATGTTAAAGATTCATCATCTAGAGCATTAGGTACTTTGAAATATGCTTGTTTATTGAGTTCTGATGAACTTTATGAATTGCTTTCAAAAATAAGATTTGGCGTTTCTAAAAATGTTTTAGATATTCCAGTTGCTGTATTAAACGATATAAATTTGAATAATTCTGGTGCTGGAATTTGTTCTTTGCATAACAAAGAATTAGATGCAAAGCAACGAGATGAATTTAGAGCAAAAAATGTTAAAAAACTTTTAGAGAATTGGTGATGTTATGTATAAATTTAGTGGTTTTACTGAGAAAGCAAACAATGCTTTAAATAAAAGTATTTCTGTTGCTGAAAATTTTGGCCACACTTATATTGGTAGTGAACATATATTAATTGGTCTTTTGTATGAGACCGACTCTGTTGCGTTTTCTGTTTTGCAAAACGCAAATGTTAATGCTCAAAAAATTGAACAAATGCTTGTTGAAATTGTTGGAAAAGGTCTTAAATCTCGCCTTTCGCCTGAAAATTTCACTCCGAGAGCAAAGCATATTCTTGAATTGTCGGTTGGTTGTGCAAGAAGTTTTGGCGTTCAAATTGTTGGCACAGAACATCTTTTATTAAGTATTTTAAACGAAGGCGAAAATTATGCTACTCGTTTTTTGAAAGAATTAGGTGTTGACAAGCGTGCTATTGAAATGGAACTTATTTCTATTGGTGGCGGAATTGATGATGAAACTGATGTTGTAACAAAAGAAAAACAAAGTTCAAATTCATCAACCCCAACTCTTGATAAATTTGGCACAGACCTTACAAAAGAAGCAAATGATAAAAAATTAGACCCAGTCATTGGTAGAACCGAAGAAATCGAGCGTGTTGTTCAAATTTTAACTCGTAGAACTAAAAATAATCCTTGTTTGATTGGTGAACCTGGTGTTGGTAAAACAGCAATCGCAGAAGGTCTTGCAATTAAAATTGCAGAAGGCGAAGTACCTGAACTATTGAAAGATAAAAGAGTTATCGCTCTTGATTTAACTAGTATGGTTGCTGGTACAAAATATCGTGGCGATTTTGAAGAAAGAATTACAAAAGCAGTTGAAGAAGTTAAAAACTCAACCGATGTAATTTTGTTCATTGATGAATTACACACTATTGTTGGTGCTGGTTCTGCTGAAGGCTCTACTGATGCGGCAAATATTTTAAAACCTTCTCTTGCTCGTGGTGAGTTTCAAATCATTGGAGCAACAACCTTGAACGAATATAGAAAATTCATTGAAAAAGATGCTGCCCTTGAGAGAAGATTTCAACCTGTAACAGTCGGAGAACCAAGCGAAGAAGAAACCGTTTTGATTTTAAAAGGACTTCGTGATAAATATGAAGCACATCACAAAGTTAAAATTACTGATGGTGCTTTAGAAGCGGCAGTTAATTTATCTTCTAGATATATTACTGACAGATTTTTGCCAGACAAAGCAATTGATTTAATTGATGAAGCAGCATCAAAGGTAAGACTTACAGCTTACACTGCTCCTGATGACATTAAAGTGATTGAAGAAAAGTTAAAAGAAATTGCGCTTGAAAAAGCATCTGCAGTTTCTTCTCAAGACTTTGAAAAAGCAGCAAAATTGCGTGATGATGAAAAAGAACTTCAAGAAAAACTTTTATCTTTGCGAGAAGAATGGAAAGAAAAAAATGCAAACATTTCAGAACAAGTAACAGAGAATGAAATTGCTGCTGTTGTTTCGAGTTGGACCGGTGTTCCTGTTGTAAAATTAACCGAAGAAGAAAGTGAAAAACTTCTAAATATGGAGGAAGTTTTGCATGAAAGAATTGTTGGTCAAAACGAGGCGGTTTCTTCAGTTTCAAGGGCAATAAGAAGAGGCAGAGTGGGACTTAAAGACCCAAAAAGACCTACAGGCTCATTTATCTTTTTAGGTCCAACCGGTGTTGGTAAAACTGAACTTTGCAAAACACTTGCTGAAAGCGTTTTTGGCGATGAAAAATCACTTATTCGCTTTGATATGTCTGAATATATGGAGAAGCACACCGTTTCAAGATTAGTTGGCTCTCCTCCTGGATATGTCGGCTATGATGAAGGTGGTCAGCTAACAGAGAAAATCAGAAGAAATCCATATTCAGTTGTGTTGTTTGATGAAATCGAAAAGGCACACCCTGATGTGTTTAATATTCTTTTGCAAATTCTTGATGATGGAATTTTAACTGACTCTCAAGGCAGAAAAGTCGATTTTAAAAATACAATTGTAATTATGACATCAAACATTGGCGCAAGATTAATTACTGACAGAAAGTCTTTAGGATTTTCTGGTGGTGAATCAACTCTTGATGACAACGAAATTAAGTCTGATGTAATGGGCGAATTAAAACGACATTTTAAACCAGAATTCCTTAACAGAGTTGATGATATCATTGTTTTCAAACAACTTAAAAAAGAAGATATTAAGGAAATTGCTAAAAGATTGCTTGATACACTTTCAAAAAGAGTGTTGGTAAAATATATAAAATTAACATTTACCGATGAAGCAATTTCAAAAATTGCAGATGAAGGGTTTGACCCGGTTTATGGTGCAAGACCACTTAAAAGAGCAATTCAATCTAAAATTGAAGACAAACTTTCTGAAGAATTGCTTGATTTAAAAATCAAAGAGGGTATGGCTATAGTTTGTGATTTCAAAGATGATGAATTTGTTTTTGAAAAAGTATAACAAAAAAAGACTGTTTTAAGTTTTCTTAAAACAGTCTTTTGCCTTTTTATTTTAAAACAGTATTAAATAAAACAAGAAGTATTACACCAAGAACTATTCGATAATAACCAAAGATTTTGAAGTTGTGTTTCTTGATGAAATTCATTAAGAATTTAGCGCAGAATAATGATACAACAAATGCTGCTACCATACCGACTAACATTACAACGATTTCATTAATTGAGAAGTTGATGCCATTTTCAAGGAATAAATCCAAACACTTTAATGCAGATGTTCCAACCATTGCTGGAATTGCTAAAAAGAATGAAAATTCTGCAGAAACAGTTCTTGAACAACAAAGAATCATTGCACCTAAGATTGTTGCACCTGAACGAGATGTGCCAGGAATAATTGATAGCACTTGAAAACAACCGATTAAAAATGCTGTTTTATATGAAAGGTCGTTTATGGTTTCGACTTTTGTCGTTAATTTGCCTTTTTCAAAAAGTGTTTCAATTAAGATAAACAACACACCATAAACAACAAGCATTATTGCAATTGAAACTGGTGTTTCAAGATATTCTTCGATAACATCATTGAATAATAAGTAAGCTACTATTGCAGGTAGGCAAGCACAAATTACTTTGAACCATAAGTGCCATGTGTCTTTTCGTTCTTCATATAACTTTTTACGTGAAAATGGATTAAGTCTTCTAAAAAATAAACATACAATTGCAAAAATTGCTGCAAGTTGAATTAGATATTCAAACATACCCATAAATTCATTTGTAACTGAATTTGAGAAAGGGAAGAAGTTTTCATATAAAATCAAATGTCCTGTGCTACTAATTGGTAGCCATTCGGTAATGCCTTCTACAATTGCGTAGAAAAGGGCGTTAATTGCGTCTAAAATAATTGACATAGTTTTCTCCTTTAAAGTTGCCAGTCGATTGGTGTTTGACCGGTTTTTGCTAAAAATTCATTGGTTTTAGAAAAATGTTTACAACCGAAAAATCCATTATACGCTGAAAGTGGACTTGGATGCGCAGACTCTAAAATCAAATGATTTTTGTTGGTAATAAGCGCTTTTTTGGCCCTTGCATTTGCGCCCCACAAAATGAAAACAATTGGTTTTTCGCGTTTGTTCAAAAGTTCAATTGTTTTGTCAGTCAATTTTTCCCAACCAACACCTTTGTGTGAATTTGGCAGGCCTTCTCTTACTGTTAAAACGGCATTTAAAAGTAAAACACCTTGCTTTGACCACTTTGTAAGGTCACCAGTATCAAAAGGTTGCTCAATGCCTAAATCATCACGCTGTTCTTTATAAATGTTTATGAGTGATGGTGGTGGCTTAATACCTTGTTTTACTGAAAAACAAAGACCGTGTGCCTGACCAAACCCGTGATATGGGTCTTGTCCGATAATTACCGCTTTTACATCTTCGTAGTCAGTAAGTTTAAATGCATTGAATATATCGTTCATTGGTGGATAAATTGTTTGAGTAAAATATTCTTTTTTAAGAAACTCACGAAGCGATAGGTAATATTCTGATTGGAATTCATCTTTCAAAATCAAATCCCAATTATTATTTAAACAAACCATAATTAATCCTTTTGATTGTAAATGAAGTTTACAACGCCAACTTCTTTGCCGTTTTCAAAATAAACTCTTGGAACTCTTTTTCCAACAAGACAAACTGTTTCATAGTTAATTGTGTTGCAAAGTTTAGAGTAATCGTCAATAGTTAAGTCTTTATCTCCAAACAATATCACTTCATTACCAACTTGTATATTGTCAATATCTGTTACATCAACCATCATTTGGTCCATACAAACTCTACCAATGATGTTTGCTTTTTTGCCATTAATTACAACATAACCTTTGTTCGATAAACTTCTTGAATAACCATCAGCATAACCAACAGGGATTGTTGCAATTTTAGTTTCTTTATCAGTTATAAATGTTTTGCCATAAGAAACAGAAGTTCCTTTTTTAACTGTTTTGATCATTGAAACTACAGATTTTAAAGTGAAACTTGGCTTTAAATCAAACTCGTTAAAATGTGATGAAGGTTTCAAACCATAAAGAATAATGCCAGGTCTAACCATATCTAAATGCAAATCTGTATGTTTGAGAGTTGCTGCAGAGTTTGAACAATGTTTAAACTCAAATTCAATGCCTTGATTTTTCAGTTCATCAATACATTTAACAAACAAGTCATATTGATTTTTTGTGTAGTGGCCGTTTTCGTCATTATCAAAATCAGCAGTTGCAAAATGAGTAAAAATGCCTTCTGCATAAAAATTGTCGTTATCTAAAATTGACTTAATAACATCAACGTCATAGGCATTAAATCCAAGACGTCCCATACCTGTATCAATTTTTATATGTACCTTTAATTTGACATTTTCATATTTAGCACAATCTAATAATGCATTAGCATAATTTTCATCAAAAACAGTTTGTGATAAATTGTTTTCTGATAAAACTTTTGTTAAATGTGGTGGTGTAAACCCCAAAATCAAAATTGGTTTTTCAATACCAAATTGACGAAGTTGCAAAGCTTCTTCAATGTTTGAAACTGCAAACCAGTCTGTTGAAAGTTCTTCGAGTTTTTTTGAAATCATTTTAGAACCATGACCGTAAGCATCGGCTTTAACAACAGACATGATTTTTGTGTCGTTACCTAAACTTCTTTGTATTAAATTGAAATTATGCTCAATGTTGTCTAAATTGATTTCTGCCCAAGTACGAGTTAAAAAAAGCGACATAATTGCACCCACTTATAAATAATTGTTAATATTATATAATAAAATTTTCTTTAAGTCAAGGCATACACAAACCTTAAAAACATATAATAATATATACTTGTTTTAAGGAGATGAGAACATGAATGATAAAAATGTAAAACCTGAAAACGAAGAGTTTGTAGGGGATAATGAAGATTACATTTTTTTAGAATCTGATAACAAACCACATTCAGAACGTTGATTATAAAACGCCTTTGAAATAAAGCCCTCTTGTGTATTCTCTGTTGTAACTGCCTTGGTTTTTGTAAATGTTATATATTTTATTTACTTCATCAACTGTTTCGTCGGTAAATGATAAAAGTATAAAATCATTTTTATTCAAAAACTTTTGCTTATCACCTAAAAACACAGGGCGGCTATTAATCATTTGTGTAACACCATCTTCACAATAGATTTTAAAATCAATGTGTTTTCTGTCTGTTATGGTGTTATTACAATTTTCACAACCATTATTTGATTTTATAGGGCAGTTTTTAAAAATCATTAAAGGTAGTTTGCCATATGCTAAAATGCCAGTTGGTTTATCTGTTTTAATGTTGTAAATTTGTTCTTCGGAAAGCTCAACTGAAAGTGTGCAGTAATCTGAATTAACTACATTTGCAGAAACAGAATTGAATACGTTAATTGAAGGAGCAGAGGTTACAATAAACCCTTGCTTTTTTAATTTGTCAATTGATGCAATATTTTGTGCTAAAATATGTTCAACACCGATTTCTTTAAATGCATCTAGTTTTTTATCATTAAGTTTGTTGTAAAACACTGGTGTTTTAATACCGATTTCGTAGCCGTTTTCAATTAAATTTTTAACTTTGTTAACATCACTTGAAAGTGGAACGAATACAACATCGCCGATTGGTTCTACTGGTAGTTGGTTAATATCGTGAACGCTAATAAAACATTCTGTAAAACACTCTGCTTTTTCAAAATCCTCTGTGCTTTTTTCATAGTAAAAGTTAATTGGCTCAGTTTTGCTTCTAAGTTCAGTTAATTTTACTAGAGCATCATCTTTTAATGCTGATAAAAGTTTGTTGTTTACAAACAAACCATCATCTAATTCAATTTCAATTTTTTCAACAAAATATGGCGTTGAGCCGGTTCTTGTAAGTTTGTCTTTTACATCTTGTTTTGCAGTTGGTTTGTTTAATGCTGATTCCGGAATTTCGCCAAAAACTTTTACCTTGCTTTTGCCATCAAAAACTTCTAAAGATGAGTGCTTGTTAGCTTTGAATTTTGCTAAAAATTCAACTTTAACGCTTTGTTTTTCTCGTCTGTAAAGTTCGTGAATTGAATTTTTAATTTGTTTTGATTTTTCAATGTCTTGTTCACTTCTTACACCAAACATATTTTTATCAATGTTAGATTTGAAGTATCCATCAGTAAATCCATTTCTTGAAAAAACGGTTTGCAAAGTGTGTAAACTTTCATATTTATTATCAAGGTTGTTTTTGAAACAATAAGCTGAATATGTAGCAGCAGCAACGTATTCCTCTGATTTCATTCTTCCCTCTATTTTGAGTGATGAAATACCAAGCTTTTTAAGCTCATCAAAATAGTCAAAAAGATTCATATCTTTTAAACTCAGGTCATAACCATTACCGTTTTTTACTTTAAAAGGAAGTCTGCAAGGTTGAGCGCAAAGACCACGGTTGCCACTTCTTGAACCTAAAACCGAACTTAACAAACATTGACCAGAAACGCACATACAATGAGCGCCGGAAACAAAAATTTCAAGTTCAATATTATTTTCGTTTGCAAAGCAAGAAAGTTCTTTTAAATCTTCAAATGAGTTTTCTCTTGCAAGAACTGCTCGTTTGAACCCCATTTTTGAAAGCATTTTTAGACCATCAATGTTATGAATAGTCATTTGAGTTGATGCGTGTAAAGGCATATTAGGAGCTGATTTTCTAATGATGCTCGCAAGACCTAAGTCATTTATAATAATTGCATCAATTCCAGCTTCGCAAGCACGTTTTACAATGTCAATTGCCTCTGCTAGTTCATTATCATTAATGAGCGTGTTTAGTGCAAGATATGCTTTAACACCTCTTACGTGGCAATACTTCGAAATTTCAATTAAATCAAATTTTGAAAAATTTTCTGCATTTCTGCGCGCATTAAATTCGCCGACACCAAAATAAATTGCGTCAGCACCACTTCTTACGGCAGATATTAAAGATGATTTGTTTCCAACTGGTGATAGAATTTCCATTTTGTTATCCTTTTCAAAATTTATTAAACTCATTATACAACAATTTTTATAAAAATTAAACACTAAATTGAATAATTTAAAGCTTTTTTGCAAATAATTTTATTGACAAAAATATTTAAGGAGAATTTTTATGAGAAAATTTATTTCGTTTTTAATTTGTTTTGTTGTTCTTTTGACAGTTGCCTCTTGTGGTGCTATGGATTACATCGGTATTGATAAAGCAAAGCAGACAGTTGTTGATGACATCGGTGCTGCAATTGATGATGTTAAATTTGCTTTTAATGATTTGATTACTGACGAAAACGGTGACTATTACAGATTGAAATTTAGTAAAAATGGTGTTGATTATGTTTATGAAGTTGATGCTATGACAGGCGAGATTTTGAATAAAACTTCTGAATCAAACACAACAGAAACTATGACATCAACAGGTGATAATATTATTGATGATAACGGTAACACAACAAGTTATTCGACCGACAACACTTCTTCGATTTCAACAACTTCAATCTAATTAGAGAAAACAGTCCAATTTTTTGGGCTGTTTTCTTGACATTGAAAGAAAAAAAGAGTAAAATGAATTCATTAAAAAATTAGGAGAGAATTTTGTGTTGAATTTTTTATCTTGTTTAGTTGCAAGAATTGTATTTTTGATTTTGAAAATCACAAAAAGAGCAGGTACAACATTGCCTGGTAAAATTGCCTTGAAAATAAAGCCTGATATTTTAAAACAAGTTTCAAAAGGTGTTAAAATTGTTTTAGTTACGGGTACAAACGGCAAAACAACCACCTGTAGAATATTGGAACAAATGCTTATTGACAGCAAGAAAACTTACTTTTCAAACAAAGCAGGTGCTAACTTAATTACAGGTATCACAACTTCATTTATTTTGAATAGTAACATTTTTGGCAAATGCAAAAAAGAGTTTGCTGTTATTGAATGTGATGAGAATGCATTTAAAAATGTTAGTCTTAACATTAAACCTGAAGTTGTTTTAGTTACAAATGTTTTTCGTGACCAGCTTGATAGATTTGGTGAAGTTTCTCAAACACTTAATGCAATTAAAACCTCTATTTCTCATTTGCCAGAGTCTACAATTTGTTTGTGCACTGACTGTTCGCTTACATATTCTATTTCTAAAGAATATGCTGACAACAAAATTTTAACTTATGGCGTTAATTTGCCATTTGATAACAAGTCTTCTGAAACTGACGTTTCTGATGCTGAATATTGCATTTTCTGTAAAACCAAGTATGATTATGATTATCGCACTTTCGGCCATTTAGGCGGCTTTAAATGCCCAAATTGTGGCTATAAACGTGAAGCTCCTGATGTTGCAGTTGAAGAGATTATTGAACTTAAAGCTGATTATTCTGTGGTTTCAATGAATATTTTAGGTGAGACCTTAGAAGCTCGTGTTAATGTACCTGGCACTTATAACATTTACAATGCTGCCGGTGCTGCGCTTGCGCTTACACAGCTTGGATTTGGTGCTAAAGAAATTGTTAAATCGATTGCTTCTTTTAACTCTGCTTTTGGTAGAATGGAAAAATTCACTCATAATGATAAAAATATCAATATGATTTTGATTAAAAACCCAGCTGGTTTTACTCAAGTTACTGCACATTTATCTAGAATTGACACTCCGTTTTCAGCGATTTTCTGTTTGAATGATAATATTTCAGATGGTACAGATATTAGCTGGATTTGGGATGTTCATTTTCACGATTTATTCAATTGTGAAAACTTGAAAAATGTTTATATGTGTGGCAGAAGAGCATATGATTTAGCGATTTTATTTAAATATAATGGCTTCCCAGAAGAAAGAATTAATATTATTGAAAATGAAGATTATGACAAAGAAATTGAAATTATTTTAGAAGAAACAAAAGTGCGTGATGTATTTATCATTCCTTCTTATTCTTCTATGATGAAACAACGTTCAAAAATCGCAGAAACTTTTGGTGGAAAGGAGTTTTGGGAATAATGAATTTGAATATTTATCACATTTATCCAGACTTGCTTAACCTTTATGGCGACCGTGGTAACATTGTTTGTTTAAAACATAGACTCGAAAAACGTGGCATTGAAGTTAATGTAAAAGAAGTTCGTTTGGGCGAAAAAATCAACCCAGATGATATGGATATTGCTTTAATCGGTGGCGGTCAAAATTTTGAATTTCAAATGCTTCTTGATGATATAAAAGGCGACAAAGAGAAGGCAATTAAAACCGCAATTGAAAATGATGTTGTCTTTTTGGCAGTTTGTGGTGGTTATCAATTACTTGGTAATTATCTTAAAACTCAAGACGGCTCGCAAATTGACTTTGTTGGCGCACTTGATTTTTATTCTGTTGATACAAAACAAAGAATGACAGGCAATTATGCTTTCGAAACTGATGACGGATTGAAAATCGTTGGCTTTGAAAACCATGCTGGTAAAACTTATCTTGGCGAAGGTGTCAAACCACTTGGCAAGGTTTTAAAAGGCTTTGGTAACAACGGGGAAGACGGCACAGAAGGTGCAATTTATAAAAACACTTTCTGCACATATTCTCACGGACCTGTTTTGCCAAAAAATCCACAGTTTGCTGACCTTTTAATCAAAAAAGCGCTTTTTAGAAAATATGGCGAAGTAGAACTTTCACCACTTAATGATGGATTCGAGCAAAAAGCACATGAATTTGTAATGAATTCGTATATTAACTAAACTAAACCGCACTTTTGTGCGGTTTTTTTAATTGTTTACTCATTATTCACAAATTCCAATTCTTTTGTGTTATAATAGATTTATCACTTGAGAGGATTTAGTTTATGTTTCGTGAAAAATTAATGCAAATTATGTATAACAAATATGGCAACGATAAACTTAATGTGTCTTTAATCGGCATTTCTTTTTTCTTGGCAATTTTGAATTTGTTTATCGGCACAAGAGTTATATATTTTATTCAAACTTTGTGTTTGGTTTTGTTTTTTGTTAGATTCTTTTCTTCTAATCATCAAGCAAGAATGAAAGAAAATGAAAAATTTTCAGAGTTGTTAGAGAAATTAAAACTCAACAAATCACATCGAAATAACCCATATAAAAATGACTTTTACACAACAGAAACTGAAGTTGCTTATAAATACTTTAAATGCAAAAGTTGTGGCGCAAAACTTCGTGTGCCAAAACACAAAGGTAAAATTACAATTACTTGTCCAAAATGCAGAACAAGTTTTAAAGGTAAATCATAATATTTTTGAAAACGAATTAATTTAGGTTAATTCGTTTTTTTATTGACTTTAAAAAGTTATTATTGTATAATTTAATTTGGTTTAAAACAAAGGAGAAAGTTTAATGTTTGAAATTATAATGCATACTTTAAAACACACAGTTATTGACACTTTAAAACTATTACCGTTTTTGTTTTTGGTGTTTTTGTTTTTAGAGTATATTGAGCATAAAATGTCTGAAAAAAATCACGAATTAATACATAAAGCAGGGCACTTTGGCCCGTTAATTGGTGGTGTGTTGGGTGCAGTTCCACAATGTGGTTTTTCTGCAATGGCTTCTAATCTTTATGCCACACGAGTTATCACTCTTGGTACACTTGTTTCGATTTTTCTTTCAACTTCTGATGAAATGTTTGTTATTATGCTTGCATCTGCAAATGAAGCAAAGGTTGTTGCAAAGGGTTTAATTATTATTTTAATCAAGATTATAATTGGTCTTGCTGTCGGTTTTGTTATAGATTTTATTTTGAAAAAGAAGAATATAACAGAACACGAGAAAATTCACGATTTTTGTGAGCAAGAACATTGCAAATGTGACCACGGTGTTTTGCGTTCAGCAATTCATCACACATTAAGGGTTGTTTTCTTTATCTTTATTGTGTCGTTTGTTCTTAATTTTGCAATTGAATATTTTGGAGAAGAAATGCTTGCAAAACTTCTTTTGAAAAACAGCGTTTTTGCGCCGGTTTTAGCAGGCGTAGTTGGTCTTATTCCTAACTGTGCTTCAAGCGTTATTATTACTGAAATGTATCTTTCTAATGCAATTAGTTTTGGTTCATGTCTTTCTGGCCTTTTGGTTGGAAGCGGTGTTGGCATGTTGATTTTGTTTAAGGTTAATAGACCGATGAAAAAGAACGTTCAAATTTTAATTTTAGTTTTTGTAATTGGTGTACTTTTCGGCGTGGTTGCCGATTTAATAGGAATTAATTTGTAAAGGAGTATAGATTATGGGTTGTAAAGAAAGCAGAAACAGATTGTTAGCTAAAAAAGTAATGAAAAATATGGAAGCAAGACTTATGGAGCCATATTTTTGCCAAACAAAGGAAGAAGCTTGCGCAAAAGCTCTTGAGTTGATTAAAGAAGGCTCAACAGTTTCTTGGGGTGGTACAATGACCATGAAAGAAATTGGTCTTTTAACCGCTTTAAAACAAGGGAATTATAATCTTTTAGATAGAAAAGATGCTAAAGAAGGTCAAGATGTTGAAAGAGAAACATTCTTTGCTGATTATTTTATTATGAGTGCAAATGCTATTTGTGATGACGGTCAGTTGATTAACATTGATGGCAATGGTAACAGATGCGCAGCGCTTATTTTTGGTCCTAAAAATGTAATCGTTATTGCAGGTATGAACAAGGTTGTGCAAGGTTATGAAAACGCTTTAAACAGAGCAAGAACCGTTGCGGCTCCACTTAACATTCAACGTTTTCCTGATAAAGTTACTGGTTGCTCACAAACAGGTGGATGTACCGATTGTAAAAGCCCTGATTGTATTTGTTGTAATATTGTTACTACAAGAATGTCTCGTCCTGCAGGCAAAATTAAAGTTATTCTTGTAAATGAAGATTTAGGTTTTTAATTTTTTTAAAAGGAATGAGTATTAATGAAAAAATATGATGAAATTATTATCGGTGGCGGTATTTGTGGTGTTATGGCCGCAAAGCGTTTGCTTGATAATGACCCAAACAGAAAAGTAGCAATTATTGAAAAGGGCAGAACATTGACAAAAAGAAAATGTCCTGCTTCTGACACACAAAGTTGTGTGCGTTGCGGTATTTGTAGCATTACTTCTGGTATGGCTGGTGCAGGTGCGTTTTCTGATGGTAAATTCAATCTTGGTACTGCTTATGGCGGTACTTTGGGTGAAGAATTAGGAGAGAAAATGGCAACTTATTACATTGATGAGGTTGATAGAATCTTAAGCGAGCATGCGGAAGATTACCCTGAACTTTACCGTTCAAATAGTGATTTGAAACTCAAATGTGTTCAAAACAACCTTACACTTTTAGATATGAATGTTCGTCATTTGGGTACTGATAAAAACTTCAAAACGATGTTTAATCTCATTGAAACAATTGAGAAAATGGGTGTCGAAATTTATTCGGAAACAACCTGTAAAAAGATTAAAGAAGATGAAGATTGTTATAGAATTACTTGTGATAATGATGAATATTTTGCAAAACACATTATCATTGCAACAGGCAGAACTGGTGCACCTTTCGTTGAAAAATTCTGTAAAGACTTTGGCGTAAAACTTCATTCAAACGCTGTTGACATTGGCGTTCGTGTTGAAATGAAAGATATTATTTGGCAAGAATTTTCATCGCAAATTTACGAGCCAAAAATTCTTTATAAAACCAAAACTTATGAAGATAAATGCAGAATGTTCTGTTTCAACCAAGGTGGTTATGTTTCTGCTGAAAATAATGATGGCGTTGTTACTGCGAATGGTCACTCTTACGCAGAACAAAGCAAAAAGAGTGATAACTGTAACTTTGCAATTCTTTCTTCAATTAAGTTTACAGAGCCATTTAATCAGCCAACAAAATACGCAACTAACATTGCAGAAGATATGAATATGATAGGCGCAGGAAATGTTGTTGTACAACGCTTTGGCGACCTTATTCGTGGCAGAAGAACAACTGACAGCCGTCTTGAGAAAAACACCGTTATTCCTACTTTAAAAGCAACTCCTGGCGACATTGGAATGGTAATGCCACATAGACATATGACAAACATTATTGAAACAATTTATGCGCTTGATAAAGTTGCTCCTGGTACTGCAAATGATGACACTTTGCTTTATGGCTGTGAAAATAAATATTATTCAATTAGACCACATTTCATTAACGATAAATTTGAAGTGGCTGATGGTATTTATATTTTAGGTGATGGCTCAGGCATTTGCCGTGGCCTTTCACAATCAGGTGCAATGGGACTTTATGCAGCTGACTGCATTTGTGGAAAATAAAACAAAAAGCTCTATCATTTTGATAGAGCTTTTTTACTTTTCAACTTCTACAAACCATTTATCTTTTTCTAAAAACAAATAGGTTTGCTTGTTTGAAATTATACATGTGTATCTAATTCCAGCACCACCTGCTTTTAGCGAAACGGCGTTGCAGATGTTTGTTATTTTATCAATATTAAAAATCTTGCCATCTTCCCAAATGATTGAAATCGGAACAATGCTACCATCTTTGTGAAAAATAGCATTAACGGCAACATATTCTTTTTTAAACATAATTACTCCTTAAATCTTTGTTTTAAGCACACTTACCGGGTGAATTAAATGGTCATCGTGTGGGTTGAATTCCGAAATGTCGGTGTTTTTTAGCAAACTTGCTCTTTGAATTGTATAATTGCCATAACGAACTTTTAGCGCATCAACCGTTTTGTCAATTCGCTCCAATTTTGCTTTTTTCTCGGTGTCGGTAAAAAAGTCATACTGCATTGAATTGTCTGCAGAAGAAAAGTCGCAAACTGCAATTCCAATGCTTCTGATTGGGTTTTCAAAGTTGTAATTTTCAAGAAAAAGGGAATAGGCTTCATCTGCAATTTCTCTTGTAATATCGGTTTCGAATTTTAACTTTTTTTGAAAACTTTCGGTAATAAGCTTGTTGTTTCTTGCATGAAATTTGACAACTTTACACCGAAAGCCTTGTTCTCTTAGTCGTCTGCAAACACTCTCTGCTAGCACAAATAAAACGGCTTTTACATCATCATTCGTAATTAAATCTCTTGGTGTTGTGGTAGAGTTGCCAATTGATTTAACATCAGGCAACTGACTAACTTTATAAACCGGCGTTAAGTCAAAACCGTTCGCATAAGAATGCAACATAAGTCCTATTTTGCCAAACCATTTTTGCAAAAGTTCTGGCTCAGTATTTGCAACATCGCCAATTGTGTAACGATAATGATGTTTTAACTTTTTGTAAGTAGCAGGGCCAATATATAAAAGGTCATTAGCGGGGAGTGGCCATACAAGTTGTTTGAAATTTTCCTTGGAAATTACCGTAACAGCATCAGGTTTTTTAAAGTCGCTCCCGAGTTTTGAAAATATTTTGTTAAAACTAACGCCAATGCTGACGGTAATTCCAAGTTCTGATTTTACTCGTTTTCTGATGATGTGGGCTAGCCTTTCGCCACCACCATATAAATGAGCAGTTTTTGAAACATCAACCCAAGACTCGTCAATTCCAAAAGCCTCAATGGTATCAGTATAATCAGACAAAATTTTGTGAACCTCTTTTGAAAAGCGCATATAAAGCGGAAAGTTTGGCGGAACAACAACCAAATTAGGACACTTTTTTCTAGCAGACCAAAGTGGCTCGCCAACCTTTAAATCATATTTTGCAGCAATTTCGTTTTTGGTCAAAATAATACCGTGTCTGCTTTTATCGTCACCGCCGACAGCAACAGGCAAGTGCCTAATTTCTGGCCTATGCAAACACTCAACCGATGCATAAAACTTGTTGCAATCAACATGCAAAATAACTCTTTCCAAATCGTATCACCCAAAAGAACAAATGTTCGATAAGTTTATTTTACACTAAATTCACTCGTTTGTCAATAGGGAAAAATAAAAAAAGAGATGTAAAATTTACATCTCTTTTTAACTTAAATTATACCAAAAATTATAAAGCCGATTGTGTTGATTGCAAAGTTTGCAAAAGCGTGAACTAACCAAGAATTATATATATTTTCGTCGCTTTCGTTAAGGAAATTAAATATACAACCACCAACAAAAAGACCAAAAAACGCAAGAATAAAAATTCCTATATTAAACCAAGTTGCAGTCATACCAAAATGATAAAAAGCAAACAAGGCAGAACTAAAAATGTATGCAAACCATCTTGAAGTTGAAGTTCTTAATGTGATAAATGCAAA
>JAZRPW010000040.1:0-5165 GCA_045649405.1 Acutalibacteraceae bacterium
GCTAATATTTTTTTCATACAATTTTCCTTAAAAAAAGCCAACTCTCTTATCTCGAGAGTTGGCTCTTTTTTTAATCCATGGGCTTTTTGAAATAACTACTTTGTAAAACAAGGAATTTTATACTTGCAACGCATATTTAAAGAGTGTATAATTATAAAAGTTTTAGAGGTGGGTTAATTACTATGAAAAACAATACCCTATTAAGTTGAGGTGATTTAATATGAACGGTTATTTATTACTCGACAATAAGTCAACGGTTTTTGCCGACCAAAGAATGAGCAACAAAACTGTAAAAAACCTTTGGAACAGTTTTACTTTAACAACGGGCGAAATATGTTTCGAAAAAGGCGAGAATTTCACCTTTCGTTTAGGCAATACGCAGTTGCCGATACTTTCAAAAGATAAAGAATATGTGCTAAAAGTGGACGAAAACGGTGCTGCAATCGTGGGCAAAGACTATGGCGGACTGATGCGCGGTTTTATATCGCTGCTTATGAAAATCGAATATGATGATGAATATTTGAGAATCAAAGCAGTCACAGAAGAAAGCGATTATAAGATTGGTAATCGTATGATACATATTTGCGTTTTTCCTGAAAACGATTTGTATTTTATTAAGAAGTTAATTCGCCTTGCAGGGCTCTGCCAATATACACATATTGTCATTGAGTTCTGGGGTATGCTCAAATTCGATTGCTTAAAAGAACTTGCCTGGCCACACGCTTTCACAAAGGAGCAAGCAAAAGAACTTATAACAGAGTGCAGAGAGCTTGGAATAGAACCGATACCTATGTTCAATCAATTAGGCCACGCAACTGCTTCTCGAGTTTGCTATGGAAAACACGTTGTTTTGGACCAAAATCCACGATTACAGAATCTTTTTACACCAGATGGTTGGGCGTGGAATATTGACTCGGCAGAGGTTAAAGAACTTTTAAAACGAGTTCGCATAGAGTTGTATGAGCTTTTCGGTCAAGGAGAATATATGCACATTGGGTGTGATGAAGCTTATTATATTTCAAGAAATAAGGCTTTTCGACAAAAACTCCCTGCTTATCTTAAGGAACTTACCGACGAAGTAGAACAAGAAGGGCGTCGCCCGATGCTCTGGATGGATATGCTTTTAGAAAAAGGCATTTTTAAAGATTGCTATACCGTCGGAGAAAAAGACGAAGTCGAAAGCATTCGCAACGCCACGGCAAAATCATCTGTTTTTGTGGATTGGCAGTACGATTGTTACGAAACTCCAATTCCTTCTCTGCTTTCATTAAAAAATTGTGGCAGAGACACAATAGGTGCCCCTTGGCTTAACGAACGCAACTATAATGCACACGTTCAAACAATAACCGACAATGCTATGTTTGGTATTATGCTTACAACTTGGCATACCCTGAAACAACATATGCCTTCTATTCTCGGATGCGCAAAAGAATGCGGTGCAAAATCATTTGTTTGGAGTGAATATAGTGGCCTTCGTGAAGAAACAGCAACGCTTTTACGCAGAGTAAGCTTTGAAGGTAACGCTTACACCGATTGCGGTTGGGCAAAAGAACAGATAGAGGTATAATATGATACTAATTTTATATTCACTAAACGTATTGTGCTCGGCGGGGCAGTCTGCTCTCGGCAAGCAATACGCCAGACGTGGCGGTGAATCGCTCCCCTTTAACATAAATAAAGCTGTGATAGGAACAATATTATTTCTTGTTTTAGGGTTAATGAGTGGTTTTTCTTGGCATTTTGAAACAATGCTTTTCGGTATCGGTTACGGCATATCGCTTTGTATTTCTATGCACACAGGATTTAAAGCTCTTTTTATAGGCCCGATGGCTTTGACAAGCGTAATTGCTTCGTTTTCGTTGATTATCCCTTTTTTATTTGGAATTGTGTTTTGGAATGAAAGCCTGACTTTACTCAAATTCATCGGAATCATTCTTTTGTTGATTTCCGTTTTGTTCATCAACATAAAAAAGGAAAACGGCTTCTCTGCTAAATGGTTGTTTTATGCTTTAACCACCCTGCTCACAAATGGCGTTTGTTCGGTCATACAGAAAATGCATCAAGTAAAATTTCCCTCGCTTTACAAAACAGAGTTTATGTTTTGGGCTTTGTTATGCGTTTCAATCATTCTATTGGTAACGTATAAGACAAAAGGAGATAATCATACAAATCTCAAATTTAGTTTGCTTGGCACCGCATCAGGTATTGCCAACTGTCTGGCTAATTACATTGTGTTATATCTTTCTGCAACAGAAAATGCATCTGTACTATTTCCGATTGTTGCCATAGCAAACATTATAGCCGTTTGGATAATCGGAATTTTATTTTTTAAGGAAAGATTGAGATTACTGCAAACCATCGGTTTGTTCATAGGTATAATTTCAGTTGTTTTGTTAAAAATCTAAATAAATATCCACCTGCAAGTGTGAAGTGGAATTGCTAATTTTTTTCATACAACGTATCCTTTAAAAAGAGCCAACTCTCTTATCTCGAGAGTTGGCTCTTTGCTATCGTGTTTTCAATTTGTCTGCCTTCGTGGTTTATTGTGAAATTGTTAGTCATAATGAGTTTTGAAATCGGTAGAATTTCATAGCCGTCTGAAATAAGTTTTTCAAGTATAATCGGCAACGCCGAAGGAGTGTTTTTAGCGGCATTGTGAAACAAAACAATATCGCCTGATTTTGTGTTATTAACAACACCATTAACGATTTTTTCTACAGTGTAATCCTCTTTCCAATCTCGACTGTCAACGATTGTTATGAAAGTAAAATATATTTAATTTTTGTTATTATAAGTTAAAAAGGTATTAAAATTTGTCAAGTTTAAGGATTTTTCCAAAAATATTTGTGTTTTTCAAAATATATAACATCTTCTTTTGGTGAAAGCCCAAAATAATTTTTATATGCTTTATAAAATCCCGAGTAATTGTTATAACCACAAACAGAAGCAATGGTGTTATAATCTTTGTAACGCTTATTAACAACAAGTCCCCTTGCTGCCCACATTTTACATGACCTGAGCATAAAACTAAAGTTACCACCGTAAAACTTTTTACAAACTTTATTTATATACCAATCAGAAACAAAAAACTCATCCATTACATCTTTAATTTTAATGTTAGTGAGTGCTCGAGAGTGAATGTAGGCATAAATTTTAAGGTCATATTCATTTGAAAACTTTGCAGGAATGTGTTGATGAGTTTTGTCATAAACTGAGCAAATTTCAAACAAAATTAGTGTTAAAAGCGAAGAAAATGCTTCAAGTGGCAACGCTTCATCGTTGATTTTATTGTACCTTGCAAACAAAAGGTCAATGTCTGCGAATTCACCCTTTTTATAAATATTCGGCGACTCGGTATTTATAACATCAAAAGGGCGTAAAATCTTGCTCTTTTTATCAAGTTCGAAAAACAAAGAAGGTAAAAAGTTAATCATCAAAAGATTTACCTTTTTACAGTTTGAAGTTGGCAAAAGTTCAAACTTTTCATAAGGTGCTGATAAAAAGATGTCGCCCTTTGAAAGAGTGCTGATTTGACCGTGTGTTACCGCCTCAACATTCCCCTGTCGAACATATACAATGGTGTAATTGTCCTCATAAAGTTTATCAACAATAAGCTCTTTTTTGTCATTTAATTTATAAAAGGATTGAAGCTTAAGTTCAGGTGTATAAAATTTTTTAGGTTCATAAATAGTAAAATTAGATGTTTTTTGCATTTTTAATCACCTCTTTTAAAGAATATCACATTTACTCGGGTTTGTCAACAAATATGCACGGATTTGGAACTTGACTTTGATTTGTTTTTGTGATAAAATATTAACACAAAAAATAAAAGGAGAAATTTTAAAATGAAAATTAAAAAGTTCTTATCAATCGCACTTGCATTTGTGATGGTATTAACATTAATTCCGTTGGCATTGACAAGTGCAGAAACAAATGTGGTTTTTGTAGATGCTAATGCAACAACCGATGCTTCTGCAGGTGTTTACAAAACATTCGAAGAAGCAGTAGCCGCTTCAACTGCTGGTACCCATCAAGCGTATGGTACTACAATCAAATTCTTGAGTGATTACTCAACAACTACAACAAGCGGTCTCCAAATAAGTAAAAAGTATGTTATTGTTGACTTGAATGGTCATACACTTGATGCAACAACTCGTGCTTTTTATTCAAAAGGAATAGGCATTTTGTACAAAAATGGTACAATCAACATTACTGATACTCTTTGGTATGGTGTGTTTGCAGAACAAGACAAAACAATAGTTGAAAACATTACTTTTAATTCAACTGCAACAAATGGTGTTACAAACGTTAGTATCCCAGGTGGTTTTGTAAGAAACAATTACGGTCAAACAGTAACAGTAAGAAACTGTTCATTTAATTATAACGGTTCAGCTCTTTCAAATTCAATGATTGCTATGCTTTCAGCGAATTACGGTACAATAAATGTTTACAATTCAACTCTTGATGGTGGCGGATCTTATTCTGCTTTCGCTGCTCGTGGTATGAATTCAGGCAGTTATGGTAAAATCAATCTTTATGACACAGATGTTTCTAATGTAAACTATCTTGTTTCTACAAATACAACTAATAAAAGTACAGTAAACACTGTAACAACTATTCATTCAGGTAAGCTTACTAACATTGCAAAATGGGCTTATGAAGCAGATTTCTGTTCTGTCGTTCCAGGTAGCAACGCTCGTTTTGCTTTGAGCGAAGATGGCGAAGCAATTGAACTTGCATCACTTTCTGCTCCTTACTCATTCTATGCAGTATGTGAGCATTCAATGGTAGATGGTACTTGTACACATTGTTATTATGATGGTGCTAATACTCCTGAAGAACCTTCAGAAGAACCAAGTGAAGAACCAACAGAGCCTTCTTCAGAAGAAACCACTACAACTACAACAACTACAACAACTACAACTACTACAACAACTACTACAACTACAACTACTACAACTCAAGCTCCAGTAGCTTCTGATTCATATACTTATGTTGTTTATGACAATATGTCAGGCAATATTAATGCAGGTACTGGTGTTGTAACACAAAACAACGCTAATATGGATATCACAGTAAACGGTGGTCTTTTCACAAAATTTGCAAACTACACAACTGGTTACAACTGTGGTCAATGGCAAAGCAATGACAACAACATTTCACTT
>JAZRPW010000041.1:0-2732 GCA_045649405.1 Acutalibacteraceae bacterium
CGACCCTGTGTGGTCGCCCGACAAGAGCACATTCTTCGGGCGACCACACAGGGTCGCCCCTACAAATTAACTTTTGGCTTAATTACTTCGCATAGTTGTCTGGTAAATCGTTTTCAAAAATAACAACTGTGTTTTTATCACACATTGGTTTGAAAATTTCTACCGCATCGTTAAATGTTTTTGCAACATACAAATTCTCTTGTGGGAATTTTGTAGAAAGAACGCCTTCTTTTAAAGGAATAGAGCGTTTTTCGCCAACCAAAATAATAATATCGGCATTCTTTGCAGCCGCTTTGCCAAGCGCTTTATTGCACTCATACTCTTCTTCACCAAGTTCAACAAGACCAGGGGTTACAACAATTCGTTTCATTGGTTTAAACGAGCCAATGACCTTCATTGCTTCTAAGCTTCCTTCTGGGTTTGCGTTGTAAGCATCATCAATTAAAAGCGCACCATTAAAGAGCGATTTTAATTCTAATCTATGCTCGGTTGCTTTTAACTTTTCAACTGCATATTTAATGTCGGTTTCACTAACGCCCATATCAAGCGCAATGCCAACTGCCGCCATAATGTTAAGCACGTTGTGTGAGCCGAGCAACTCGGTTGTGAGTTTAATTTTTTGACCTTTATATTCAACTGTGAATTTAAGACCATCCTTGTCACACTTAACGCCTTTTGCAATAATGTCAGCATCTTTGCCGCCAATTGAATAGGTCACGCAATCGTATTCACTTTTCTTTTCTTTAATATATTCATTGTCAACATTAAGATAACACAAACCGCCGTTTTTCTTGACTTCGTCTGCAAGTTCAAACTTGGTTTTTGTAACATTTTCAATTGAGCCGAATGTGTTAAGATGTTGAGGGCCAACAGATGTAATAATTGCAGTTGTTGGATGAACAATTTCGCAAATTTCCGCAATGTCGCCAACACATTTTGCGCCCATTTCAACCACAAACACTTCGGTGCTTGGAGTTAAGTGGTTTCTTACTGTTAAAACAACACCCATTGGTGTGTTGAAACTACCAGGAGTTATTACTGTGTTATATTTTTCAGACAAAATTCTGCCCAAAATGTATTTGGTTGAAGTTTTACCGTAAGAACCGGTAAGACCAATGATTTTAAGGTCAGGTTTTGATTTCAAAATCTTTTTAGCGTCATTTATATAATACTGTTTTATAGATTTTTCAATTGGTGCGTTTAAAATGTTTATAAGGCAGACAAAGAAAGGTGTGAAAAGCAAGCACAAGTTTGCAATGGCAACAGCAACAATTGGATTAATGAGATTTAAAAATGTCAATGCAATAACTGCTGCGAAAATAATAGCACTTGTTAAATAAAACCTTTTAACCCTTGCAGTATAAACAATGCCTTTTTTTGCAGTTTTGAGTTTGAAAAGGGTGTAACAAATTCTAATTACACAAAAAGAAGCACTAACAACCAAAGCCACAACGCCAAGTTCAAAAATTGCCAAATTCACAACAACGGCACAGCCAAAAAGTGACCACACCGAAATCATATTAAACTCGTTTCTGAAATAATCAAAAAATCTTGAGTTGTAATATGAATTAAGTTGTAAAAAATGCAACTGCCTTGTCATAGTAACAAGCGCTGTTAAAAACAACAAAATAGCACTTATAGTTAATAGCATTTATTTACCTCCAAGTAAAAAACTATTTAAAATTGCATCTGTTTGCACAGGGTTTTCAATGAAATTCCAATGAGAAAGTCCCAGCATTACAACCAAACCACAATCTTTGATTTTTTCTTCCATTACCTTTGCCATCCAAAGTGGAGAAGCGGTGTCGCACTCGCCCCAAACCAAAAGGGTTGATGCTTTGATATTTTCAAGTTTGTCGGTAACATCAGAGTTAATAAGATTTACAAGTGTTTGGCGCATAACTGGTGGCGCTGACTTATAATCTGCCGAGCCAAAGTGTGAACGAAGTGCATCAAGCGCTTCTTTTGTGTAAAGGCGGATTATCGGCAACTCCAAAACTTTTCGACAAGTTTTGTAGGTTGTTTGTCTTACCTTTTGTTTAAAGGTTTTTTTGCTCTTTATTCCCGCCGCACCAAAAAGCACAATCTTTTTCGGTTTAACCATTCCATCAGCACACATATTAAGAATTGTTCTGCCACCGTTTGAGTGGCCAATCATAATTGGGTTTTTAGTACCAACTTTTTTCATAAATTCTTTTGTGATTTCGCAATAATCTTGAGGTGTTAGTGGATTTTCTGGCAAATCCGATTTGCCACAACCAGGCGCATCAAAAGAAATGCAACGAAAGTTTTTAGAAAGTGGCGCTATCATTCTTTTGAAACTCTCAAGCGAAGCGCCCCAACCGTGTAAAAAGAGAATGTCTGGACCTTCGCCGACAATTTCATAATTAAGTTTTATTCCTTTTACCTCGATGGTCATAAACTCTCTCCTTGTTGTAGTATTCATCAGTTTCCCATTTAATTGGGTTGTTTTCAATATAACTGCGAGCTTCAAACAAATCTCTTTCATTGCGAATAATGTGTTCGTAGTATCCTCGTTGCCATAATTTTGTATCAAAAGGAATATATAGTCCTTTTTTCACGCCCTTAATATATTCATTAGTTACCATTGTTTTAAACCAACTAATAACATCTTGTAGGGGCTCACTTTCGTGGTCGCCCGTTTTTGATTCAAAAAACAATATAAAATGAATATGATTTGGCATAATGCAATAATAATCTATCTTGGTTTC
>JAZRPW010000042.1:0-5372 GCA_045649405.1 Acutalibacteraceae bacterium
TTATTGATATTACAAAGCCAGAACTTGCTCAAGCTTTCAGAACTTTTGAGCATTGGCTTTTGATAAACGTAGCAATGGGTATGTTTGGCAACAAAGTTGATGACTCTGAAGAAGACCAGTGGAAAATGTGGATTGACTATGTCAGAATTTATCAACTTAATGATGATAAATTGTATGACAATTACCAAGCATTTAGTGCCTTAGACTTTAAACACAATGGTATTATACAAGGTTATGGTTCTAACAAAAACGTTTCAAATTTAAATGGCGAATCATCACTTGATTTCACAATCCAAGATGAATTAACCCCTGGTAAATACGATATATATACTGAAATCGGCAACAAAAATATGCTCACCTATATCAATGGTGTTCAAACTAATGAAATCAAAGCAATAGACCATGGTAAAGCGGTTGGTAATCAAGCGTACGTTGGCTCGGTGGATTTGCAAGATAAGAGCAATTTCGACATTACGTTCAAAGCAAAAGATGGCTCTGCGGTAAACGTTCAAAAGTTGATTTTTGTTAAAACTGATGAAAATAAATCAACCCCTGTTGTGGTTAAAGACTCTGGCTTTACTGTTTTTGATTATATTGAAGTAAACACAGAAGATGAATTAAAAGCAGCCTTTACACATTTAAAAGAAAAAGGCACTATAAAACTTCTTAATGATATAACTTTAACTGAAAGAATTTATACCCTCAATGAACCTACTATTGATTTGAATGGTAAAACTTTAACTGTAAATGGCGGTTATTTTGCTATTAGCGATGAAAACAAACCAAATATAATTAAGAATGGTAATGTTATAATCTCTGGTAAGTCAAGCAATTTTGTACATACAAGAGGAAACAACTATAACGCAAAAGTAAAATGCGAAGATTTGAATATTACCATAAATTCAACTGCATCTAATGGCTATGTGTTTAATCATAATTATGGTGCTATCAATATTGAGGCTAATAATTGTGAGTTTACATTTGGTGAAAGCGTAAGCAGTTCAAGTTCTTATATAATCTCAAGAAACACGGGAATTTATAATAATTGTACTTTTAATTTAAAGGGCAGAAAAGCATTTTTAATGAGCAATGGTTCAAACACATCTACTAAAAAATTGTATTTTAATAACTGTGTTGTAAACGATGCTTTGTATTTATTCCATTCAGATAATGCTTTAACACAGTACGTTGATGTTAAAGTTGCTAATACAACATTAAACAATTTAGGCGCACTTACTAACCACACAGAAAACACTCAATTTGTTTCTGTCGCTGATAATGGTGTTCTTAAACAAAATGGTGAAACTGTTGGCGTTTCAGCAGATATGACAGGCAATTTCACTATGGAATGTAATCATAGTTATGTTGATGCAGATTGTGTTACTCCAAAACATTGTGAATATTGTAATTTGAGCGAAGGCAAGGCTCTCGGTCATAATATTGTTACAGATACAACACAAGCAGATTGCGTATATGCGGGTAGTATTAAAACATATTGCGATAAATGTTCTACTGTTTTTAGCGAGAAAGCTATCCCTGTAACAGAGCATAATTATGAGTTTGTTAGCACCACAGAGCCATCTTGCACAAAAGTAGGTTATCATTTATGGGCTTGTTCAGAATGTGGCATGAAACAACAACGCTCATACAACGGCGACGGTGCTGCTGTTTTATATCCTCACACATTTGATGAGTCGAAAACCGTGGTTATAGAGCCAACAAGCTCACTGGGTGGTTATTCTCTAAAATATTGCACAACTTGTCAAACTCAACGCAAAACACTTTACAAATTGTCAATACCTGATAATCGTAGAGAATATACAGTTAATGAATTACAAAACAGCTCAAGACTTATCGGTAGAGCTTACAAAGAGTCAGGCGAAATTGTAATGGCAATGAGTGGCTCTGGTGCAGAGTTTAACATTGTTGCTACTGGCGATGTGAAAGTAAAACTTAACAACGTTGTTCACACAAACAGCACACATTACCTTGGTGTGATGATTGATGATGACTATGAAAACTATAAATTAATTGAAGTTAAATCTGGCGCAAATGAAGTAACTGTTGCTACTAACCTTGATGGCGAGCATAAAATTACACTTTGGCACCCTAATGAATTTAGCTATTCTACTTATCGTTTGCAATCACTCATTTTTAATGGTTCAAAGGGCGAGGCACCTGCCAAAAAACAATACACAATTGATTTTTATGGCGACTCAATAACAGTCGGTCAAGGCAATGTGCCACTCGGCGAAGATGGTTCATACAAACCTTACACTTCAAACGCCTTTGATACTTATGCAGGTGTTGCTTCTCGTAAACTTGGCGCAGACTTTAACATCTGTGCAGCATCTGGCTACGGTTTGGCTTATGGCTTTGGAGAAAACACAAACCCTCCAGGTGGCATAATCTCAAAAATTTATGATTACGCTTCACCAAAAGATAAAGTGTTGTGGGATTATTCAGCATACACCCCTGATTTAGCAGTTGTGTCCCTCGGTCAAAATGACCAGACACACTCTTCTAATGTTGGAGATGTTGATTATAAACAAGCACTGAGAGAAAGAGTTAAGGAAATTATTGATAAAATCCGTACAAATGATTCAAAAATTCCAGTTGTTTTCATTGGTGGAATTATGGGTAGTTTCGGTAACGATTTCATAAATATCAGACGTTCAGTTTCAGAAGTTGCGTCACAATATGGTTATGAAGATGTTTACTTCGAATACTTAATCGGCGACTCAGCAGGAGGTAACTATCACCCATCTGCAGCAGCACACAAATCTTGTGGTGAAACATTAGCACAATTTATTGAAGGTCTTGATTTGCTTAATAAAGATACAAGAGTTGCCGAAACTCTTCTTGATGACTTTGAGGCAACTTCAACCAAACCAAGCCATTACACAACTGCAGCAGAAGTTGTTGAAAGTCCATTTGATGATAATCACGGAAACGTGCTTAAAATTGATGCAACAAAAGAAGCTTCAGGCGTAACATTTAAAACAAAAGATATGCCAAAAGATGCTGTTGGTGTTAAATTTGACCTTCGCATTACTAAAAGTGCCACAATGGGCTTTCTTGTAAAAGATTCATCTGGTGCTACTTTAATGGGTGGATACAGTAATTTTGGCTCGATTGGTGCTGGAAGTTGGAATAACATTGTTGCTAAATTTGATTTAACTAAATTTAGCTCAAGTGATGTTGCTACATTTACAGTTACCACAAACTGGACAAAAGCAGATACAATTTATATTGATAATATTTCATATCTTACTGTTAAATCTGCCCATGTTCCAAAAGAGGGCTTTGACAAAGTTGTTCCACCAACCTGTATTAAAAATGGTTATACCGAGCATCTTTGCGTTGAATGTGGCGAAACATATAAAACTAATATTATTCCTGCAAACGGAACACACACACCAGACACTACAAAAAACAAGGTGGTCAAACCAACTTTAATTGACCAAGGTTATACAATTTACACCTGTAAACTTTGTGAACAGGAATATAACGGTGATTATACTCCAACACTTTTAGATAGTTATTCACTCGGTCTTAACACCCTTGAAGGCGCATCAATTCGACTTAATGATAAAACTGGTTTGCGTTTTTACACCGAAGTTAAGAAGGAAGCAGTGAACGAATTGAGAAACAAGGGTTGCACAGTGGAACTCGGCACACTTATTTCTCCTTATGATTATATTTATAATAAGGAATTAACCTTTGATTTAAGTGCAGGCGAGTATGTTGATGTTAAATATAATTCAACAACCTATTATTCAGATGCAAATGGTTTTAATGGTATAGTTGGCTCAATTGTTAACATTAAAGAAAGCACAACTTCTAATCCGAAAAACGGCAATATTTTGAGATATTTCGTTGCTCGTGGTTATGCAAAAATTACCGATGAAAAGGGTAACACTGAAATTGTTTATGCAGATTATTCAAAATCTAATCCTCGTTCACTCGGTTTAGTTGCTTTCCGTTTTAAAGCAGATGTTAACGAGTCGAATGTTGAGGTGTACAACAAATTTGCTGAAAAACTTGACAAGTGGGCATTGGCTTACAAACTCGCACAAGATGCTTTTGAAAGCGACAAATGGTAAGATAGATTGATATTATTTTTTTCATACAATTTTCCTTAAAAAAAGCCAACTCTCAAAATGAGAGTTGGCTTTTTGCTGTTGTATTTTCAATTTGTCTGCCTTCGTGGTTTATGTGGAAATTGTTTATGATAAAAATTTTCGATTTTCTTTGTAAAACATCATATCTTCTTTTGGGGTAACACCAAAATAGTTTTTATAGTTTTTGTAAAATACCGAATAATCATTATAGCCACAAAGTTCTGCAATTTTTTCTAATTTATTTGTTTTATTGTCCATAATAAAACCTCTTGCAGCCCACATTCTTATACTTCTAATCATACCGCTAAAATTTGAACCATAAAATTTTTTGCACACTTTATCTACATACTTTTTTGATACAAAAAACTCATCCAAAACATCTTGAATTTTAATTTTCGTTAATGCTTTTGCAAAAATAAAGGCATAAATTTTAAGGTCGTATTCGTGTGAAAATTTTGCAGGAATATTTTGATGAGATTTATCATAAATTCTGCTTAATTCAAACAATATCAATGTAACAAGTGATTTGTAAATATCAATAGGAAACTGAAGACCTTGATACTCTTTTGCTTTTTCGAAAAAAACAGTGGCTTTAGTAATTTCTTCAGATTTATATACACATACTTTGTCGCTTTCTCTCGGCTCAAAAACCCTATAAACTTTGCTTGTTTTATTACATTCTTCCAACACAGAAGGATGAATATTTATAACAACAAAAAATACTGTTTCATCGTTTTTTAATGAAAACAACTCAAAGTGTTCATAAGGTTTACACAAAAACATATCATTCTCGTTTAACTCAACAGAACAGTTGTTATAGCGGATACCTGCTCTTCCGTGTTCTATATAAATTAAGGTATATGCATTTCTATCGAATTTATAATATATATTTTCTACTGCTTTTTGTTTTGCTAAAAAGAAATCAAATTCTAATTCGGGAGAATTAAAACCACCGCAATATTCAAATGGTTTATCGCCTTGATTTGACACAATAATCACCTCGTTTATTTGATTATATCAATCAAAGTTCTATTTGTCAATAAAAACGGTTCATCTTTGCAATGGAAAATCAAAAAAATATATTTTATAATGTGTATGTGCAAAAACCACGAAATCTTTTAAAAGGAGACGAAATAAAAAATGAAAAAGATTTTAGCAATTATTCTTTCTATTTTAATGGTTTGCGCAATCGTGCCAGCTGCATTCGGTTCTGCAGACACAACATATTATTACGACACAGTAATTGAT
>JAZRPW010000043.1:0-15148 GCA_045649405.1 Acutalibacteraceae bacterium
GATCAACTCCTTGGCTCACAGAACGACATGGCTACGATCCGACTTGCTTACAGATGAACAACAAAAAGACTGGGAACAAGCTTCTGATAAATGGGTAAGCGAAGTTCGCGAACCGGGGCTTAAAAAAATCAGTGATTATGTTGCAAATGAAAAGGCAAAAGGCAACAAAAATTATTTAGATTAAAAAGGAAATACAGATGAAAATTTCAAAAAAAACAATATTAAAAGGAACTTACTATTTCTTTAAAAATTTAATATTGAGTGTTTTGTTTTTGAGTATTATCATAGGTGTAGTTGCATTTTATATGCCGATGTTTAGAGATGAAGAAATAAAATCAACTGAAACTGTTGTTTCAACTTTTTATGAAGAAGACCGTGATACAGCAGATGTGGTTTTTGTGGGCAGTAGCGCACTTTACAGATTTATTTCTCCTGCTCAAATTTATGATAAGTATGGCATAGCTGCTTTGAATTATGCGGCAGGCGCGCTTGATATTCAAACAACTTGTGGTATTATTGATGATATCGTTGAATATCAACATCCTGAAGTAATAGTTGTTGAAATGCGTAACTATGTAAACAACTGTGAAGAGCAGATGGGTGGCAAAGAATATACTGAAAGAGAACTTTTGCAAAAAGAATCTTTCTTTAGAAAATATATTTACAACATTCCTATTTCTCATAACAGAACAAAAATTATAGGTGATACTGTTTCGAAGTCTTTGCAAAAAGATAAAGGTGAAGTATTAAAATGGCAGTTTGAATATTTCACAACTCATCACAACTGGAAAGAGTTAACCCTTCGTGATGTTTACAATTACACTAAAAACAGATTAAAAGGCGAAACAGTTCTTGATTATCAAAATCAGAAAAAGATGAAAAAGCTTTATTATGAAGATAAGCTTACAACACAACCGCTTAAAACAACTGTGAATGAAAACGGCGAAGAAGTAGTGGTTCCTTATAAAGAGCCAGAGTTTAAAGGTATTGATTATAAAGGAACAATCGCAGTTTCGAAAGTTGCTAAAAATATTGTTCCTGTTGATTTTACTAATTTCGAAAAACGAAATGATATTTCAGGTGAATGGCTTGAAACTTTAGAGAAAATCATTAAAAAAGCAAAATCATGCGGAACTGAAGTTGTGTTTATGACAACCCCATATTCTATAAGCGAAACAGAAATGGCTTATGAAAACAAAATGGGTGATGTTTTAGCCGAAAACGGAATGGATTTCTTATGCGGAAACAAGCGTATAAAAGAAATGGATATTGACTTTTTGGTTGATTACTATGATGATAAGCATACTAATACAAAAGGTATGGTTAAAGTTACTAATTATGTAACAGAGTATCTTATCGAAAAATATGATTTGCAAAAATCAGAGTTAACCGAAGAGCAAAAAGCCGATTGGGACACAGCTTCAGAAAAATGGGTGAAAGAAGTTCGTGAGCCAGGAATTGCAAAAGTTAATGATATTGTAGACAAAAGAAAAAGATAAAGACTGTTAAAAATTTGTTGTGTTGAAAAGGTAGTAATATGAAAACAAAAAAATGCGCATTAAAGTTTTTGTATTCTGTTTTAAAAAATTTAATAGCAACTGTTTTGTTCTTCGGTATAATGATTAACATTTTGGTGTTTTATCTGCCGTTGTTTCGTGATGAAGAGCAAAAGCCAACTGAAAGTGTTCTTACTGATTTTTATCAAGAAGATAAAGACATAGCAGATATTGTTTTTGTTGGTAGTAGCGCAGTTTATAGATTTATTTCGCCAACACAGATTTATTCAGAAACTGGCGTTGTGGCTATGAATTATGCTTTTGGCGCTTTAGATATTGCGCCTACTTGCGCTATTATCGATGAAGTTATTAAGTATCAACATCCTAAAGTTATCGCTATTGAAATGCGCAATTACGTTAATAATTGCGAAGAATATATGAATGGCAAAGGGCATTCGGATTTTCAAATGAAAGAAAAACACTCTCATTTTGAAAAGTTTATAAACAGTATGCCGTTTTCTTTAAACAAAGTTCAAGCAATCAATGATACTACCACAACAACTATGAGAAAAACTGCTTTAGACGAACTAAAGTATCAGTTTGAATATTTTACAACTCATCATAACTGGAAAAACTTAAAGTTAAGTGATTTTTTAAGTTATACCAAAGAAAAATTAACAACCGATAGTTTATATTATTTTCAAAATCAGGAAATAATGGCAGATAAGTATTATAAAAATGAACTTTCTTCTCAACCTTTGAAAGAAGGAGTTGCTTATGAGCCACCTGTTTATAAAGGTACTGATTATAAAACAACAATAGCGGTAAGCACCTATGCTTATCAAGAGCCTGTTGATTATTCTAATTATAATAAGCGAAAAGAAATCAGTGGCTATTGGCTTAAAATGCTCAAAAAAATTATGAGAAAAGCCAAAAATTGCAATGCAGAAGTTGTGTTTTTCACAAGTCCTCATTTGTTAACTGCAACCGAAATGGCTTATGAAAACAAAATGGCTGATATTTTAGCCGAAAATGGTTTTGATTTCATTTGCGGGAATAAGTTAATGAAAGAAATCGGTCTTGATTTTAAGTATGATTTTTATGATGATATGCATGTTAATGTAAAAGGTATGGTTAAATTTACTGATTACATTTCTGATTACTTAATTAAAAATTATGATGTTAAAAAATCCGAGTTGACTAAATCTCAAAAACAAGAGTGGGATACCGCGTCTGCAAAATGGATTGATGAGGTTAAAGAGCCAGGAATAAAAAACGTTGAAAAAATGATAGCACAAGCAAAAGAAATTTCGTAAAGTAAAGGTTTTTTATTATGAAGAATTTATTAAAACGTTTTAAAAAAATAATCAGTTGCGGTTTGTTGTCAACTGTGATGTTTTCTAACATTGTAACAAACGCGCCACAACTTTTAACCGATAATGTTACTCATACAAAGAGCGTTTTATCAACCTTTTATACCGAGCCAAAAGACAGCGCTGATGTTGTTTTTATCGGTAGTAGCGCATTGTATAGATTTATCTCACCTGTGCAGATTTATTATAAACACGGCATTACAGCTTTAAACTATTCTGCGGCGGCGCTTGATATACACACAACTGAAGGGCTTATTGATGAGATAATCGAGCATCAACATCCAAAGTTAATTGTTGTTGAAATGCGAAACTATGTTAACAATTGTGATAACTATTTAGAAGGCATTGGTTTTACAAAGAAAAATCTTGCGGCAAAAGAAAGATTTTTCAAAGATTTAGTTTATAATATGCCAAACTCCAAAAACAGAGCAAAAGTTATAAACGATGTTGTTGGCACAGTGCTTAAAAAAGACCCAGTTGAGTGGCAACACAAAAATTTGTATTCGAATTATAAAGATTTGAGCGTTTTTGAAACTGCCCAGTGGCAGACAAAATATGAAAATTACGTTGAAAAGTTGCCTATAAAATATAAAACCAAAAAAGGCACATACAACGGTGAAAAATATAAAGGTACTGTTGCTTCAACAGGTATTATGTCTATAAAAAAGAACGATTTTTCTAAATACACTAAAAAGAAGAAAATAACCGGCGAATGGCTTGATGTTTTGAATGGCATTATTGAAAAAGCAAAGTCATGTGGAACAAAAGTTATGTTTATGAGTTCGCCTTATTCTGTCGATAAAAAAAGCGTTGCTTATGAAAATGCAACGGGAAGCATTATCAAGGCAAACGGATTAAAATATTTGAATTGTAATAAGTATTACAAAAAAATCGGTCTTGATTTTAAGCGAGACTTTTATGATGACAAACACGCCAATATTAGCGGTATGGTTAAAGTAACAAATTATGTTGCAAAGTATATCGTTAAGAATTATAAATTAGGAAAAACAAAACTTTCTAAAGCAGAAAAGAAATCTTGGCAAACCGCTACAAATCTTTGGATTAAAAATGTTAGAACTCCGGGGCTTGCAAAGGTTAAGAAATTCAAAGCGTAGAAAGTGAAACAAAAGCAAAGGAGAATAAACAGTATGTTTAATTCAATTGTTGCATCAATTAAATATGGTAGTGAAAACTATCCTGAAAAACGCGCTGTAATCGACGCTAAAAACACATATTCTTATAGTGAGTATTACAGCGAAATTAAGAAAGTAGCAGCTTTTCTTAACAACAAAGGCATTAAAAAAGGCGATATGGTTATTGTTCAAACCCAACAAAACGTAGCTTACATGGTGGCAATTCACGCGGTGCACTTAATCGGTGCAATTGCAGTGCCACTTGAAAAAACAGTAAAAGGCGAACGTGTTGCTGAAATTAGAGACACTGTTGAAGCAAAATGCTTTATTGCGGCTAAAGAATTCGAAGAAATCACAACCTATCTTTACAAAGACATTGCAGAGTGTCAAGAAGAGTATGAGCCAGATGTTTTGCCAAAAGCAGAAGACAGTTCAACAATTCTTTTCACAACAGGTACAACTGGTAAATCAAAAGGTATTTTGATGAGCCACTATGCCGATGTTGCAGTTGCTGGCAATGTTAAATTCGGCACACAAATGAGAGAAGACAACGTTGAAATCATTCCAATGCCGCTCAACCACTCTTTCTCACTTAGAAGATACTATGCGAATATGGTTAACGGCTCAACAGTTATTTTTATGGACGGCGTAATTTTCGTTAGCAGATTTTTTGATGCAATTGAAAATCATGGCGCTTGTGCTGCGGCAATGGCTCCTTCAGCTTTAGCAGTAATTGTTAAACTTTCAGGAGACAAACTTGCTGATTACAGAGACAAAATTGACTATATGCAATTTGGCGGTTCTTATATGCCTGACAGCGACAAGGACAAGGTAAGAGAATTGTTGCCAAATGCTCGACTTTATAATTTCTACGGCTCAACAGAAGCAGGTTGTTCATCAATCATTGACTTTAACGTTAACCGTGATAATCCAAGAAACATTGGTAAACCTACTGTTAACTCTGACATTAAGTTTGTTGATGAAAATGGCAACTTTGTAACACCAACTGAAGACAAGCCAGCAAGACTTATCACTGGTGGTGGTATGATTATGAATGAATACTACAAAGAGCCAGAACTTACTGCAGAAACATTGATTGATGGTTATATTTATTCAAATGACTATGGTTATTATGATGAAAATGGCGATATCATTATGATTGGTAGAATGGATGACATTATTATTAGTGGTGGTCAAAAGATTTCACCTACTGAAATTGAAGACATCTGTGACAAATACCAAGGCGTTTCAGAATGCGCTGTAATTGGCGTTGATGACGCAGTTATGGGACAAATTCCAAAACTGTTTGTCGTACCAAATGAAAGTTACGACGAAGCTGAGTTGGTTAAGTTCTTGAGTGAGCGACTTGAGAATTTTCAAATACCAAAAATTATTAGAAAAATTGATGCAATTCCTAAAACTTACAATGGCAAACCATTGAAAAGGGAATTGAAAAACATCGACTAAAAAAGGAGACACAATTATGAACGAATTATTAGAAATCTTGAGAGAAGTAAAACCTGGCATTGACTTTGAAACAGAAACAAGTCTTGTTGACGATGGTATTTTGGATTCACTTGATATCATTTCAATCATTTCTGAAGTTTCAGACGAATTTGATGTAAAAATTCCACCAGAAGAGATTACTCCTGACAACTTTAATTCAGCAGAAGCAATCATGGAATTGATTAACGATTTGGAAGACTAAGTCGAAAAATAAAAGGATAATAATTATGCAATTTTGTAAAAGATTTTTAGCAATTATCTTAGCTCTTGTTACAGTTGTTTGTTCGCAAACAATTGTAGCAAGTGCAGATGAAGACCCTGTGAAAATTTTGTTTTTAGGCAACTCGCTTGTTTATTATAATGAAATGGATACAAAAATTTTCCCTGAACTTTGTGCCGCTCTTGGCAAAAATGTAGTGGTTGAAAGTGTTGTGGAAAGTGGGTCATCACTTTACAGATTAAGTAATGAGAAAACTTCAAAAGGCAAAGAAGTGAAGGAAAAGTTGCAAAGCAATACATATGATTATGTTATTTTGCAACCTTCTCGCCATGTTTCGCCTTATGAATATTCAACATACCATGTAGAGTATGCATCGGCTTTGAAGTTGAATAAAATCATTAGTGAAACAGGTGCTAAAACGTTATTGTTGGCTTCGCCTGGTGTTAATACTGGCGAAATTGAACTTTGCACGGTTGATGAAGAGAATATCAAAATTGTCGAAAATGAGTATTTGCCAATTGACCGCAAAACTCATCAACGTTTTTTTGAAAATCTTTGTAATGATTTAATTAGAGAAATGACCAACGCAAGCATTGTTCGTGTTGGTGCGGCAGCAGAAATGGTTATTGAAAATTTCCCTGATTTTAATAGTCTTTACAAAGATGATAATCGTCACCCAAGTGTAAGGGGTAGTTATTTGCAAGCTTGCAGTATTTTTGCAACAATTTTTGGTCAAACACCTGTTGGTGCAGGTTATGTTGAATCTATTTATCCACATAACGCAATTGTTTTGCAAAGAGCAGCAGAGATTATTTCTTTGGGTAGTTCGCCAAAGATTTTTGACAGCGAAAAAGCTGAAGTAACACTTTCTGGCGAAATGTGGAGCAATTCTGAAATCAACCTTTATTGGAATGAGCCAAAAGTTGCAAATTATTATGAGATTTACAGAAAAGCACAAAGTGAAAAATCTTTTGCAAACATCGGTAGAACAGTTGGCAATGAACTTGGCTATTTAGATTCTACTGCTAATGCAGGCAAGGTTTATGAGTACAAAGTTCAACCTTATTATCAGGTTGGCGACTTGGTGTTCAAAGCAAATGAAACAGCGCCAATAACTTTTGAAACTTTGGCAAAACCAGCCAAACCAACCGTTACTTTGGTTGGCCAAACAACTGCAACATTAACACTCACTGCAGTTAATTCAGCACAATATTACAGTATTTACCGTAAGGCGAATGATGAAACTGATTATAGTTATGTTTGCTCAACAAAATCACTTGAATATGTTGATGATGAGTTAGAACCTGGTAAATTTTATAAGTATTATGTAGTTGCTGAAAAACAAAACGGTATGGTTGTTAGCAAAAATTCTGCAACAAACACAGTGTTTACAGCACAAGCACCAAAACTTAAAGTTTCTTCTGCTTCCGGCAAAGTAACCGTTTCTATCACAGCGGTTAGCGGAGCAAATAAATATGCAATTTATTATAAGAAAAGCAGTGAAACTGATTACAAACTTTTGGCAGTTACATCTTCAACAAGTTATATAGTAACAGGCCTTGCAAAAGGCGTTAAGTACAATTTTAAAGTAAGAGCTTGCAAAGATAAAAACACAGACAACACTGCAGGTTTGTACAGAACTAAATCTATTAAGGTAAAATAAAAAATCTCGGCTAATTTTAGCCGAGATTTTTTGTTTGTTTTAAATTATTCTGCTAATGCACGCTCGAGCCAAATTGCACCGATGTCCATTGCGTTGTAAAGGCCTTCTTTTTCACTCTTTTTAAGAATTCTCTTAATAGGGTCAAGCGAAGTGTCAGTATCAAGAAGAACAACCTGAATTTTTTTAGCAGTTGTAATATCGCCATCTTTTTCTTTGTCTTTAACAGTCAATTGAACAACGGCTTTTTCTTCCATATTACCGTAATAAAGAGTGTCACCACAACGAACGAGTGGTCTGCCTTTATAAGTTAAAAATTCTGACATTAGAATCATCTCCTAAATTAAAGTAATACCATTTTAACATACTTTCTAGTTTATGTAAAGAGTAAAATTAGAAATCCCAAAAATCATCTGCCAAAATAGGTCCGCCCATTACAGCGTCATTACATCTGTCGCAATTTTTGTCTTCGCAATGTGTAATTTGCGGGTTTTCTTTAATCTCTTTAGCGCAAACTTTAACAAGTTCACGGGCATTGAAACAAATCCATTTAGATTCTCCAACAAAACACTCTTTTGCATAAGGGTTTAATGCTTCACTTAAATTGTTAAACCCTTCAGAACAACTGCCAACGTTGGTTGGAACAATTTTTAAATTTTCATCATAAGCCCAACGCACAAAAAGTGTGCGCTCTGCTAACATTTCGGCGTAATGAATGATGGTGGCAGATGTTAAATCAACCCCCATTAAAAGCACAAAACCGTCTTTTTCAATAAGTTTGTCAAACGGCGCATAAACATCACGCCAGGTTTGTGCGCTTACCAACTCATTTGCGCATTTGCCAAGTGCTGTAAATGAGTTAAGCGGATGATTACCTCTAACGCTTTTTTCGTGATTTAAAATGAATTTTGGAAATGCTCCCATATCATTTTCTGATATTTCTTTACTTGTAACATCAAAATGTTTAGGGCTTGGCAATTCTCTTTGTGTGTACCAACTGCCGTCGCCAATTCCGTTTTGATTTGGACTAAATCTTTTTATTGGTGGTGCTTCAAAATCATAAGAAAATGTAGGAGCAAGAATTGTGCAACCATTTTCCAAAAAAGCATTTTTTAAATCTTCAAGTTCAACCTTTTCGCCAAAAGATTTCATTGAAGAGTGAATGCAAACGCTTGAATTTTTTATTCCTAAAAATTCAATTGCTTTTTCAAAATCTTTTTTGCTTATCATTTTTTCGCCCTCCATTCTTTACTTTATTATATATGTAGTTAAATTTTTTTGCAATAAAAAACTGCCCGAAGTTTTCGGACAGTTTATTTTTTTATTTTTCTTCTTGATAATATCTAACATAATCAATGTAGTATTTTTGTGGGAAAACTGTGTTTTCATCAGGGTCACCAGGCCAACCGCCACCAACTGCAATGTTAAGAAGCGCATATTGTGGTCTGTCAAAACAGTCGAGCTCTGAAATGTTACATTTGTTGTAATAAACGCCATCAATATAGAATTTAGCGCAGTTTTCATCCCAGTCAACACCAAATACGTGGAAGTCATCTTTAAAGTCGCCTTCCATAAGCTCATAAGCTCTTGGCAAAATGTGACCAGCAGGTTCGCCAGCGTAGTGAACAGTAGCTTGACAGATGTGGTCGCCGTGGTGGTCATTGAATGGACAAGTAGCGAATGTTGTGTTGTTACCGCCAACCATTTCCATAATATCAATTTCGCCACATGCTGGCCATGGATTTTCTCTAATGTCTTGACCTAAAGTCCAGAATGCAGGCCAAATGCCTTGACCATAAGGCAATTTTGCTCTCATTTCAAGTCTGCCGTGTGTGAAGTTAACTTTGCCATAAGTGTTAAGTGAAGCAGATGTATAAGGACAATCAGGGTCGTCAGTTTTGATTGCTTCAATAACCAAACAACCATCTTCAATGTAAGAGTTTTCAGGTGTGTCAACATATTTTTGAAGTTCGTTGTTGCGAACATAACCTAACTCAAAATTCCAATTATCTCTGTTGATTTCTGGTGCGTCAAATTCATCTGACCACACGAGTTTCCAGTTTTTCTTTGCGTTACCCATAGTATAAATATACTCCTTTAAAATTGTTAAATCCATAGTATCACATTGTGGTGCTTTTGTCAATTGAAATTGGTTAATTTTATACATTAAAATAACAAAATTCTACAAATGTTCATATTATATTAACGAAAGCAAAGTCTTTCAAGAAAATCAATTTAAGGAGATTTTTAAATTTATGTATGATGAAATTTTGCTAACAAATTCTGAAATTTCAGAGCGCAAGGTTGATGAAAAATGCATCAACTCATTGCCACTCACAATGGCATTTGTTGCAATGCAAGAATGGGACGATTTGTATAGCCTTGACAAAGGTCTTGAGCAAGGTACAATTTTCCCAACACTAGACAAACCATTTTTGGGAAGAAGGATTGAAAAATGACAGAAAAGCAAAAGTTGATGAAAAATCTTCAAATGTATAGTTTCGCTGTTGTTGAAACGGGTTTGTTTTTAGACACTCACCCTTACAACAAAAAAGCACTTGAATATTTTAATAAGGTAAAGATGTTGAAAGACAAGGCACAAAAAGAGTACGAAAGAAAATACGGCCCAGTTGTTATGACTTCAAACGAAAGTGATGATAAGTGGGATTGGGCGCTATCAAAATGGCCTTGGGAGGTAGATGATTAATGTGGATTTATAAAAAGCAATTGCAATACCCGGTAAACATCAAAAAGGCAAACCCTGCGGCTGCAAAAATTTTGGTAACGCAACTTGGCGGTCCGCATGGTGAAAAAGGTGCTTCAACTCGTTATCTTTCTCAAAGATTTGCTATGCCTTATGACGAGGTTAAAGCAATTCTTACTGATGTGGGCACCGAAGAATTGGCGCATGAAGAAATGGTTTCTTCCATGCTTCATCAACTGACAAAAAATATGACATTTGAGCAGATTAAAAATGCGGGTTTCGACACCTATTTTGTTGACCATACTGCTGGAATTTATCCACAAGCAGCATCAGGTGTGCCGTTCTCTGCATCAACAATTGCGTCAACTGGCGATGTTCTTGCAGACCTGCACGAAGACTTGGCGGCAGAACAAAAAGCACGACTTTCTTATGACAATTTGCTTAGACTTATTGATGACCCAGATGTGCGCGACCCACTCAAATTCTTGCGTGAGCGAGAAATTGTGCATTATCAACGCTTTGGTGAAGCAATGAGAAAGGTGCAAGACAGATTAGATTCTAAAAACTTTTACGCATTCAACCCTGCGTTTGATAGAAAGTAAACAAAAAGCAGATGAGTCTCTCATCTGCTTTTATATTGCAAATTTTACCAATATGTGTTATATTGAAGAAAATATGAAAGAGGTGTTTAATGATATGCTGTTTGAAGAAGAATTAGAAAAAGTTTATAAAGAGCATTTTGATAAGTGTCAGGAACACAATTATTGTGAACAAAAACAATTGGCAGACGAAGCAGAACAAAGCTATCAATATTCACGAGCTGCAAAAGTTGGTTGCAAATACAAAAAACAAGATGTTCAAGTTTTAATTATTGGACAGGAGCAACCTAAAGTAAGAGAAGAAAACTTTTCTCCACCATCAACTACAGCAACAAACCAACATTGGAAAAGAACGCTTTTAACTATTGCTAAATGTCTTGGAAAAGATTATAGTGATTTAGAAAAGTTAGAAAATAGCAAGGATATGACAGAATTGTATGAATATGCAAAGAAGTTTGCTTTTACCAATATATATAAGTGTGGTTTTTCAAAAGACGGAAAGTGGTCGGGTAGTTCTGTAAAGCATAATAAATTTATGGCGAAAAATTGCTCACAACTTTTCTTGAAAGAAATAGAAATTTTAAAACCTGATTTGATTATTAAACAAGGCAAATGGAATAGTGATTGCATTGAAGGTATCTTTGAAAAAAACGGCAAGGGTACACAAATTAAATTTGAAAATCAAAATATGAATATCAGTTTATATAAATATGAGAATTATTATTTTGATAAACCTTTATATGTAATTTATGCATATCACCCAACCTGCAAAAATCCAAATTGGTATAAACACAGAAAATCTTTGTATAATTGTATTGAAAAGTTCAACGGAAGCAGATGAGTCTCTCATCTGCTTTTATAATGTTCGGCGTGAGCAAGCCCACGCCCTACGATAAATCTTTGGTATTTTTGTAGGGCAGGAGCTTAATCCTGCCGCATTCTCGGGAGATTAAGGTAAAAATACGAGTATAAAAGGCTTGCTTTTATAAAAAATCGTCAATTCTTTGTATAAGTTGCACAAATAATGGTGCGAAAGTTTTACACAATTTTCTTAAAATGTAGAAATTTTGGAATAAAATAAAAAAATGTTGCATCTAAAGGGGGTTTGTGTTATCATAGTAGGGCACGAATGTGCGCTTACATGCGTTGAAGCGGGAGGTGGCCACTCAATGAAGTGGGAAATTTCCGCCGAGTATGTCCGATTTTAAACCGGGCGAAATTGTACTGTTTATATAGTATGTTCTTGTCGTCTTAATACAAGGCAATTGGGCTTTGTAAATGAGATGATTAAAGAGATTAGCCGAACCCGGAACAACACGAGGTGTGTTGATTTCGGTTTTATGTTGGGAAAACGTGAAACACGCGGCTAAGGGTTAAATACAAAAAACAGTATGTCACTGCCCGCCCCAAAATTTTTTATAGGAGGCGTCAGAAAGATGGCAAAAGAAAAAATCAGAATCAGAATTAAAAGCTACGACCACGTTTTAGTTGACAAGTCAGCTGAAAAAATCGTAGAAACAGCGAAGAGAACAGGTGCTAGAGTTTCAGGTCCTATTCCACTTCCAACTGAGAGAGAAGTTGTTACAATCCTTCGTGCTGTTCATAAATATAAAGACAGCCGTGAGCAATTCGAAACAAGAACTCACAAGAGATTGATTGACATTCTTCGTCCATCAAACAAGACAGTAGAGGCTTTACAAGGCCTTGAATTACCTGCTGGTGTTGACATCGAAATCAACCTTTAATATGTAACGCGCTCACGCGTGATATTAATAAGGTATAGTTTCGGCCACACTAAAGGTCATGTTGGCATAAGCCAACCAATAACCAATAAGGAGGAAAAAAGATATGCAAAAAGCTATCATTGGCAAAAAGATTGGTATGACCCAACTTTTTGACGAAAAGGGAAATGTAGTCCCAGTTACTGTTGTAGAAGCAGGCCCTTGCGTTGTTTCTCAAAAGAAAACAGTAGAAACTGACGGTTACGAAGCAGTTCAAATTGGCTTCGGCGACCTACAGCCACGCAAGGTAAACAAACCTATGAAAGGTCATTTCGCTAAGGGCGATGTTGCTCCTAAGAAATATCTCCGTGAGTTCAGACTCGCTGATATCTCTGCTTTAAACGTAGGCAACATCATCAAAGCTGACACTTTCGCTGAAGGCGATAAAGTTGACGTTGTTGGTACTTCAAAAGGTAAAGGTACTGCAGGCGTTATCAAACGTTGGAACTTCGGCAGACTTAAAGAATCACACGGTACAGGTCCTGTACACAGACACGCAGGTTCACTCGGTGCTTGTTCATCACCTTCACGTGTATTCAAAGGTAAGAAGTTAGCAGGTCACTTGGGCGCAGAGAGAGTTACAGTTCAAAATCTCGCTGTTGTTAAAGTTGACGCTGAAAACAACATTATTGCAGTTAAGGGTGCAATCCCTGGACCAAAAGGCGGTATCGTTACTATCGCTGATTCGGTTAAAGCTTAAGAAAGGAGAGAATAAATTATGCCAAAAGTAGCAGTAGTAGATATGGCTGGACTTAAAGTTTCAGACATCAAACTTTCAGATAAAGTTTTTGGTATCACACCAAATGCCACAGTAATGCATAGAGCAGTTGTAGCTTTCCTTGCAGCACAACGTCAAGGTACACAATCAGCTCTTACTCGTGCAGAAGTTTCTGGCGGCGGTAAAAAACCTTGGAGACAAAAAGGCACAGGCCACGCAAGACAAGGTTCAACACGTGCTCCACAATGGACACATGGTGGTATTGTATTCGCTCCAAAGCCAAGAGATTATGATAAAGGTCTCAACAAGAAAGAAAGAGCACTCGCAATCAAATCTGCTTTGTCAGACAAAGTTGCTGAAAAATCTCTCATCGTTCTTGATAAAATGGATGTAACCGAATACAAAACTAAAGTTGTTGCTGACATGCTTAAAGCAGTTGGTGCTGGTAAAAAAGCACTCATCGTTTTAGATGAAAACAATGCTTTCGCAGTTAAGAGCGCAAACAACATTGTTGGTGTTAAAACAGCACAAACAAACACAATCAACGCTTATGATATTATCAATGCTGATTCATTGATCGTAACATCAGCTGCAATCAAAGCAATTGAGGAGGTGTATGCATAATGTTCGTTGAGGATATTATTATCGCACCGGTTATTACCGAAAAAAGTATGGCTGCTGCCCGTGAAAAGAAATACACCTTTAAGGTAGCTAAGGGCGTAAGCAAAATTGAAATCAAAAAAGCAGTTGAAAAATTGTTCAACGTAACAGTTAAAGACGTTAACACAATTAACGTTAGAGGCCAAGAAAGAAGATACGGCAGATACACAGGCTACACAGAGTCTTGGAAAAAAGCTATCGTAACTTTAACAGAAGCTTCAAAAACAATTGATTTCTTTGATGGAATGCTCTAAGGAGTAAACCTAATTTAAAACAGTTTAGAATTTCTAAACAAAAGCGAAGTATGGGGTCTGAAATCAGGCATTAAAATGCAGGCCTCGCAAAGCTAATATTACACAGGAGAGTGAAATAAAATGCCAGTTAAACACTATAAACCAACTACCCCTGGTAGACGTGGTATGACAGTTATTGACTATTCTTCACTTTCAAAGGTTGCTCCAGAGCGTAGTCTCTTGGCTCCTTTGAACAACAAGTCAGGCAGAAACAGCTACGGTAGAATCACAGTTCGACATCGTGGCGGTGCCAACAGAAGAAAGTACAGAATTATTGATTTTAGAAGAAATAAATTTGATGTTCCAGCAACAGTTTTGTCAATTGAATATGATCCAAACAGATCAGCGTTCATCGCACTTATTCAATATGAAGATGGTGAAAAGAGCTACATCTTAGCACCAGTTGGTCTTAAACCAGGTCACAAAATTGTTAATGGTCCTTCAGCAGACATCCTTCCAGGTAATGCTTTGCCACTTACAAACATTCCTGTAGGTACATTCATTCACAACATTGAAATGTATCCAGGTAAAGGTGGTCAATTAGCAAGAGCTGCTGGTAACCAAGCTCAGCTCATGGCTAAAGAGAATGGTTACGCACTTCTCAGACTCCCATCAGGTGAGTTGAGAAACGTTCCTGAAAACTGTATCGCAACAGTTGGTCAGGTTTCAAACATTGAACATGAAAATGTTAACTATGGTAAAGCTGGCCGTCGTCGCCACATGGGTATTCGTCCAACAGTTCGTGGTTCTGTAATGAACCCTTGCGATCACCCTCACGGTGGTGGTGAAGGTAAGTCACCAATCGGTAGACCAGGCCCGGTTACTCCTTGGGGTAAACCAGCACTTGGTCTTAAAACTCGTAAAAAGCATAAAGCGTCTGACAAACTTATTGTTAAACGCAGAAATGCTAAATAATCGGAAGGAAGGAGCGTTTAATTATGTCAAGAAGTTTGAAAAAAGGACCTTTCGTGCAACCTAAACTTTTAGAAAGAGTTAAGGCTATGA
>JAZRPW010000044.1:0-30422 GCA_045649405.1 Acutalibacteraceae bacterium
CGCCTTGCCCACTAATTGTAAGGGTTTTTGTTGCTATATCATACTCATAAAAAACTGTGCAATTTTCATTATAATCATAAATCGGTCGTTGTTCTGCGCTAACTGAAACAGTGCCAACAACAAATGTTGACATCAACAAAACAAAGGTTAAAGCAATACTAATTATCTTTTTCATAATTCGTAACTCCTTTCGAAATGGCGTTAACCATTTCTTTAAATATTTTATCATTTTTTATTTTTGTTTGCAAGATGTTTGGCTCTTACACTATATATAACTGTTTTTGATGTCAAAATGTCTCAATTTTTCAAAAAATTTTTTCAAAAACGCAAAAAACTGCCTTGAGTTTTTCTCAAAGCAGTTTTTTTAATTTTAATTAACCAATAATCTCATTGATAATTTTTGTTGCAAGACGAGCGTCTGCCTTACCACGTGTTTCTTTCATAACACCACCGATAAGTGCGCCGATTGCGGCACCTTTACCACCTTTGATATCTTCAACGGCTTTAGGGTTTGCTGCCACAACCTTTTCACAAATTGCTCTAAGTTCGCCTTCATCAACGCCACCCATTTGGCTTTCATCAATAAAGTCAGTAGCGTTTTTGCCAGACTCAAGCATTTTTTCCAAAGTTGCTCTTGCAAGGTTGTTGTTGATTTTGCCTTCTTCTAAAAGTTTAATCAACTCAATCATTTGTTTAGCACTTACTTTAATATCAAATTGCTCTTTATCTGCATCAGTAGCAAGTGTACGATAAATTGTTGAAATAATGAAGTTTGAACAGTTCTTTGGTTTTTTAATCTCAGCCGCAACTTCATCAAAGAATTCAGCAACTTTGCGATATTTAACCAAAATTTTAGCATCAGTTTCATTAATTTCATAGTCTTCCATATAACGAGTTTTCTTGCTATCAGGAAGTTCAGGAAGAGTTTCACGAATTGCTTCAATCTCTTCATCTGTTGTGTAAATTGTAACCAAGTCAGGCTCTCTGAAATAACGATAATCGTGTGCATCTTCTTTTGAGCGCATACCTTCAGTTTCGCCTGTGCCGGTATTGAATCTACGAGTTTCTTGAATTACTTCTTCACCTGATTCAATAAGGTCAACTTGACGGTCAAACTCATATTCCATTGCTTGACGCATAAATGTAAATGAGTTCATATTTTTAATTTCGGTACGAGTGCCTAACTTTTCTGAGCCCTTTTCTTTAACCGAAATGTTAACGTCACAACGAAGTGAACCTTCTTGCATTTTACAGTCAGAAACACCAATGTATTTCATAATAAGTTGCAATTTTTCAACATATTCAATTGCTTCATCAATTGAGCGAATGTCAGGCTCTGTTACGATTTCGATAAGTGGCACGCCACCTCTGTTGTAATCAACAAATGTGTCGCCTCTCTCGTGAACAAGTTTGCCAGCATCTTCTTCAATGTGAATTCTTAAAATTCTAATTTTTTTGCCTGAATCAAGTTCAATATAACCGTTTGAGCAAAGTGGTTTGTCATATTGTGAAACTTGATAAGCCTTTGACAAGTCAGGGTAACAGTAATTTTTTCTGTCCATTTTTGCAACGTTGTTAATTGTACAATTAGTGGCCAAACCTGCCATAATTGCATAATTTACAACCTGTTTGTTAAGGCGTGGCATTGTGCCAGGAAGACCAATACAAATTGGGCAACAATGTGTATTTGGTTCGCCACCAAACTGGGTTGTACAAGAGCAGAAAATTTTGGTTTTTGTTGATAATTCAACGTGGGTTTCAAGACCAGAAACAATTTCAAATTCTTTCATTACATTTCAACCCCCATTTCTGCTTTTTTGTAATTATTTGTTGCTTGCTCAAACTTGTAAGCAGCATTCAAGATTTTTGCTTCACAGAATGAGTCGCCAATGATTTGCATACCAATTGGCATTCCATCTTTGTCAAAACCACAAGGAATTGAAACGCCTGGAAGACCTGCAATGTTAACAGGTACTGTGCAAATGTCAGTAAGATAAGTTTGAACAGAATCTTCAGATGTAAAACCTTTTTTAAACGCAGTCATTGGAACTGTTGGTGCCAAAATAACATCACATTTTTCAAACGCATTTTTAAATGATTTTACAATTGTTCCACGAAGATTTTGTGCTTTTTTATAGTAAGCATCATAGTAACCGCTAGACAATACATAAGTACCAAGCAAAATTCTGCGTTGTACTTCTTTGCCAAAGCCTTCAGAACGAGTTTTGCACATCATATCATGAATGCCATTGTAACTATTTGTACGGTAACCATAACGAATTGAGTCATAACGACCTAAGTTTGAAGATGCTTCTGCACATGCTAAAATGTAGTAAACAGGAAGCGCATATTTCAAAATTGGTAAACTGAACTCAACAATTTCTGCGCCGAGTGATTTGTAGGTTTCAAGTGCGTTATCAATTGCTTCTTTAACATCGCCTGAAAGACCTTCAAAATACTCTTTTGCAACACCGATTTTTAAGCCCTTGATGTCATTATCAAGTTTATCAACAGTGGTTTCAGCCTTGCCTGAGCAGGTTGAATCATAATAATCTTTGTCTGAAATTGCATCAAAAACAATTGCCGCATCTTCAACAGATGTTGTGATTGGACCGATTTGGTCAAGTGAAGAAGCATAAGCAATAAGGCCGTATCTTGACACTGCGCCATAAGTTGGTTTTAAACCAACAATGCCACAGAATGAAGCAGGTTGACGAATTGAGCCACCTGTGTCAGAGCCAAGACCGTAAACTGCAATGTTACCTGCAACTGCAGATGCAACACCACCTGATGAGCCACCTGCAACCTTTGAAATATCATGTGGGTTTGAAGGTGCGCCAAAGCAAGAAGTTTCAGACGCTGAACCCATTGCAAATTCATCCATATTAGTTTTGCCAAGAAGCACTGCGCCTTGAGCTTTAAGCTTTTCCCAAACAAAAGCGTCATAAATTGGTTTGTAACCAGACAAGATTTTTGAGCAACAAGTGGTTTCAATGCCATTTGTTGAAATGTTGTCTTTAAGTGTCATTGGAATGCCTTCCAAAAGACCAATTTCTTCGCCTTTTTCGAGTTTTTCATCAACTGCTTTTGCTTGTGCTAACGCTTCGCACTCAGTAGTTAAAACATAAGCGTTTAAATCATTATGAGTTGCTTTGATTTCATCAATATATTTTTGAGTAAGTTGAACGCATGAAATCTCACGGTTTACGAGCATATCATGCAATTTTTTAATTTTTGAAACTGTCATAAATACGCTCCTTAAACCTTTTTCTTAACTGGGAAGTAGCCGTTTTCGCCACCGTCAACATTTTTCAAAATTTCTGATTGTGGGAAAGACTCAACAACCTCATCTTCACGGAAAACGTTAGAGAGATTATTGATATTGTCGAACTCTTCCACCTCGCCATCATACTCATTGATAGTATCAGCAAATTTAATAATATTCATCATTTCTTGAGTTAAGTTGTCAATTTCATCTTCTTCAATGTGAAGTTTTGAAAGCAACGCAATATCCAAAATTTCTTCTTTTGTTACCATTAATCTCTCTCCTTTTTAATTTTTTGCTATTTGTTATCTAAGTTTAATATGAATTTCTCTGAGTTGCATTTCTGTAACTTCATTTGGTGCGCCCATTAATGTATCTTGAGCGTTTGAGTTCATTGGGAATGCAATAACTTCACGAATGTTTTCTTCGCCAGTTAAAAGCATAATCATTCTATCAACACCAGGCGCCATACCAGCGTGTGGAGGTGCGCCATATTGGAATGCTGTGTAGAGTGAACGGAATTTTTCTTTCAACACATCTTCTGAATAACCTGCAATTTCGAAAGCTTTTTTCATGATTTCGATGTCGTGGTTTCTAACCGCACCAGATGATAATTCAACACCGTTACAAACAATGTCATATTGATATGCTTTGATATCACATGGGTTCATTGTTTCAAGTGCTTGTAAACCACCTTGTGGCATTGAGAATGGGTTGTGTGTGAAAATAATTTTGCCTTCATCATCTTCTTCATACATTGGGAAGTCAACAATGTAGCAAAGTTCAAATGTATCTTTAAGAAGTCCAAGACGTTTGCCAAGTTCTGCACGGATTTGACCAGCAAGGCCTGGTGCAACTGATGGCGCATCTGCAATGAAGTACAAAACATCATCAGTTTTAAGGTTTGCACGTGAGCGCAATTCTTCTCTTTGTTCATCAGTTAAGAACTTGTCAATAGGACCTTTATAAGAACCATCTTCAAGAACTGTGATATAGCCAAGACCTTTCATGCCAATGCTTTCAGCGAATTTAAGCATTTTTTCAAAGAAACCTTTTGATTGTTTTCCGCAAGGAGCGCAAATACCACGAACGCATTGATTTGCGAAAGGTTTGAAACTTGAATCAACAAACAAGTCAGAAAGTTCAATGATTTCAAGTGGGTTTCTAAGGTCAGGTTTATCAGTACCATATTTAAGCATTGCTTCTTCAAATGGAATGCGTTTGAAAGGAGCAGCTGAAACAGGTTTGTCTGAGAATTTTGTAAATGTGTCATAAAGCACTTCTTCTGCTACTGCGAAAACATCTTCTTGAGTTGCAAAAGCCATTTCGAAGTCTAATTGATAGAATTCGCCTGGGCTTCTGTCTGCTCTTGCGTCTTCATCTCTGAAACAAGGAGCAATTTGGAAGTATTTATCAAAGCCAGAAACCATTAAAAGTTGTTTGAACAACTGTGGAGCTTGTGGCAATGCATAGAATTTGCCTTTATGTTTTCTTGAAGGAATGAGATAGTCTCTTGCACCTTCCGGAGAAGAAGCAGAGAGAATTGGAGTTTGCATTTCCAAAAATCCCATTTCTGTCATTTTTGCTCTAAGGTGTGAAATAATTTTTGAACGAAGCACGATGTTATCATGAACTTTTTTGTTTCTAAGGTCAAGATAACGATATTGCAAACGAACTTCCTCGTTAGTTTTTGTTGAAGTTGCAACCTCAAAAGGAAGGTTAGCTTTTGCTTTACCGAGCACAGTGAAAGTTTCTGCTTTAACTTCAATTGTACCAGTAGCGAGTCTTTGGTTGTAAGTTTCTTCATCTCTTTGCAACACTTCGCCGGTGATTGCAACTGTTGATTCTTTTGCAACACCTTTAATCATATTTTCATCTTTAATTACCACCTGCAAACTGCCTGTTTCATCACGAAGGTCAACAAACAAAATGCCACCGTGGTCACGAATATTTTCAACCCAACCTGCAACACGAACTTGTTCGCCAATATTATTGTCACGGAGTTCCCCGCAAGTATGAGTACGATATTTGTTAGTAAATTTCATTAAAAATTTCTCCTTTCTTTAATCATCAACGTCGTCTCTAAAGCCGACTAAATCTTTTACTAAAGAATTAAATTTCAAGTTTTTGTTTTCGGCTACAAACTGCAAACCTGCACCCAAGAAAAACCAAAGGGTTGCAACCGAAAGCGCAGGATAATAAACAAGTGATGGCTCAACCAACGCATAAACCAAAAACGAAATAATTGCCGCTGAGACAATTGAGGTTTTACCAATGCCGCCGTTTACAATTTTATATCTATTGTTTTTGGTAATTACATAAAGTGCAAGACCTACAAGCGCCGCAAACACTGCAAAACCAACAATTCCGCTTGTTGCAAGAATTGTAAGGTAACCGTTGTGTGCTTCAAAAATTTTTGCGCCAAGGTCAATTTGCAAATTATCAATTGTGTTTACATCTGTTGACTCACCCATCAAAAGCATATTACCAGCGCCCCAACCAAAAATAGGTTTTTGATTGAAAAACTCAATGCTTTGTTTGTAAAGGTTTAATCTGCCACCACCATTTTTCTCTTTTTCTTCTTGGTGGTTAAATGTAATTTCATCTTTTTCAGTTTCTTTCACGCTTTTTTTGTTTTCATCAGCAGAAACCGAAAGTGAAAACGAAAACACTTTTGTGTTGTTAACAATATAAGACATTGCTTGTTGACAAGGGTTTACTGCAAAAACAACAACCGCTGTCATCAAAATACCCAAAGCCGCATATTTCAAGTGGCGAAGTTTTTTTCTAACAACTGCTCTGTAAACAGCAAAACCACAAAACATAAGCAAAAATGCAATGAGTGCTAACAACGCACCTTTTGAGTCAGAAATTGCAATAACAAAATAAGAAAGCGCCATTGCAATGTTAGCAAAAATTTTATTAACTTTTTTCTTACCAATGTTTGCACAGAATTTTGTGCTTGTTAAGAAACCACAAAAAACAATTGTTAAAAAGCAGTTAAAAGCACCCATGTTTGGATTGATGTAAGCACCAACAAAACGATTATCATAAATAATAATTCGTTCACCCAAACTGCCTTTGAAAACCAAAAGCAATGCAATGCCAACAATGTTCAAGAAAAAGGTTGAGTACAAATAAATTTTGCCAACTGCGTAAATTTCTTTTGAGACTCTGCCCTTTTTCTCTTTATAAGTTGGTAAAAAGTTTAGCATAAAAATTGCTGTTATCAGCAACAACACAACACCAACTGCTGTTGAAAAATAACTTTCTTCTTTTGGCACAATGTTGAGTATATGCGAAACCAAGCCAACTGCCAAAAAGCCAAGCGAAAATTTATATAAATAAACCTTGCTAATGTTTTTGTGGTAAATGTCATAAGCCAGCATGGCAATTCCCCAAACAAGTAGCACAACAATTCCAATGTAACTTAAATATTGCAAAAAGTGTACCGAAAAGAAATAAATGTTGGTTAACATTGCCACCCTGAACAATGACTTATTCTTTAAAAGATTTTTTTCACTCACTTTAAAAATCCCCTAAAAATTAAACTTATTTTCTTTTACCTTTGTTAAATCTTGGTTTTCTTTTTTGTTGGTCATCAGTTTCGTCTTCAACAACTGCGCCGTTTACTTCAACAAGAGCTTCTCTTCTTGAAAGGTTAAGTCTGCCTTGGTCGTCAATTTCAGTTACTTTTACGATAACTTGGTCGCCAACTTGAACAACGTCTTCAACCTTTTCTGTACGTTTAACATCAAGTTGTGAAATGTGAACAAGACCTTCTTTGCCAGGAGCAATTTCAACAAAAGCGCCGAATGTCATAAGTCTTGTTACAACGCCGTTGTAAACTGCGCCAACTTCAGGGTCGTTTGCAATTGTTTCAACAATTGAGATTGCGCGACGAGCGTCATCATAATCAATTGCTGATACAAATACTTTACCATCTTCTTCGATGTTGATTGTACAATTGCATTCTTCTTGTAATTTTTGAATAACTTTACCTTGTTTACCGATAACATCACCAATTTTTTCTGGGTTGATAACAGTAACAAGCATTTTTGGAGCATATTTTGAAAGTTCTGCTCTTGGCTCTGGAATAGCTTTGAGCATAATTTCATCAAGAATGTAATTTCTTGCTTTGTTTGTTTTAGCAAATGCTTCTTTAATGATTTCTGGTGTAAGACCATGAACTTTAAGGTCCATTTGAATTGCAGTGATACCATTTTTTGTACCTGCAACTTTAAAGTCCATATCGCCATAGAAGTCTTCAAGACCTTGAATGTCAACCATTGTCATAAAGTCGCCATAAACGCCCTCATCACCTGTGATAAGACCACAAGAAATACCAGCAACCGGTGCTTTAATTGGAACACCTGCAGCCATAAGCGCAAGGGTTGAACCACAAATTGAACCTTGTGATGTTGAACCGTTTGAAGACAATACTTCTGATACAACACGGATTGAATATGGGAATTCTTCAATTGAAGGAATTACTGGAACAAGCGCTTTTTCAGCAAGTGCACCGTGACCGATTTCACGTCTACCTGGACCTCTTGATGGTTTTGTTTCACCAACTGAGTATGAAGGGAAGTTGTAGTGGTGCATATATCTTTTTTCAGTTTGTTCATCAAGACCGTCTAATTGTTGAGCGTCACTAACTGTGCCGAGTGTTGCAATTGACAATACCTGTGTTTGACCACGAGTGAACATACCTGAACCGTGAACTCTTGGAAGCAAGTCAACTTGTGCATTAAGTGGACGAATGTCATCAATACCACGGCCGTCAACACGTTTGCCTTCATCTTTAAGCCATGAACGAACAACGTGTTTTTGAATGAGATACAAGATTTCATCAAGTTTGCCTTCGTTGCCTTCAAATTGCTCATCATATTTTTCGTGAATTCTATCAGAGATAGGCAAGATTGCAGCATCACGAACGTATTTGTCATCTGTATCGAGCGCCTTTTTAACATCTTCGATTACCCAGTTTTCGATTTCTTCAAAAATTTCTGGGTCTGGGTTTGATGATTCAAAAGTGAATTTTTCTTTACCAATTTCTGCAACAATTGAGTTGATGAATTTAACAACTTCTTTGTTTGCTTCGTGACCAGCCATAATAGCGTCAAACATCAAGTCATCAGGAATTTCGTTGCCGCCTGCTTCAATCATTGCAACCAAGTCAGCAGTTGAAGCAACAGTCAAAGTAAGGTCAGTTTTTTCTCTTTGTTCAAGTGTTGGGTTGATAACAATTTCGCCGTCAACTAAACCAACGTTAACACCTGAAACTGGGCCGTCCCAAGGAATGTCAGAAATAGCGATTGCTGCAGAAACACCAATCATTGCTGTGATTTCTGGGCTGCAGTCTGGGTCAACTGACATTACAGTTGCAACAACGCAACAGTCATTTCTCATATCTTTTGGGAAGAGTGGACGAATTGGTCTGTCAATACATCTTGAAGTTAAAATTGCTTTTTCAGAAGGACGAGCTTCGCGTCGTTGGAAAGAGCCAGGGATTCTACCAACTGAGTACATTTTTTCTTCGTAGTCAACAGAAAGTGGGAAAAAGTCAACACCTTCTCTTGGTTTTGCTGAAGCAGTAACGTTACAAAGTACAACTGTTTCGCCATAAGAACACATAACAGAAGCATTTGAAAGTTCACACATTTTGCCTGTTTCAATTTTGAGTGGTCTACCTGCAAGGGTAGTTTCATAAACTTTGTAGTTTTCAAACATAATTTTTTCTACCTTTCTTTTCTTTTAACGCTTATCAATGAATTATTTAGCAATAAACACATTGCTCAAAAGGGTTAAATTCAAGCAATCTGTTCACTGCTAAACCCATTTAAAAAGCGTTAAAATTTTGATTATTTTTTTATAAAACTTGACCTTTATTTGCACCTTGCAAGCACCTAAAAATCAAGATTTTACCTGTCTTAAAAAACACCAAAAGCAGATGAGATAAGTCCCATCTGCTTTTTGATTTCTTATTTACGGATACCGAGTTTTTTGATAATACTTCTGTATCTCTCAATGTCACACTTTTGCAAGTAAGCAAGAAGGTTTCTTCTGTGACCAACCATTTTCAAAAGACCACGTCTTGAGTGATGGTCTTTTTGATGAACTTTCAAGTGCTCTGTAAGTTCGTTAATTCTGTAAGTTAAAACAGCGATTTGAACTTCAGGAGAACCTGTGTCGCCTTCATGAGCGGCAAATTCTTTAATGATTTCTTGTTTCTTTTCTTGAGTCATTATAAAATACCTCACCTTTCTTAATATTCACAAAAACCCGAGAAAAAGGTCGCAAGGTGAATGACACCTATTTCCCAGAATTTCGTACTGACATATATTAACACAAAACTATCAATTTGTAAAGCAATTTTTGCAAATTTTTTTAATATTTTTTTGCCCCACAATATTTTGTGATTTTTGCCGTTTTGCTATACAAATTGTAGACATTTGAATTTGCTTATGTTATAATACATTAAATTTATTATTGGAGTTTGTTATGTTTTCTATATTATTAGCTATTATATATATTTCATTTATAAGTTTAGGGCTTCCTGATTCGCTTTTGGGTGCCGGGTGGCCGGTTATGTACCAAGGCCTTTGTGTGCCGGTTTCGTTTGCAGGAATTTTAAGCACAATTATTGCAGGTGGCACAATTGTTTCAAGCCTTTTATCCGACAGATTAACCGCCCGTTTTGGCGCCGGTAAAGTTACCGCATTTTCTGTTTTGATGACCGCCCTTGCACTGCTCGGTTTTAGTCTTTCAAACGAGTTTTATCTGCTTTGCCTTTTTGCAATTCCTTATGGTCTTGGCGCAGGCGGAGTTGATGCGGCGCTTAACAATTATGTTGCAATTCACTATTCATCAAGGCATATGAGTTGGTTGCACTGTTTTTGGGGTGTTGGGGTTACAGTTAGCCCTTATATAATGAGTTTTTGCTTGACCAAAAATTTGGGTTGGCAAAAGGGTTATTTTTCGATTTTTGTAATTCAAATTATTCTTACCATTGCCCTTTTTGCAAGTTTGCCACTTTGGAAAACAAAAGCAAAAACACCTGATGAAAAAGCAAAGCCAATTGGCATTAAAAACGCATTAAAAATTTCTGGCGTGCCGCTTGTTTTGCTAACATTTTTCGGCTATTGCGCTCTTGAAACAACTGCAGGACTTTGGGCAAGCAGTTACCTTGCAGAGTTTCGTGGCGTTTTGCCAGAAACTGCGGCAATGTTTGCCTCGCTTTACTACATTGGCATAACCGTTGGCAGATTTTTAAGCGGTTTTGTTGCAGACAAAATTGGCGACAAAAATATGATTCGACTTGGCATTATTGCTTGCGTTTTGGGTGTTGCTTTTGTTGCACTGCCTTTTAAAACAACCTTTTTTTCACTTGCAGGGCTACTTATTATTGGTCTTGGGTCTGCGCCAATTTACCCTTGCATTATTCACGCAACGCCAACCAATTTTGGCGAGCAAAATTCACAAGCAATTATCGGCATTCAAATGGCAAGTGCTTATCTTGGAAGCACATTAATGCCACCTGTTTTCGGCTTTGTTGCGCAAAACACAACGCTTGGAATTTATCCATTTTATCTGCTCATTTTTGCAGTTTTAATGCTTGTAATGTCTGAAAAACTTAACAAATTAATGATAAACAAATAAAACAAAACCGCTTGTTTAAAACAAGCGGTTTTTCATTTTAATATCTACCAGTCCAAAATTCACAATCAATCCAGTCGTCAACTTTTTTAAGTTGTTCATCGGTCAATTCCATACCAGCATAGTTATCAGCTTTAAAAGCTTTTGCTAATTGATAAAGTGAGCGTGAATTGTTATTGAAGTTTGAACCATAATGCTCTGCATAAGAAATTGTTTGGTTACCTTCTGAGTCAGTTACAATTGCATAAGCTCTGCCAACGAATGGTCTTGCTTTGTTGCCGTTATCATAACTATAAGAATTTGGGGTTTCTGAAATGCTAACAATTGAACCAACAATACCAGTAAAGTCTGCTTCTTGATAATAGTTATTTGATTCAAATTTAACATTAACATATTTACTTGTATCAAGATTCAATGTCAATGCGTCATAACTGCTACCTGAAATTTTCAACATATCTTTAGGGGCAATAAGCATACCAAGTTCAACTTTGTAGCCAGCATTTCTTAATTCTTCAACCTTTGCTGTGTCAACTTCAGCATAAAAACGAATACCATTTTTCTCGTTAAGACGAATTGAAGCGCCATTAACCATTTGCAAATTTACTGTTGTGTCAACTTCAGCAATTGCGCTAATGCTTAATGCTGAAAAAAGCATTAAAACTACTACCATTAAACTGATAAATTTTTTCATTGTTTTCTCTCCTTATACTTTAATTACAATAATTATACATCATAATACCTTATTTTGTCAACCAATAAAATAACTCTTTTTCATATGCTTTTTTAAAATTAAACATTCATTATTATATCATTAATCTCTTTTGCTGTTGCTTCTCGACTTTGTTTTTGCAAAAGATAACTCGCATTTGATGCTTTTTCTGGATTCCAGTTAAACGAGCAATCATCATTTATTGTAATAGTTCCGCTTTGAATTTCAAATCGGTTTGCAGGGCCATAAACCGAATAAAGAATAGTTGATGGGTCTGCAGTATGATGGTCCCAGTTATCACCCCATCTGCCTCTATGCAATTCATACGAGCGTTTTAGCGGATGTGGGCTTTTTAAATTATGAAAATCATCGCCAACAAAAATATTATGACCTATATCTCTGCCAACAAATGTTATTCTGCCTTTATAGTTTCTAACACAATAAAGCGCATTTTCTGCATCTCTTGTAAAATTAACATTATCAATCGCAGGGTCATCAGGAAAGTTGCCCGCCATACAAACCCATTCGTTAACTTTTTTAGCGATTAACTCTTCGCCTGTAAATTCGCTTATTTCATCTGCGCCACTTTTTAAAAGTGCTGCAAGATTTGTTAAATAACCGATTGTTACGAGTTTTACCGAATTATCTTTAGCGTTTGCCAACACTTTTCTCATCAATTTATAACCGATTTCTGCTTCACTATTTGTTTTTATTGAAGGGTTAAATTCATCAACAATCTGTTGTAAAAAACAAGAATCATTTCTAAATCCGCCTTGACCTTTTTCGGGCGCACCAACAGGCACATCTCCTCTGCCATAAAACTCTAAAACCGCTTTTGTTACAGGCGCAGAAAGTTCGTTTGCAGATGAAACTGTAACCCCCAAAATATTAGCATCGCCTCGAGCTTCAAGGTTAAGAAGCATAGAAAGTGCAGCAACATCATCACAATCGGTTAACATATCAGTATCAAGTAAAATATTAACAGGATTTTGCCACTCATTTTTATAAAATTCTTCTCTGCGAGAAAGAGCTTCTCTGTCATAATCGTTCCAATTAGACTGGATTGTATTTTCTTGCTCGATTTCTTCAATTAAATCAAGAGAAATATTATGTCTGCCACCTTCAAACTCGGTTTCAAGCCAAACATCAACTATTTCTTTTGCTTTATCAAAACTCAAGTCTTTTCCCGCCAGACACAAAACGTTTGAATCATTATGCAAACGAGTTAATTTTGCAGTTTCTATATCATTTACAACTGCCGCTCTAACGCCTTTGTATTTATTTGCAACAATGCTCATTCCTATTCCTGAATTGCAAATTAAAATACCTTTATCGGCAATGCCTTCTGAAACAGCAACGGCAACTTTAGAAGCGTAATAAGGGTATCTAACTATTTCTTTTGTATCACTGCCCTCATTTACAACAACATTTCGCTTTTCTAAAAGATAATTCATTATTTTCTTCTTTATTTCATAGCCACCATGGTCATTAGCAATATAAATTTTCATATACCCCACCTCACCATAATAATTATAACACGCACTGACACAAAAATCTACTATTTACAAACAAAGATTTTTCTTGTATAATAATTGTAATATTAACAAACTCAAGGAGTGGCAAAAATGAGAAAGTGTTTAGACTGTGGCGCTGAACTTCAAGATTTTCAAATGCAGTGCAGCGAATGTGGAAGCGAAAACCTTTCGCTAATTGAAGAAGAACAGGTAAAACAAGCCGAAAACAAGCCAAAAGGTGCGTTAATTTTGTTTGTTGTTATTGCAATTATTGGTATTATTTGCGCTGTTTTAGTAAGCACAAACGCCAACAAAACAGTGCCTGCAAAACCAATTAAAAATGCCGTTACTGCCCTTTATTCTGGCGACATTCAAGGGTATATTGATGAAATGTACGGTGGGTTTAAAGCAGATGCCGAAAACTTTTTCACACAATCTTACGGCAACTTTGACACCTACAAAGATGAAACTGTTGAAATTTTGAAAAACGCTTATGGCAACAACTATGAAATCACATCACAAGTTGTTGATGTTTATTCTTACACCGACAGTATGGTTGAGTTTTATCAAGATGTATGTACCGAACTTAATTACAACATTAAAATTGAAAAAATGAAACACATTACTGTTAGATGTGCCGTTGAAAATGATGAAGGAATGCAACAATACTACATTGCCGACGAATATTCTGTTCAGGTTGGCGGAAAGTGGTATTTCTTGCCTAAAGATATGTTAGTTATTGAAGAATAAGCCAAAATTTTAAAAGAATTATTTGTGAAATTCAAAAAATTTACAAATAGTTCTTTTTTTTTGCATTAATATATGTTATTATATATTATAATTAAGATTATATTTCTGAAAGGAATTTTTAATATGGGGCTTAGAGACTTTTTGTTAGGTTCTTATTCAAAAAAACAATTGAAAAAAATTGAACCTATCAAGAATGCAGTTTTAGCGTATGAAGAAGAGTTCAAAAAACTTAGTGATGAACAACTTAAAGCTAAAACCGAAGAATTTAAAAACAGATTACAAGCTGGCGAAACTTTAGATGATATTTTGCCAGAAGCATTTGCAGTTTGTAGAGAAGGTGCTGACAGAGTTTTGGGCATGCGCCCTTACCCTGTTCAAATTATTGGTGGTATTGTTTTGCACCAAGGCAGAATTGCTGAAATGAAAACCGGTGAAGGTAAAACATTGGTTGCAACATTGCCAACCTACCTTAACGCACTTTCTGGCAAAGGTGTTCACATTGTAACAGTCAATGACTATCTTGCAAAGCGTGACTCTGAGTGGATGGGCAAACTTTACAGATTTTTGGGGCTTACAGTTGGTCTTATTACTCATGATGTTGAGGGCGAAGACAGACGCGCTGCTTATGCCGCTGACATTACCTATTGTACAAACAACGAATTAGGTTTTGACTATCTTCGTGATAATATGGTTACTTACGCAAACGAGCGTGTGCAACGTGGTCACAATTTTGCTGTTGTCGATGAGGTTGACTCAATTTTGATTGACGAAGCAAGAACACCACTTATTATTTCTGGTCAAGGCGAAAAATCAACCGACCTTTATGCACGTGCAAACTCACTTGCAAAGTCACTTAAAATGACAAAGATTAAAAATCTTAATTCAAAAGAAGATGCCGAAGAGCAAGTTGCCGCTGACGGCGATTATATTGTTGATGAAAAAGCAAAATCTGCAACACTTACTGCAAGTGGTGTTAAAAAAGCAGAAGAATTTTTCGGTATTGAAAATCTTAATGATTCTGAAAACATTACAATTGCTCACCACGTTAACCAAGCAATTAAAGCTCACGGTATTATGCACCGTGACATTGACTATGTTGTTAAAGACGGCGAAGTTATTATTGTTGATGAGTTTACAGGCCGTTTGATGTTTGGTAGAAGATATAACGAAGGTCTTCACCAAGCAATTGAAGCAAAAGAAAATGTTAAAATTGAAAACGAGTCAAGAACTTTGGCTACAATTACATTCCAAAACTTGTTTAGAATGTATGATAAACTTTCAGGTATGACAGGTACTGCTCTTACCGAAAGCCAAGAGTTTAATGAAATTTACAGACTTGACGTTGTTGAAATTCCAACAAACAAACCACTTGCAAGATTTGATAATCCTGACATTGTTTATAAAACCGAAATGGCTAAATTCGAAGCAGTTATTGAAGACATTGCAGCACGACATGAAAAAGGTCAACCGGTGCTTGTTGGTACAATTTCAATTGAAAAGTCAGAGTTTTTGAGCAAAATGCTTAAGCGCAAAGGCATTAAACACAACGTGCTTAATGCTAAAAACCACCGTCAAGAAGCAGAAATTGTTGCACAAGCAGGTAAGTTTGGCGCAGTTACAATTGCTACTAACATGGCAGGTCGTGGTACTGACATTATGCTCGGTGGTAACGCTGAATATATGGCAAAAGCCGAGATGAAGAAACAAGGTTTTGAAGATGAGATGATTGCCGAAGCAACTGGATTTGCCGAAACCGACAATGAAGAAATCTTGAATGCAAGAAAAACATTCTCAGAACTTAACGCAAAATTCAAAGAAGAAATTCAGCCAGAAGCAGAGCGTGTTAGAGAAGCAGGCGGTTTGTGTATTATCGGTACCGAGCGTCACGAATCAAGACGTATTGACAACCAGCTTCGTGGTCGTTCTGGTCGTCAAGGTGACCCTGGTGAATCAAGATTCTACATCTCACTTGAAGATGATTTGATGAGACTTTTCGGTGGCGAAAGAATTTATCGCATTATGGAAACTCTTAATGTTGAAGACAACGTGCCACTTGAAATGAAAATGCTTTCTAACACAATTGAAGGCGCACAACAAAAAATTGAATATCGTAACTTCTCAATCAGAAAGAGCGTGCTTGAATATGACGATGTTATGAACGTTCAAAGAACAATTATTTATGACCAAAGAAACAAGGTTATTGATGGCGATGACATTACTGCAACCGTTAAAGGTATGGTTAAAGATACACTTGCAGAAATTTGCAACCATTATCTTTCAGCTGACATTGCAGAAGAGTGGAATTTTGAAGGTCTTAAACTTGAACTTTCAAGTTGGCTTCCAGTTGAAGATGAGTTTAACTACACAAATGCTGACCTTGACTCACTTGACAAGCAAGACGTTGTTGACCGCCTTGTTGAAATTGCAGAAAATGTTTATGCCGAGCGTGAAGAAGAGTTTGGCGATGAATTAATGCGTGAAGTTGAACGTGTTGTTCTATTAAGGTCGGTTGATACTCATTGGATGGAACACATTGACGCAATGGACGACCTTAGAGAAGGTATTCATCTTCGTTCTTATGGTCAACACGACCCAGTTGTTGAATATCGTAATGAAGGTTATGATATGTTCAACGCAATGACCGAAAGCATTAAAGAAGATGTTGCAAAACGTATTTTAAATGTACGTGTGCGCAAGAACGTAACCCTCGAGCGTGAAAAGGTTGCAAAAGAAACCGGCGCTTCAGGTGCCGATGATGGTTCACTTAAAAAAGAGCCAGTTAGAAAAGGCAACAAAATCGGCAGAAATGACCCTTGCCCTTGCGGAAGTGGTAAAAAATATAAAAAGTGTTGCGGAAGAGAAGAATAAACCTTGCTTTTTTCTCTTATTTGTGATAAACTTAATTTAACTAATTTTTGGAGGATTTATTATGAACAAAAAACTTTTAGCAATTTTCCTTAGTATCTTAATGTTATTGTCTGTAGTTTCAACTGCAGGTCTTGCTCAAGAATCTAACCATGACCCATGGGTTGAAGATATCTTTGGCGACTCAGTTGTTACAACACAACCAACTGACGCTACTGAACCTTCAGAAGAACCTACTGAAGAATCAACAACAACTACTACAACTACAACAACTACAACAACTACTACAACTACTACAACTACAACAACAGAGCCTACAACAACTACAACTACTACAGAGGCTCCTGTAGAATCAACTGAAGGTGATAACGACCCTTCTGAACCAGACATTTTCACTACAACAACTACAACTGAAGCTGAACCTCCAGAAGAACCAACTGAACCTTCAGAGGAACCAACAGAACCTTCAGAAGAACCAAGCGAACCAGTTGAACCAGAAGAGCCATTTGAAACAGAAGGCGAAGTTGCTGGCGCTGGCATAATTGCAGACGTTGCAGTTGGCGGTATGACTTATGATGAAGAAACAGAAGAAAATGTATTCTCATATACATACTACAAATTCACTCCTGCTGAATCAGGTTGGTATTTGTTTGAATCAGATACAGAAGACGATGTTTTTGTAGTCCTTTATGATGCAGAGGGTAATTATATTGATCATTCTGATGACATTTATTCAGGCAACTCTAACTTCGCATTAAATGTTTATCTTGAAGCAGGCGAAACTTATTATCTTGGTTTCGCAACATATTCTGAAGAAGATGTTGTGTTTGATGTATATGTTTCAGAATCAACAGAAGATTATGAACCAGAAATTCCTGTAATCATTCCAGAACCTGACTATGAATTTTCAGGCGAAGGCGAATTCGAATTTGGCACAAAATTCGATGATGAAGGCGAACCAGTAGAACAAGTTGTAAAATTTGTTCCAGAAACAACAGGTAGATACACTCTTGATGCTGGCGAAGAATTTATGCTTTTATGGATTTGCGACGAAGAAGGCAACTTACCTGAATTTGACGTAAATGAAGAAAACGAATTAGAAGCATATGCTATTCTCGAAGAAGGCAAAACTTACTATATTTATTTCATCGCTTTTGAAGAAGGTTCATTTACAGTTGATAATGTAGATACAGAAGAACCTACAGAAGAGACAACTACTACAACAACTACAACTTCAGCTGTTCCTACAACTACAACAACTACAACAGTTGCTCCTGTTCCTACAGCTACAACAACAGAGCCAACAGTAGCTCCTGTTCCTACAACTACAACAACTACAACAGTTGCTCCTGTTCCTACAACTACAACAACACAACCAACAACAAAACCAACTGAAGCACCTACTACAGCAAAACCAACTGATGCTCCAACACAATCAACAACACAACCAACAGTTTGTGCTCATAGCAAAACAGCAGTTGTTGGTGCAAAGAAAGCAACATACTTTGCAGTTGGTAACACAGGCAACACAATTTGTGCAGATTGTAAAGGTTTGATTAAACAAGGCACAACAATTAAAAAATTAACCCTTGCTAAACCTAAATTCACTGTTAAAAAAGCATCTGGCAAAAAGTTCAAAGTAACTTATAAAAAGGTTAAAGGTGCTAATAGATTCCAAGTTAGATACAGAATCAAAGGCAAATGGAAGATTAAAACTTTCAAAGCTAAAAAGAATGCTACAAAGTTAATCAAGAAACTCAAAAAAGGTACTTACAAAGTACAAGTTAGAGCAATGGTTAAACAAGGCAAACTTAAAGCTTACTCAAAATGGGCAAAAGTTAAAAAAGTTAAAGTAAAATAATTTAAAAAGAGCAACCGTTTTGGTTGCTCTTTTTTTGTTGTATTTTAGCCAACGGGCGTACCACCGAAAAAAGCACCCGCATTTGCGAGTGCTTTTTCATATTTTCCTATTTTGTTTATAATACAGACACTAAAATAAATCCTAAAATAAACACGCCAACACCAACGATAGTTGGTAATAAAATGCCAAGTTTGAATTCTGGTTTCCAATTCAACTTTTTGCAATTGCTTTGGAATTTAATACAATATGAAATGTATCTAATTGGAGTAAGTACAACACCAACTAAAATTGTTACAAACAATTGCAACACCATCATACCAAGTTTGCCACCTAAATCAGGGTCATAAGTTTTGCTTCCGTCACTATAAGTGGTAACGATTTGATAATCATAATTGAAAATGTTTTTAAACCCATAGCGTCTAACTGCAATAACTGAAGGAAGAGAAATAACTAATGCGCCAAGAAGAGCGAGAAATGGTGTGACTTTCATACCAACAGTAATAAGTAACCAGCCAACACAGCAGAAAATAATGATTTTCCAAATCTCCTTGAGACCGTGACTCATCTTGTCAAGAGCTTCGTTTTCAACGTTGTTTAATTCTTGAGTATTTGCGTTTTCGTTCATAAATATTACCTCATTTCGTTTGTATTATAAATGTATCACATTTACATATTATATTGTATTATATTTTTTGTTCTTTGTCAATATTAAAATATAGCAAGAGGTGATTACGCAGTGAACAAAGAAACACTTAAAATTAGAAAGCGTGGAGAAGACGGGAATAAGATTATTTCTGTGCGAATTAAAGAAGAAATTTTAAACGATTTAGATAACATCTCCAAGGAAAGTAATTATTCAAGAAATGAATTAATTAATTTAATTTTAAAATATGGAATTGAAAATTTAGAAATTATTTAACAGTAAAAAAGCACCCGCATTTGCGGGTGCTTTTTTATTTTGCAATTAATTAAAATGTAGTTGTTGCCCAGAATCCAGTTTTCATAAAGATGAAAGCTGTAACTGCCATTAATGCAATTACGATAACTGTAAGTGGCACACCTTTTTTAAGCATAAATTTAGGTGACAAACCATAACCAACTGAGATTGCACGAATTGATGTTGGAAGCATGTAAGAAAGGTTTACACCGATTGTTGCTGCAAGTACATATGGAATACAACCTGCGTCGTTACCACACATTGCAATTACGATTGGAATTGCGATACCTGCTGTTGCTGTGTTTGAAGTTACGTCAGACATAATAACTGTGAATGTAACGATTAAGAGAATCATTAAGAAACCACCGTTAAGGCCTGATTTTTCCATAAGGTTACCGATAACAATATCTGCGCCTGAGTTTTTGAGCATTGCACCGATTGCAAGACCACCACCGAAGATGTAAAGCATATCCCAAACAACGTTTCTTTCTGCTGATTTCCAAGTCATCATTGGGTTGCCGTCTTTCTTCTTAATCAAGAATGAAAGAATACCGAAGATGATGAAAAGGTAAGCAGGTTTAAGACCTGGTAAATAAGCTTTGTAAAGTGGTTGAGCGAATGAAAGCACTGTTGGTACAAGGAAGAATACGAGTGAAAGAATTTCTTCTCTTGACATTTTTGGCATTGCTTTGTATTCATTAATGAAGTATTCTTTTGAACCTTCAAGAGCTTCATCTTTTTTGCAGAAGCAAATCAAGAACAAGATGTTGCTTACTGTAAGAATAATCATTACTGGCAAGAATTTCAAGAACCAGTTAATATAAGTAAATTCTGCAACGCCAGGAATTTCATTAATAAAGTTAATTACTGTAAGGTTCATTGCACCACCGAGTGGTGAAGCCAAGCCGCCTGCACCAGCACCGTAAGCGATTGTAAGAAGAACCATTGAAGCTTTTTTACTATTTGAAATATCTTTTTCGCCAACAAATTTGAGCATTGAAACTGCGATTGGTGTGATTGCTGCACAAACAACTGCGTTTGGCAAAACTGCTGAAAGAACAGTTGTAAGAATGAACCAGAATGCAATTTGACCTCTCATTTTGTTACCAATGAGTGACAAGAATTTTGTTGCAATACGTTTGTCAAGACCAATGTCACCCCAAGCCGCTGTGATAAGTGAAGCACCAAGAATGAGAATGATTGTTTCATCAGCGTATTTTGACAAAATGTTTGACATACCAGTTTTGAATGCGTCAACCTCACCCACGTTTGCAATTTGGAAAATTGCGTTGATAGCGATTGGCAAAAGACCGGTTACTGCGTAGTCAACAGGACCTGTAATCCACCAATAAGCCAGCCAAAATACTGTACCGATTGCACCTGCTTGAGCATATGTAACACCTGTGTTTGGCAACAACAAGTAAACAAGCAAAAAGCCAAGTGGACCGATAAGCAAGTTAATAAGTTTGCTTAAAGATTGTTTTTTTGTAATTTCCATTTTTCTTTCTCCTTTTTTTAATTTAGGACGGGTTGATTATATCACAACGAAAATCAATTGTAAACCCTTTTTTGCCATTTTTTCTTGCATTTTTTGACTTTTTAATTCTAATTTGGAATTATGAGCCGAAATGCTGTTCGAAAATTGCAAAAAACTGGCTAAAACGCATTTTGCATTTTAGCCAGTTTGAAATCATTTTTTAGATTGTTTTTCAATATAATCATCAATTAATTTTGCATACTCTTCTTCTGTTAACAAGTCGCCATTTTCTGATTTATTAACAATTTTTAATAATGTATGCTCAACATTTTGCTCAAATTCACGTTTGTCTTTAATATTCAAAATTACCAAAATTAAAGCGTAAACAACAAGCACTGCAAAAACAACGAGTGTTGCAAGCGCATATTCATAATAAGAAAAGGTTGGACCTAATTCAAAATCTGAATTATCAGGAAATGTGCCTTGGTCTGCAACATATCTAATACCAGCGCAAAGGCACAAAAACAACGAGTTGAAAAACAACATAAACGCAGATTTTTTGTATTTGCCGGCAATAAATCTTATAAAAATGTAAACGCCAAAGCACATTGATAAAAACACAAGCACAAAAAACGGATAAATTGTTGGGTCATTTACCATATAATCATTAGTGCCTTCAACCGACCCTGCAAGCATTCTGTTAATTTCAGGAATGTTTGCAAATCTAATTAAGCAAACAATAAACATCAAACAAAATCCAACAACCGACACAATTGGCACTAACACTCTGCCAATTGTAAAAACATTGCCGTTAGCATGTGACCATTTTTCTTTCGCCCAGTCTTGACGCAAAGATTCTTTTTCTAATAAAAACGCACGAAGTTTTTTAACGCTTTCGCTATATTTATTTTTCATTCTTACGCTTCCTTTTCTTTAACAAACTTTCTGTCAACATTGATAACACAAAAATAATTTTCGTTTCTTTGTGTTACCTTCTTTTTGATTTCTGCTTTCAACTCATCGGCAGTCATTTCAAATTTAAAAGGTACCACAACATCAAAAATCAAGTTTGTGTGGGTTGGACCTGAAACAGTACGAAAATCGTGGAAAGTAAGCACTGGGTCGATTTCATTCAACACTTCGCCCACAACAATTTTCAAACTATTTGTTAATTCGCAGTTAAGATTAATTGGGTCCATGTGAATGGTTGAAACGCATTTGAATTTATGGTTTAATTCCATTTCAACAAGGTCAATTGTGTCGTGAATGTCAACAACATTGCCTTCAGAACTTACTTCTGCGTGAAGTGACAAAATCTTTCTGCCTGGGCCGTAATCATGAACAATCAAATCATGAATACCAATAATTTCTTCATGCGAAAGAACAGTTTTTTCAATTTCTTCAACCAACTCTTCATCTGGCGCTTCGCCCAAAAGTGGTGAAAGTGTGTCTTTAGCAGAAACCACACCTGTATACATTATAAATAAAGAAACAACTGCGCCGGTGTAACCTTCAATATTAACATTGAACACCAAGCCAACAACAAGACCGATTAAAACGGTTGATGTTGCCGCAACATCACAAAAGCTATCCATTGCAGTGGCTTTAAGTGCAGTTGAGTTGATTTTTCCACCCAAAACTTTGTTGAAAAAACCAAGCCAAATTTTAACCAAAATTGCCGCCGCCATAATTACAACAGAAACAACGCTGTAAGAATTTGTGTTTGGTGTAATTATTTTTGAAATTGACTCTTTCAAAAGTTCAAAACCAACCAAAACAATAATAAATGAAACCACAAGACCTGAAATATACTCAATTCTTCCGTGGCCGAATGGATGGTCTTCATCTTCTTCCATATTTGAAAGTTTAAAGCCAACATAAGTCACAAGTGAAGATGCCGCATCTAAAAAGTTGTTGAGTGCGTCAGCAAGCACAGATACTGCAAAGCCGGAAACAACTGCCGCAATAAATTTTGCAACTGCAAGCAAAACGTTTACAACAATGCCAACCGTTCCTGCAAATGTGCCGTAATTTTCACGAACTGCAGAATCTTTTGTGTCTTCATAATTTTTAACAAAAGTTTTAAGCAAAAAATTAGTCATTTAAATTTCCTTTCTCAAGCCAAATTAAAAGCACCGAAACATCTGCAGGCGAAACACCCGAAACGCGAGATGCTTGTCCAATATTCTTTGGTTTAATTTTTGAAAGTTTTTCTCTTGCCTCAAGTCTAAGCCCTGTGATTGAATTGTAATCAATTGTTTCAGGCAAATGCTTGTTTTCAAGACGCTTTAACTCTTTAATTGCAGAGTTTTGACGTTTAATATAACCATCATATTTAAGTTCTGTTTGCGCAGAAATCAAAACATCTCTTGGAAGTTCTGGTCTGGTTTTATCAATTTTCTCAATTTTGTCATAATCAAGTTGAGGTCTTTTAATAAGGTCGCAAAGGCGAACACCAGTAGTAGCAGTTGCTGTGTCATTTGCCACCAAAATTTCGTTTAACTCATCACTTGGCGAGAAAACATAAGAATTTGCACGCTCAATTTCTGCACGTTTTAATTCTTGTCGTGTTAAAAATGCATTCCATTTTTTATCATCAATAAGACCGATTTCTCTACCCATTCCCATTAAACGCTCATCTGCATTATCTTGTCTTAAAACAAGACGATATTCTGAACGAGAAGTCATCATTCTATAAGGCTCATTACACCCTTTTGTAACAAGGTCATCAATAAGCGTACCTATGTAAGAATCAGCGCGAGAAAGCGTAAAAGCACTTTCGCCTTTAATTTTTCTAACAGCGTTTACACCGGCAACAAAACCTTGCACAGCCGCTTCTTCATAACCAGAAGAGCCGTTGAATTGACCTGCACCGTAAAGCCCTGGGAATTCTTTGAATTCAAGCGTTGCATAAAGCGAAGTTGGGTCAACACAGTCATATTCAATTGCGTAAGCGTTACGCATAATTTTGCAGTTTTCAAGACCTTTAATACTGCGGTAAAGTTGTTGTTGCACCTCTTCAGGAAGTGAAGTTGAAACACCTTGCAAATACATTTCTTCGGTGTTAAGCCCACATGGCTCAATGAAAATTTGATGTCGCAACTTATCTTTAAATCTAACAGTTTTGTCTTCAATGCTTGGACAATATCTAGGGCCAACACCCTCAATATCGCCTGCGTAAAGTGGAGAACGATGAAGATTGTTAAGAATAATCTCTTTTGTTTTTTCGTTTGTCCAGGTAATGTGACAGGTTGCTTTGTTTTCGAGTGTGCTAGGGTCGGTGTCATAAGAAAACGGAGTAATTGGGTCATCGCCAAACTGTTCTTCAAGGTCTTCAAAATTAATTGAAGAACGCAAAACTCTAGGTGGTGTACCTGTTTTAAACCTTCTTGTTTGCACGCCAAGTTCACGAAGTGATTTTCCTAAAAATGCCGCAGGGAAAACACCGTCTGGGCCTGATTCAAAGTTGACTTCGCCAACATAAATTTTGCCGCCCAAGAATGTGCCTGTACAAATAATAACTGCTTTTGCTATGTAGTAAGCATCGAGTCGAGTAAACACCTTCCACTCGCCGTTTTCACCCTTTTCAATTGCAGTAATTTCTGCTTGAATGAGTGTTAAATTTTCTTGCAACTCGAGTGTGTGTTTCATTCGCTCAGAATATGCTCTTCTGTCAATTTGCGCGCGCAAAGAATGCACTGCAGGACCTTTGCCTTTGTTAAGCATACGGGATTGAATGAAGGTTTCGTCTGCCGCTTTACCCATTTCGCCACCGAGCGCGTCTAACTCTCTAACCAAATGACCTTTTGCTGTGCCACCAATTGCAGGGTTGCAAGGCAAATTTGCCACCGAGTCAAGATTTATTGTAAAAATGATTGTTTCAAGACCAAGACGCGCGCTAGCAAGCGCCGCTTCAATACCTGCGTGGCCTGCGCCGATTACCGCAACATCTATATTTCCGGCAAAGTATGCCAAATCTTTTCACCTCTTAAAAAACTTTTAGATTAACTTTTATTTTAGCATAAAACACACTTTATTGCAAGAAATTTTAAAGCTTTTGCATTTTTTTAAAAAGAAAAACAAACAAATGTTTGCTTTTTTTAAGATTGTGTGTTATAATGAATGTAGTATGTCGAAATGCTAAAAGCGATTCGACAATCCACTTGAAAAGTGGATTCAAGCAAAATTAAATTTTAATATTTAATTTTGCACAACATTCATTGCAATGGAATAGGACAAATTTATTTGAAAATTTGTCGCAAAATCTTTGATTTTGTGGCGAAACAAAATTGTTTCGCCTAACCTATACCATTATAATGAATGTAATTAAAAAACGAGGTGAGTAAAATGTTAAATACTTCTCAACAAAAAGTTTTTGAATTTTTGCAAAAAAGAATAAATGATTCTATTCCGCCTACTGTTCGTGAAATTTGTGAAGAAACCGGGCTTAAATCCACTTCTTCTGTTCACGCAATTTTGAAACATCTTGAAGAAATTGGCCTTATTGAGCGTGACAAAAACAACTCTCGTTCAATTAGAATTGCCGGCACAGAGCCTGCACTTCAAATACCGGTGCTTGGTCAAGTTCAAGCGGGTATGCCAACACTTGCCGTTGAAGACATTGAGTGTTACATTCCGTTCACTCCAATGTCGCGCGCTTCTGACAAAGAGTATTTTGCTTTGCGCGTTCGTGGTGACAGTATGATTGACGCCGCAATTTTGGAAGATGATATTGTGGTTTGCGAGAAAACTCCAACTGCTTATGAAGGCGAAATAGTGGTGGCGCTTATTGATGGCGATGAAGCAACCGTTAAATATTTTTATCGTGAAGGTTTTGGATTTAGATTTCAACCTGCAAACGAAAATTATGACCCAATTTACACCAATGATGCGGTAATTTTGGGCAAAGTTATTGCGGTTATTAGAAATTATTATTAAGATATTTTATTAAAACTTTTGCAAGTAGTTTTGCAGAATATTTGGCTTCCTTGATTAAATTCGCTTGGGAGCCAATTTCAATTAAGCAACTATTTTCGCACAAATCTTGGTTGTACTTTTTCTCAGCAAAAAATAGTGGCCGTGCAAGTGACGGGTACTGCCGCTCAATTGCTTGTTGAAGGCCAACCGAAAACCTAAAGTTTTTTTGCCAATTAGGATAGTCGGTAATCGGTCCTGACTGGCAACCTGAAATTAGCATTATTTGCGCCGCAGTTTTTCCGTTTATATCAACAATTGGGCGCAGTTTGTCGCCGTTTTCACAATTAATCGCATCACGGTGAACATCAAAAACCACTTTGATTGATGGGTATTTTTCAAGGTAATATTTAATGGTTTCTCGTGAGCGGTCATATGAATATGTATAGGATTCTTGGTCGTGTAAAACGGTTGAATGAATGGTGTTAATGCCTGCTTTGTTTAACGCATTCGCTAACACCTTGCCAACCGCAATCATATTGTTGTTTGTGTTGTTATCACGCTCACCCCAAGACTTTGGGTAAGAATTAACCACCTTTGGAAAAAAGCATTCGGTTGCGTGGGTATGCACAATTAAAACTTGCGGTTGTTTTGAGTTTTGTTTTATATTAAATTTCGGCTTGTTTGAAAGCGCTTTTTGAATGTCAACCACCTTTTCGGTTTGGTTTTTAATAAAAACATCACCAAAAGAGCCGGTTGCGCCTGACTTGTCAATTGTTTGGCTTAACACTCTGCCACCACTTTCGCTTGCCGAAACCTGCAAAGTTTGGCTAATGTTTGGTTGCGTTTGTTTATGCGTTGTTGTGGTGGTTATTTCAATTGGTTTTGTGGTTGGGCTTTCGCCTTTTGGCAAAACAAAATGTGCCAAAACAGGTATTACACAATTTGCAAATGACCTAACGGGTTTTTCAAAATGATGACTGTTTGAAAAAACGGTCACAACACAAAGCAAAATAATAACGGTTAAAAAGTATTTTTTTAGTCGCTTTTTAACCCTAATTTTCATAAATTCACCCCAAAAATCTTTCTAAATTAAGTTTATGAATTGAAAGGAAAAAAGATGATGAGCAAACAGAAAAAAGAGATTTTTTCTTTATTTAGCGAAAGAAGAAGTGAAGCGAACAAATCTGATTTTGGCAGAGCACTTATAATTGCCGGCTCTTATTCAATGGCTGGCGCGGCAATTATTTGTGCCAACGCTTGTATTAAAAGTGGCATTGGCATTTGTGATATTGCCTGTGAAGACAGGGTTTACCCTATTGTATCGAGCGCCGTTCCTGAAGCAGTTTGCACACCAATTTCAAATGACTTTACATTGCAAGATAAACAGTCTTTGAAAAACTCATTAAAACGTGCTGATGTTGTAGTAATTGGTTGTGGAATGGGCAATACTGATTATACAGACAAGGTGTTGCGTTTTGTTGTTGAAAAGTGTGAAGTGCCACTTGTTATTGATGCCGATGCGCTTAATATTTTGGCGCAAGACTTGAGCATTTTGGAAAACAAAAAGTGCGATGTTATTGTAACACCGCACCCAGGCGAAATGGCTAGACTTATTAAAACCACACCGACCGATGTTAACGCAAACAGAATAGAAGTTGCCACAGACTTTTCAAAAACTCACGGTGTTATTACTGTGCTTAAAGGCAAAAACACAGTAATATCTAACGAGTGTGGCGAATATTTTATTAATGAAACCGGCACACCTGCAATGGCAACCGGTGGCAGTGGTGATATGCTTTGCGGAATTATTGCGGCGTTTATCGGTGAAGGCATTGCGCCGTTTGACTCGGCAAAAGCAGGGGTTTATATTCACGGTCTTTCAGGAAATTTGAGCGAAGAAAAGTTTTCTGCAAGATTCACTTCGCCTAAAACAATGATTAAAATGCTAAGCCATATTTACAAAGAAATTGAAGGTAGGTAATTTTCATAAAGAAATTAATTTGTGTTTTGGTAGCTATAACTTTTTTATTTTCAGGATGTCAAAAAAACACAAAAATAACGCCAAAAACAGTTTTTGAAGCCGACTTTACCCTTTTGTATAACGAAATGCAAATCAAAGGCGAATTGTCAGTTAAAGAAGATGAGTTGGTTGAAATTAAGGTCAACTCGCCTGATACTCTCAAAGGCTTAAAGGTTAGCGCAAAAAATGGTACGTATTCGATTGATTACAACGGAATTAAGGTTTCTTACACTCAAGACGATTTGCCAGACACCGCGTTTTTCAAATTGCTTTTAATTTCATTTAAAAACATTTTAAACACTGATGAGTTAGAATTTCAATTGGTTGATGAAAAATATAAAGCAACAACACAAAGTTCACTTGGTGAAGTTAAAATTACCCTAAATAAAAATTGTTATATCGAAAATATCGAAATCCCAAAACAAAGTTTTAATTTAAAATTGACAAACAAAAAGCATTCTGCATAAAGCAGAATGCTTTTAATTTATTTAATTATTTTTTCGGCATAGCCAAGTAAAAACATATTAAAAACAAATAGGACTAATGGTAAAAACAAAACAATAAGAGAACAAATGCTTTTGCCTTTTTTTCTTAAAATTGCTGAAAAAACAACTCCCAACAAACACAAAAAAGGCACTAAAAAAGCAACAACACAAAAAACTTCTAATAAATTTATATAAGGGGTGTTGGTTGCATCAATTGTTCCATCAGAAGCCATCATAAATATCCAACTAAAAAACGAAATCGGAATGTAAATTATACCAACAATTACATTCAACCCTTTGCTTACTATATCAATATTTTTCATAAATTCTTCTCCGTTTCAATATTTTTGCAACAAGTTTAATTATAAAACCAATGGCAGCGAGTAAAAACACATAAACAAACGAAACAATTGGTAGCACTTGTGCAAGAAGTAATGATTCGCTATCTGAAGAAATGAAATTGTAATATAAAATTCCGAAAACAAAATAACCTATCGCACAAGAAAATGCTAAATTTGTGTTAAAAACAAAGTAGTTTTTATATTTTTTTGCGCAAATAATATTTATTATCACAAAAACAATTGGCATTATCAAAAGCAACGCTAAAGTGATATGTGTTGGCAAAATCCACAAATAATCATGATCAGATAAGCCATATTGCCATACAAAATCAACACCAAACACGCAAAACCACAATAAAATTGGCAGAGCATTTACAAAATACATCTTTTTCATAAACTTTTCGCTTTCTTTTTTGATACAATAATTTTTTTAATATAAAATACTGCCACGCTTACACAACATATATAATATATCAATATCATTGGAATAATAAACGAAAGTACAAGTGTTTCGCCTTGCGGAGAAATATAAATATAATTATATATGCCAAAGCTGAAACAACCTGCTGCATTTACAAATGCAAAAATTGTATTAGGTATTATATATTCTTCTTCTGTTTTTGTAGCCAAACAGTTTATTATCGCAAACACAATTGGCATTAAGAAAAACAAATAGCTTGTTTTTAAATCACAAAAAACAACGCCTATCCAAAAACCAATCGGCAATAGATTTATGAAATACAAAATATATTTTTTCATTTCTGTTCTCCATTTAAAATTTTAAACTCGCCAAGAATTTCATCGTAATCAAAAGATGAAATCAAACGGTTGTCATGGCTGTCTAAAATACGGTAGTGCTTAGAAATATAGTTTTGTTGGATTTTGTAGCCGTTTTCAACCAAAACATCAGTCCACCAAACTTTACCGCCCATTGTTTTTGGGTAACTTTCTGATAAGTTTTCAAACGATAATGCTTTAATAATTTCTTCTGGATTTCCACCAAAGGTTGATTCAATTACTTCGCTTTGTGAAAAAATTGAGCAAAGGCAAACACTTCCCATAAACCCAAGTGTTGAGCGCCCTTTTTCAATTTCTACAAGCGTGTTCTTTGAAAGACCAATTATTTTTGCCATTTTATCTTGCGAAAAAGAATATTCCGCCCTAACTAACTTTATTTTTTTATCACACAAATTAATAAATTCTTCTCTTTTCATTTTTAGCCACTCCTTTATAGTGTAATTTTACACCATTATTGTAATTTTGTCAATAGTTAGTGCTATGTTCCACGTGTGGAGCAGCCCCACCCCTACGAATTATATTTAAACTTGTGTGATTTTGTAGGGCGGTGCCTTGGTGCCGCCGAAACGGTCGCCCCTACGAATACAATCTAACCGTTGCAACGCAAAGCCCACACATTGTCATTCTGAGCGGAACGAAGTGGAGTCGAAGAATCTTAAAAACGGCTTGTTCAAGTTCCTTCGACTTCGCTCAGGATGACACGAAGGAAGATTGCAATAATCCACGGGTGGAGCAGAGCCCCACCCCTAGGAATAAAGGGTGAAGTGATTTTGTAGGGACAGGGCAGTGCCCTGTCCGTTCGGGCGACTAATAGTCGCCCCTAC
>JAZRPW010000045.1:0-2035 GCA_045649405.1 Acutalibacteraceae bacterium
TTCGAAACAATTAGTTTAGAATTGGAAAAATACGAATCTCTTGATATCATTGCATCTTCTCCTGAAGATACAACAGACCCAACTGAAAAACCAGTTGAAACAACAAAATACGACCCATACGAAAATGATAAATGGTAAAGAGTATTTGATATTATTTTTTCATACAATTTTCCTTACACAAAAGGCACTCTCTTTTGAGAGTGCCTTTTGTTTTTATTTTGATAATGGCCATCTTTTCATGTGGCTTTTGTCTTCTTTTGGCAAAACGCCGTAGTATTTTTGATAAGCCCTGTAAAAAGCAGAATATTCTTTATAACCGCAAAGTTCTGCAATTTTGTTAATCGGCAAAAGACCTTGACTTATCATATTTTTTGCGTCTCTCATTCGAAGAAGCGTGACATATTCTTTCAATGTTTTGCCAGTAAAGTTTTTAATGATTACCGAAACGGTTGAAATAGATGTGTAAAACTTTTCTGCTAAAAGTTCATAAGTGATTTTTTCGGTGTAATGTGTTCTAATATATTCAAGAATTAAAACCGGAATATTATCTTTGGTTGGTTTTGTGTCAAGCGGTTGTTGATAAGGGTCAGAAATAACACACAACTCTGAAATAATTGACAAAACTTTTGCTTCAATGTGGCATCTACCTTGCGAAGTTTTGGTAGCCACGGCAACAGAATCTAAAAGTTGTTTTGTAAGCGCAAACTCGCTTGAATTAAGGTCAATTATCGCACGGTCATTTTTAAAATAGTCAAAAGCTCTTGCAAAGTACTTGTCGCCAATTTGCTTTTTAAAAACAGATGGGTGAATGTCTATTAGTAAATATTCAAATGGTTTTTTCCAACGAAATACATATTTAAAAAACTCTTGAATTTTTACAACAACCAAAGAATTTTTCTTTACAATGCCTGAAAAATTGCCAACTTTAATTTCGCTTTCGCCATTTTTTATATACAATAAAACATACAAATTATTAAAAGATTTGTAATTTGCAACGCCACCGCCATCTTGGATTTCAAATATAGTTTGATAATTGTTGTAAAAAACATTCAAATCATCGTGAAAAGATACCGTTTCCCAGTTTCGCACAAAAATCACCCCGTTTTTTTGTTTATAATAACACAAAAACAACAACTTTGCAAGTTTTTGTGAACAACTTTGCAATTGTTTTGTTTTGAATTTTGTTTTATAATATAGGTGTAATATTTTTTAAGGAGTAAAAATTATGAAAAAAATAATTAGTTTAGTTTTGGCAATCGTTATGTTGTTTTCAATGGTTGCAATTAGCGTTGTTACTAGCGCACAAGTTGGCGATAAATTCGTTTTTGAAGCAGAAAATTGTTATGATGCTGCTAACACAATCAAAGCTGTTGGTACTTCAACTGGTACAGCTTGGAATGAAGATTGTACGGCAAAAGCAAGTGGACAGAAATTTCTTGTTCACGACGGAAACGGCAAAAGTGCAGTTGGCGATTATATTACTTTCAATTTAACGGGTCTTGAAACAGGTAGTTATGAGGTTCAATTCGGTTACAGATGTAATGGTAACCGTTCAACTTATTCTGTTGAAGCTTGGGATGCTACTAACGCAGTTCAATCTGTTGATAATGAAGTTAACTTAATGTCAACTTCAGGTGATGGCATTACTTCTTGGGGCACTTACTTTTACTCTGTCAAAGCAGAAAATCAAGTAAATGTTACAACTGGTGAAACACTCACATTGAAAATGACAATTACCACAGCAAATGATATTGGTTGTTATTTAGACAAAATTTTACTTGTAAAAACTGCAGAGTTTGGTGGCGAAGTAGTTTCAACAATTCCAACCGAACCAGAAGAGCCTTCTGAAGAAGAAACATCTTCAACCACAACTACAACAACCACCACAACCACCAAAAAACCAACAACAAGCGTAACAACTCCTGGTGATTTGGGCGACAAACTTACTGATACAAGTGATTTTGCCCTTTCAAGTATTGAACTTACCGAGCAAATGCTTGTTGGTTACAACATTGGTAACTGTTTTGAAATGACT
>JAZRPW010000046.1:0-43679 GCA_045649405.1 Acutalibacteraceae bacterium
ACCTCTTGCTGTGTAGTCAACAGTAACGAGTTTTAATTTGTAATTGCCTGCAGCAACATATTTAAGTCCAAATGAAAGTGAAATGTTATTGTCGCTGCCTTGCCATTGTGCACAGTCATAACCAGTTTTGTAGTTAGCGAATTTTGTTACCTGACCACCGTTAACTGTGACTTTCATATTAGCATTGTCTTGTGTTGCTATGCCTGTACCTGCATTAATATTGCCTGACATATTGTCATAAACAACATAAGTATATGAATCAGCAACTTCTGGGGTGCTTGGAACAGTAGTTGTTGTGGTTGTTGTAGTAGTTGTTGTAGTAGTTGTAGTTGTTGTAGTTGTGGTTGTAGTAGTTGTAGTGGTTTCTTCTGAAGAAGGCTCTGTTGGTTCTTCACTTGGTTCTTCAGAAGGAGTTTCTGAAGGTTCTTCAGGAGAATCTACACCATCATAATAACAATGTGTACAAGTACCATCTACCATTGAATGCTCACATACTGCATAGAATGAGTATGGCGCAGAAAGTGATGCAAGTTCAATTGCTTCGCCATCTGGTGTTGTTGCAAAATGAGTGTTTTTAGCAGCAACGATAGTAGCAAAATCAGGCTCATAAGCCCATTGTGCAACATTAGAAACTTTACTTGAATAGAAAGTTGTAACTGTGTTTACTGAACTTTTATTAGTTGTATTTGTAGAAACAAGATAGTTAACATTTGAAATATCTGTATCATAAACATTGATTTTACCATATCCAGATGAACTAATACCACGAGCAGCAAATGCAGAATATGAGCCACCACCATTAAGTGTTGAATTGTAAATGTTAAATGTACCGGATGATGTTGCAACCATAGCAATCATTGAGTTTGAAAGAACTTGGCTACCGGTATAATTAAATGAACAATTTTTGATTGTTGAAGTTTTGCCAGCACTGTTTCTAACAAGACCACCTGGAACAGAAACATTTGTAGGACCAGTAGTTGAATCTGCATTAAATGTTACATTTTCAATTATTGCGTTGGTTTCTTGGACAAACACACCATACCAAAGTGTATTAGTAATGTTGATTGTACCGTTTTTAACTTGAATACCAATACCTTTGAGGTCAAAAGCACGAGAAACTGCATTAATTGTATGACCATTCAAGTCAATTGTAAGATTTCTCTTGTTTATAGTAAGACCTGCTGATGTTGATGGGTTTGTGTAATCGCTCAAGAATTTAATTGTTGTACCTTGAGCTTGATGGGTACCAGCCGTTGCTGCGGTTACTGCTTCTTCGTATGTTTTGTAAACACCTGCAGAAGCATCGGTTGTTGCATTAGCGTCAACATAAATTACATTTGTTTCTGCGCTTGTTACTATTACAGTTGTCATTACTGAAAATAACATAATAGCAGAGAGAATTAACGCTAATATTTTTTTAGTGTTTTTCATAAGATACATCTCCTTATAATTAGTTAATTTTATTATACAACTCAAATCAACCAATTTCAATTGCAAACTTTGTTAGTTTTCCTTGCAAAGTTATTGATTTTGTGTTATGATTTTAAAAAAAGGAGGTATATTATAATGAATAACTGGACAACAGGATTTTTTCAAGATGATTTGAATGTTTTTTATGAAGAATATTTTTATGTAAAAGAAGAAAATTCTAAAGACATAATTTGCCCTTATAAAACATTTAACAGTTTATATGTTCTTTTTTATGTTATAAACGGCGAATGCGAGTTAAAATATGATGATTTCAAAGGAACAATCAAGAAAAACTCGTTAGTTCTTGTAAGACCACAACAACTTTTTCAATATACCTTTAAAAAAGACAAGCAATATGAATATCTTATTATAGACATTCAACCTACTGTTTTAAAAAATCAAATCGGCGATAAAAACTTTGCAAGGTGCTTTGATGTTTTTGCCAAGAAAAATGAAATTATCGATTTGAGCGCAAGCGAATTTTCACTTGTTAAGCAACTGCTTGACTCTGTTACGCTCGCAACAACAGACTCTCTTGGAAGATGTCATATTGAAGCAAAGGTTTTATCAACAATTTCAGAATTAAGTGTTATTTCTGATTACAAACACGATTCCGATGAAGAAAACAAGCCACATAAAGAAAATGTTCCTGTTTTAATAATGGATTATATTATAACGCACTATACCGAGAAAATAACCTATCAATTATTAGCAGATGAGTTTTTTACTTCGCCTTCAACGATTGCAGTAATAATAAAAAATTTTATAGGCAAAACCTTAAAAGAATATATTACAGAGCTTCGTATGGAAGATGCAGAGCATATGCTTAAAAATGGTGATGTTTCTCTTTATAAAATAGCAGAGTTTTGTGGTTATAAAGAGTATTCGGGTTTTTATAAGGTTTATGTGAAGTTTTTAGGGTTTCACCAAAAAAGAATTTTGAACATTACAAAAAACATACTATTTTTCTTTCTAATTTAAAATAAAACAACCCCCTCTGCTATGTACAGTGGGGGTTTTAGTTTTGTTTACGGAAAATATGGGTTTGGTTTGAAAAGCAAAGCAATTAAATCAAAAAGAATACCGAATCCAAACAAACCGCCTGTAAAAATGTAAACTACGCCAAGTAAAATTCTACCTTCATAAAATTTATGTATGCCTAAATAACCAAAAAACAAGCACAATAAAAATGCCACCCATTTATTCTTTGCCATATTTACACCTCGGTTATTTCCATTTGATTACATATTCAACACCGGTTGCTTCGCCGATTTTTGTAATATAATTTTTCATCAATTCTTTGGCTTTGTTTTCTGCTTTTGTGAACAAAGATGTGTTTTCTTGAACAACTTTTTTCATTTGTTTTTGAGCAGCTTTTATGCCCTCTTCTTGGTCTTCAGTTGTGATTTTGTTTTTGAAAATCACACCATCTGCAGAATAAGAATAAGAGTTTTTATTAAGTGTATCTTTTTTTATTCCAATGTTTAAAATTTCGGCTTCTGGTAATTTTATTGTTACATTTTCATCGTTTACTTTAACTTCTAATTTAGACATATCAATGCCAATGCTTGCTTCGCCTTCGTATTCAATCCACATTTTTCTGTCTTTTTGAAAAATGTTTTCTTTCTCTTTAATTATTTGTGCAACATTGTTGTAATAACACTTTACTGTTGACAACTCACAAATAGCATGAAGGTCGTCTACGTTTAATTCTGCATCTGCTTTTTCACAAGATGAAAAGCTAAATGCGAACAATAAAATCAACAAAATTGATATTAACTTTTTCATTATTTTGCCTCCTTGCTATAATCATCTACATAAACAACCTCAATTGTTTTGCCTTCTTCAAGGTTCTTTTCAAATGGTTTTGCAAACGCTTTTACAGTTTCAACTGCACTTTCAATTGCTGTGTTTTGAAGCGACTCATTTTCTTGTGCCTTGCGTTTTAAATCTTTTTCACAAGCATTAAATGCTTCTTGATAAGTGTTTTCAGTGTCATATTTTTGTTTAGTGAAAATATACTCCAAATCAGGGTCAACAGTAGTTGTTTTGATTTCAATTTTTGGAATGATTATAATATATTTATTTTCTTTTTCTTCTACTTTAATTTTTTCAAAATCAAAGCCTGATTTAACCTCGCCTTTATAAGCAATTTGGTATTTAATTTCGTTTTCTTTAGTTTTTATTCTTGCAATTGAATTGTAGGTATATTCTGCTGTTAATAGCTCTGAATCTGCTAAAACCTCTTTCAATGCTGTTTCAACTGAAAATGTTGTTTTGCCAGATGGACCAAAAACAACTCCAAGACCGATTACAACAACCAAAACTGCAATTATTGCAATAATAACGCTCTTTGGAATTTTTTTACCTTTTTTAGATGTTTTCTTTTCTGCCATAATATCTCCCTTTCTATTTGTCATTTTTCGACAATTTTCTTGATTATAACACAATAATTCAAATATTACAACACCCCTTGCAGTTTGTTTTTCTTCCACAAGGGGAGCGTTTATTTTTTCGATTTTAAAATTCGCCAAATGGTCCTTTCAGAATAATTGTACTTTTGCGCCAATTGAAAAATGTTTTTGCCATCATATTCTTCTATTATCGCTTTGTGTATGTACTCTTTTGAAAACAGTCTTGTTGGAAATGAAATTTGTGTTCCGTGAAACAAGCGATATATTGCAACTGTGTTTTCAATGCCGATTTCATTTGCAATTTCACGATAAATGTCATTAAGTCCGTTGAAATCTTCCCCCAAATAATTCACATCCCACTTTTTATTTAAGTCTACATTTATCGACATAATACCACCTCCAAAACGACATAACAAATGACATTTTCTTTTTGTTTGGCAGTAAAGTTTTTGCTTTTTGTCATAAGAAAAACTCCTTTCTGAACGTTTTGTTCAAAAAGGAGTTTGTTTTTTTCGCGAATTTTATCTTACACTTTTTCAATCTGCCAGATTTTATTTGCGTATTGTTTAATTGTTCTGTCAGATGAGAATTTGCCTGCGTTACACATATTAATAAAACACTTTTTCGCATAAAGATATTTGTCTTTTTGGCAATTATTAATCTCAATCTTCGCACGCATAAAATCTTCAAAATCAAGGCCTAAATAGTAATGGTCCGGCTTGTGCCAAGATGCGCCTTCCAAAATTGCACTATAAAGTTCTTTAAACATTCCTGTGCCGTTATCATTAAGTGTACCATCAACAAGCGCATCTAAAACGCGTTTGAATTTTTTGTTTGTTTTATAAATTTTCTTAACATCATAACTGTCTTTGATGTTTTCGATTTCTTCAACACGAGCGCCAAAAATGAAGTTGTTGTCAAGACCTGCTTCTTCAACAATTTCGACATTTGCACCATCAAAAGTGCCGAGTGTACAAGCGCCGTTTAGCATTAATTTCATATTGCCTGTGCCACTCGCTTCGGTGCCGGCAGTTGAAATTTGCTCTGAAACATCTGCCGCCGCAACAATTTTTTCGGCATAAGAAACATTGTAATTTGAAACGAAAACAATTTTTAGTAATTTGCTTACATTTTCGTCTTTTTCAATTAATTTTCTAACTTCATCAATGAGTTTGATAATTGCCTTTGCTCTGAAATACCCCGGGGCAGATTTGGCACCAAAAATGAAAGTGGTTGGCTTGAAATCTTTCAAACTGCCTTCTTTAATTTCAAAGTAAAGCTCGAGTATTGCAAGGGCGTTTAAAAATTGGCGTTTGTACTCGTGCAAGCGTTTAATTTGTACATCAAACACAGTGTTTGTGTCAACTGTTACGCCTTCTTTTTGCAAAATGTAATCAGCCAATTTTTGTTTGTTTGACTGCTTGATTGCAATAAACTCATCAAGTACAGATTTGTCATCTGCCAACGGCTCTAACGCCTTTAACTGTTCTAAATCTGTTAGCCATTTGTCAGTTTTTAAATGCTTTGTGATGAATGCCGACAACTGCGGATTACAAAGTCCTAACCATCTGCGTTGGGTGATGCCGTTGGTTTTGTTTTGGAATTTTTGTGGGTACAACTCATACCAACATTTAAGCACATCATCTTTTAAAATTTCGGTGTGAATTTCGGCAACACCGTTGATGTATTTTGAGCAGTAACAAGCAAGATAAGCCATGTGCACGGTTTTGCCTTGCACAATTTTTACCTGTGGCAAAAATTCTATTTTAAAACCGTTTTGTTTTAATTCTTCGCCAAAAGTTTTATCAATTTTTAAAATGATTTCGGCAATTTCTTTTGAAATTCTTCTAACAAATTTTAAATCCCACTTTTCAAGTGCTTCTTGCATTATTGTGTGGTTGGTGTAGTTAAAAACGCCCTTTGAAATTTCGAGCGCCTCTTCAAAACTCACCCCTTCAAGAGTGAGCAAACGAATAAGCTCAGGAATTGAAATTACCGGGTGGGTGTCGTTAAGTTGAATTGTCACAAACTCAGGCAGTTTTGAAAAGTCTAAACCTTTTTGTTTAAACTTTTTCAAAATGTCTTGAAGCGAAGCGCTACAAAAGAAATATTGTTGTTTAAGTCGCAACAACTTGCCAGAAAATGTTGTGTCATTTGGGTACAAAACCCTTGAAATGTTTTCGGCACTGTTTTTATGTTTTAATGCTTTTTCATATTTTTGCTCGTTAAACAAATCAAAGTCAAATTCTGTTTGTGCTTCTGCTTGCCAAAGGCGAAGTGTGCCGATGTTGTCGGTGTCATAACCCAAAATTGGCATATCATAAGGCACGGCTTTTACCGTTTCATCTGCAAATGAAACCAAAACCGACTCGTCTTCTTTTCTAATTGACCAAGGGTCGCCATAACGGGTCCAGTCATCAAGCGCTTCTTTTTGAAAACCATTTTCAAAATATTGCTTGAAAAGACCGAATTTATAACGAATTCCGTAGCCATCAAGTGGCAAATTTAGTGTAGCAGCGCTGTCTAAAAAACAAGCCGCAAGACGCCCAAGACCACCGTTGCCGAGCGCCGCATCTTCGATGTTCTCAAGTTCGTTAATGTTAGCGCCGAGATTTTTAAGTAATTCTTTAACCTTTTGAGTTGATTTTAGGCAAAACAAATTGTTGTAAATTGCACGGCCAACCAAAAATTCTGCTGAAAAGTAGTAAGCGCGTTTTTTCTCGTTATGTTTTTGTTGTGAAGCGGCAAAATTTTCAGAAATTTGCGCCATTACTGCCAAAGACACAACATCATGCAACTCGTTTGCACCAAGACTTGAAATTTCTTTTTGATATTTTGTTTTTGCAAATGTTTGCAAATTATTTTCAAAGTTTAACATTATTTAACCTTTCTTTCTCTTGAGTAAAGTTTGGTAAGTTGACCTAATTTTTCAAAGTTTTCCGGAACAAGGTCTTGCGCTTTCATTCGCCATTTCCAGTTTTCGCCCACGGTTGAAGGCACATTCATTCGAGCAGATGAGCCAAGACCCAAAAGGTCTTGCATTGTGACAACGGCTGTGTCTGCAACGCTTGAAAGCGCCGCCGAAATCATTGCCCAATGAATGTCACGCTTGGTATTTAAATATTTTTTAGCAAATTTAACATCTTTGCGTCTTGATGTTTTTTGCCAACCCAAAATTGTGTCATTATCGTGAGTGCCGGTGTAAACCACACAGTTTTTGCTAAAATTGTGTGGCAAATAATCACTTTCTTCATCGGCATTAAATGCAAATTGCAAAACCTTCATTCCCGGGAATTTGCTTTGCTTTAAAAGTTTTTTAACGCTCGGTGTTAAAAGCCCCAAATCTTCTGCAATGATTTGTGTTGTGCCAAGTTGCGCTTTTATTGTTTTGAACAAATCCATTTTTGGACCTTCACGCCAAACACCTTTTGTTGCATCAACACTGCCCGCTTTAATGCAATAGTAAGAATCAAACCCACGAAAATGGTCAATTCTAACCACATCATAAAGTTTAAAAGCTTCTCTAATTCGGCTAACCCACCAAGAATAGCCGTCTTTTTTCATTTTATCCCAGTTGTAAAGTGGGTTGCCCCAAAGTTGCCCGGTTTTTGAAAAAGCATCAGGCGGACAACCTGCAACTTCAACCGGTTGCATATCATCATCTAACATAAATTGGTCAGGGTTTGCCCAAACATCTGCACTGTCTGCCGCCACATAAATCGGCAAGTCGCCAATGATTTTTATGCCTTTTTCGTTTGCATAATTTTTGAGCGCATTCCATTGCTCAAAAAACAAAAACTGAAGCATTTTGTAATAGTTTTGTGAATCAATTGTTTTTTGTTTGTACTCTTGCAAAGTGTGGCTTTCACGTGTTCTAATTTCTTTGTCCCAATTTGAAAAGCTTGCTCCTTCAAACTCATCTTTAACCGCCATAAAAAGCGCAAAGTCATCAAGCCAAAATGCGTTTTTCTCACAAAATTCATCATATTCTTTTGGGGTGTTTTTAAAAAAGTTTTGCCCAACTTTTTCAAACACTTTTTTTCGGTTTTCAAACACTAATGCATAATCAACACTTGTTTCACTTTTGCCCCAATCTAATTTTTCTACATCGGCAATATCTAAAAGACCTTTTTCACACAAAGCTTCAAGGTCAATGAAATAAGGGTTGCCTGCAAAGGTTGAAAAACTTTGATAAGGCGAATCTCCAAAAGAAGTTGGGCAAAGGGGAAGAATTTGCCAATAGGTTTGGTTTGCACTTTCCAAAAAGTCAACAAATTTATAAGCATTTTTACCGAATGTGCCAATGCCAAAATCGCCTGGCAAAGAAGAAATGTGCATTAAAACTCCGCTTGCTCTCATATTTTAAAAATCCCCCTTTTGAACTTAATCACAAATTAAATTCTCTGTTTCTTTATCAAAAATGTGTGTATGATTAACATCAAAATACACCGAAATTTCGCTGCCTGTTTTTACCTTTTCGCTTGATGGCACAGTGGCAATAATTTTTTTGCCACAAAATGTGCTGTAAACATAAATTTCTGCGCCCATCATCTCGGCAATTTCAACTTTAAGATTAATTTTGTTTGATTTGTCTTGCAAACAAAATTTTTCGCTCATGTGAATATGCTCTGGTCTAATTCCAAACACAACCGTTTTGCCGATATACTGTTTTAAACTTTGACACTGTTGCATTCTTGTTGGCAGTTTTATTAAAGTATTTTCAAACTGCGCAAAAATATTACCCGACTTGTTAGCAATTTTTATATCAAAAAAATTCATTTGCGGTGTGCCAATAAACCCTGCAACAAACATATTTTTTGGATGTTGATAAAGCATTTGCGGTGTGTCAAACTGTTTTATACAGCCATCTTTCATTACAACAATTCTGTCTGCCATTGTCATAGCTTCTGTTTGGTCGTGGGTTACATAAACAAAGGTTGTTTGCAAATCATTGTGAAGCCGTGTTATTTGGTTTCGCATTTCGGCTCTAAGTTTTGCATCAAGATTTGAAAGCGGTTCATCAAGCAAAAACACCGCAGGGTCACGCACTAACGCTCGGCCGAGCGCCACACGCTGACGCTGACCGCCGGAAAGCGCTTTTGGTTTTCTGTCTAAATATTGCTCAATGTTTAAAATTTTTGCCGCTTGCCTTACCTTGCGGTCAATTTCGCGTTTATCAACCTTTCTAATTTCAAGCGCAAACGACATATTTTTATAAACGCTCATATGTGGGTAAAGCGCATAAGACTGAAACACCATTGCAATGTCTCTGTCTTTTGGCGCAACACGGTTTACAAGGCGCTCGCCAATATACAACTCACCATCTGTTATATCTTCAAGGCCTGCAATCATTCTAAGGGTGGTTGACTTGCCACACCCCGAAGGCCCAACCAAAATTACAAACTCTTTGTCTTTAATTTCAAGATTTAAGTCACTAATTACTGTAACGCCATCACTGAAAGTTTTTGTAATGTTTTTAAGTGTAATTGATGCCATTTATTTTGTTCCTTTCTATAATACTACTTGAATGCACAAATTACAATAGCTTTTTATCCTTTTACTGCGCCGGCAATGACACCTTTTATAATGTGTTTTTGACAAGTTAGGTAAAACACAACAATTGGAATAATTGCAAGCACCAACATTGCCATAAAACCACCCATATCAACATCGCCATAAGCACCCTGCATTGCAATTTGAATTGCAACCGGCACCGTTTTGTTGTCGGTGCCAAGCACCAAATAAGGCAAAAGATAGTCGTTCCAAATCCACATTGAATTTAAAATTGCAACGGTTATTGCAGTTGGTTTTAAAATTGGAAAAACAATTTTGAAAAAACACTTTATTGGACTGCAACCATCAATTGTTGCCGCCTCTTCAATTTCCAAAGGAATGCTTTTTATAAACCCTGAAAACATAAAAACACAAAGCCCTGAACCAAAGCCAAGATAAACAAGCACAATGCCAAAAACTGAATTGAGATTTAAGCCGCCCACAACATAAGTCATTGTGAACATTACCATTTGAAACGGCACAATCATGCTAAAAACAAAGGCGTAATAAAGCCATTTTGTAAATTTTCCTTTTACTCTGACAAGATACCAAGAGGTCATTGCGGTGCAAACCACAATTAAGCTCACGCTCGCCACCGTTATAAAAACAGAGCGCAAAATTGCAGCAAAAAAGCCAGATGAAGTTAGACCATTTATATAATTTTCAAGCCCCACAAAAGTGTCAACTGAAGGCAGTGAAAACGGAGAAAGTGAAATGAAAAGTTTTGATTTGAACGAGTTTATTACCACCAAAATTATTGGCACCAAAAACAAAGCCGAAAGCACACTTAAAACAATTGTCAAAATTAAATTTGTGCTCTTTTTTTGAGAAGCAATCATTGTTCAACCTCCCTTTTTGTTGTGACGCGCAGTTGAACAAAAGCAATGAGCGCAACAATGATAAAAAACAATACTGCTTTTGCTTGACCAACGCCAGCCCAGCCAATTCTGCCATAAAAAGTTTTGTAAATGTCGAGCGCTAACATTTGTGTTGACTTGCCAGGCGCACCGCCTGTTAAACTCAAGTTTTGGTCAAACATTTTAAAAGAGTTTGTCAGTGTTAAAAACAAACAAATTGTAATTGAAGGCATTACCATTGGAATTGTAATTCTAAAAAGAGTTTTTGCACCGCTTGCGCCATCAATTGATGCGGCTTCTTTTACATCATGCGGAATGTTTTGAATTCCTGCAATGTAAATAACCATCATATAACCAATTAACTGCCAGTTGTTCAAAATTACTAGTCCCCAAAAGCCGTAAGAAGCCGACATTGTAATGTCAGAGTCAACAAGTTTGTCTAAAACTCCATTAATTAGCAACTGCCAAATGTAGCCAAGCACAATTCCGCCAATTAAATTTGGCAAGAAAAACACCGAGCGGAAAAGGTTTGTGCCTTTTATATTGCGAGTTAGCGCAAAGGCGAGTGCAAAGGCAATTACATTTACAAGCACAACCGAAACAACCGTGAAAAGCGATGTAAAAACCAACGCATTGACAAAGTCGCCGTTTGAAGATGTGAAAATTTTGATGTAGTTTTCAAAACCGACAAATCTTGCGTTTGTAACGGTTGTGAATTTTGTGAAAGAAAGTGAGAGCCCCATTACAAACGGCAACACAAAAAAGGTTGCAAAAGCAACCAGTGTTGGCAACACAAAAACAGGAAAATATTTTTTTAAATCTTTACTCATTAAAATTTGTCCCCTTGCCTTAAAAAATCGCCCTGCAAACCTTGTGTTCAGAGCGATTTTTAAAATTCTTATAATTTATTCGACAGCGGCACTCTCTGAAGCCCAGTCATTGATAACTTCACGTTTTACTTCTTCCCAGGTTTTTGTGCCTTGTGCATATTGCAAAATCGCAGCGCCAAAATTTTCTTTAAAAGTTTGTGAAGGGAAGAGTGTGAAATTCCAAGAAATTGAAGAAACGCCTTGTTTTTCCATAAAATTTAGAATTTCTTGCGCTAATGGGTCTTGTGGTTTTTCATCTGCCGTGAAAGTGTCAAACGGCGCAATAAAACCAAGCTCATTTGTTACATAATCTTTGCCGGTTTCACTTGAATATAACCAGAAAAGGAAATCTGCCGCCGCTTGTTGCTCTGCTTCTGTTGCAGTTGAATTAATGCAAATGAAATTTTCTGTGCCAATGCAAAGGCCTTGCTTTTCTTCACCCTCTGCACCGGTGTAAATTGGAAGATATTTTACATTTTCGGCGGTGACGACGTTGCCTTTTACCCCTGAAATTTGGCTCCACGCCCAGTTGCCGTTTTGCACCATTGCACACTTTTCGAGTGCAAATTCTGCCATTGAATCTGCAACGGTTTTTGTGCCAAGTTTTGAAGGAATTACGGTTGAATTGTTGATATACAAATCAAAAATGTTTTTAAAATTATCTGAAAACTCAAATTTAAAATCTTTAATTTGGTTGGTTGTTAAATCTACATTGTTTTTCTCAAACTCCAAAAAAACCGGAATGTTTGCAAGGTGGGTTTGCCAACGCCAGTCTTCGCCTGGTTTTAGTGAAGTCGAAGCAAAAACACCCTCAATGCCAAGCGCTTGTTTGTTTTTTTGCATATCTTCAACAACTGCACGCAACTTTTCAAAGTTGGTAATTTCATCAACCGAAGAAATGTCGACCGACTTATCTTTAAGCGCAAAATATTTGTCCATTATTTTCTGATTGTAAATAATTCCGTAACCTTCAACAACATAAGGAATGCCGTAAACCTTGCCGTTTGATTTGACTGCTAACGACTTGTCGGTCAAGTGCTTGTAAAGGTCGGTGTTTGACAAATCTGCACAATAATCTGCCCAAGAAACATAACCACGTGGGCCGTTGATTTGGAAAAGGGTTGGCGCTTCATCGGTCGCCATTTTTGACATTAAAGTCTGCTCATAAGTGTTGTTTGCCGCAGTTTCAACAATTACCTTTACGCCGGTTTGCTCTTGATAAATGTCGGCAATTTCTTGATAAACATCTGCAATTTCAGGTTTGAAATTGAGAAAACGAATTTGTTTTGCCTTTTGCTCTGGCGCTTCTTGATTTTTGCCACAAGAAACAAAACTGCACATTAAAAAAGCAATTAAACAAAAAGCAAAAATATTTTTAAAAAATTTCATAAAATTAAATCTCCTTTTTTCACTTTTCTTTTTTATTATTGCTTTTTGTTTGAGTTTTATTTAATTTTTTGAAAAATTTTTCAATAAAAAAAGACTAACTGGTTTTCAGTTAGTCTTTCTTGTATATTCTTGGTTGCGATAAACCACAAATTTGCAAAACAGAAATTCAAGCACAAAATTTGAAATCATTGTTAGTGCTAAAATTATGTATTCATTAACACCGGCGCCATCTGCCATATCACCCAAAATGGTTGAAAGTGGAGTAAACACAAGGTAAAAGCCGAAAACTTTTGCCATTGCAATTGGCACATTTGCCGCCGATTGAAATGTGTATCTTCTATTAAGCGTGAAATTCCACAAAATCGAAAGAATGAGCGCAATTAAATAAGCCACCCAGTAGTCAAGTTTCAAAAATTCATCTAAAATTGCAAATGAGATTACCTGAATGATTCCTGCAGAAACAGAAAACAAAGTGAATTTTACCATTTGCCAAAAGTTCTTGTTTTCTTCCATTTTTCCACCCCTTTGTATTAATAATTATACCACAAAATGTCAAAAAAAGCAACAAAAAAGCACACTCTTATATGAGTGTGCTTTTAAATTTTTTATTTATTTGGGTTACCAGCTGCCCACGCATCAATATTTGATTTGAAGTAAGCAGTAAGTGAGTTGTAGTAAGCTGTGTCAGCCTTAGCAGCAGCAGCAACTGTTTTCAATGAACGAGTTGTTTGTGTTGATGAATAGTAAATTTTTGTTTCGCCATCTTTTGTTACTTTAACATAACCACGAGCAACGAAGTCTCTACCAATGTTACCATCTTTAATTTCAGCAATTGAACCAACAACACCTGTGAAACTACCTTCTGTGTAGTAACCATCTTTGTTGTCAATGTCGAAAGTAACATTAATAACTTTACCAGTGCCTACCAAATCAAGAGTCAATGCTGATGAGTTCAAGTTTGCAGGACCGATAAGTGTACCAGCTTCAACTGTTGCACCAGCTGATTTTAAAGAAGCAATTTTTGCAGTGTCAACTTGTGTGTAGAAACGAAGACCTGTTCTGTTAAGTCTTACAGATGCTTGGTCTATTGTTTTAACTTCAACAAAAGTTTCATCAACTTTATAATCAATAACAATACATTTACGAATATCGTTGAATTTTTCGTTACCAAAAACAACAACTGTATTTAAACCAGTTTTAAGTTTAGAAGTAATATCATGGTCGCCATTTGATACATATTCCCAATCGCCAAAACCATAACCTGAATAGTCAATATTACTTGAACCTGAAATACCGTTAATAACTCTGTACCAAGGGTCGCCGTGGGCAGTACCTGTGCCAAGTGTCATATTAAGAATTGCTTTTTCATGTGTATAAACAGTAACTTTTGCATCGTTAGCGATTTCTTGACCATTAAATTTAAAATCAGCTGATCTAAAACCGTTAAATTGAATATAGAACACTTTAAGAACTTTGCCATAATTACCGTCACCAAACAAAACAACTGTTGAACGACCAGACCAAAGCACACCTTTAAGATTCCAAGAGCCATTAGCTGAACTAACATATTTGTAATCTGTCAAATTACCGCCAGCACTTTCATATGGTGTTAATGCATTATAGTAAGCGTGGTAAACACCTACCCATGCGTCACCAGCTGCGCCGCCTATAAATGTTGGTTGAAGTGTAATATCGCCATCATTAGTAACTGTTAAAACTTCGCCGTCAGCAACTGCTTGGCCGTTAACTTTCACATCATAAACTGTGTTTGTTGAGTCAGCAGGTACAACTTTAATATAAGTTGTAGCAGTAACATTATAACTATCATTTGAATAAACAACAACTTTGTAGTCACCAGCAGGAACTGAATTTAAAGAGCCTCTATCGCCAGCGATTTGTGATTTGATATCTACTGCTTTGCCTGAGCCGAAGTCAGCAATGTAATACCAATAAATTGATGTTACAGAACCATCTGTTGGGTCACTTGCGAGATAAAGACCTACCCAGTCTTTACCTGAACCTGTAGCTGTTGTCCAGATTGTTTCACCAGCCACATACTCTGTTTTGTTTGTTTTAATTGTGTTAGCAGCGCTAACTGTTGTAAAGCAGAAACATGAAACTAAAACTGCTAAACATAAGAATAAACTTAAAATCTTTTTCATTTTGAAAATCTCCTTTTTTTTAAAAAGTTAAATACATTTTACACCATTTTTTGTAAAATGTCAAGGCTTTTTATAATTTTCTTAATGCTTGTTGGATGTCTTCAATGATATCATCTGCGTCTTCAATACCAATTGACATTCTAATCAAATCTGGAGAAACTCCACATTCTTTCAACTGTTCATCAGTAAGTTGACGGTGTGTTGTGCTTGCAGGGTGCAAGCAACAAGTTTTAATGTCAGCAACGTGAATTTCCATGTGACAAAGTTTTAAATTTTCCATTAATTTCTTTGATGCTTCTTTGCCACCTTTAACGCCAAATGAGATTACACCTGCTTGACCATCTGGCAAATACTTCTTAGCAAGTGAGTAATATTTATTACTTTCAAGACCAGGGTAATTAACCCAAGCGATGTTTTCGTTTGATTCCAAGAATTTTGCAACTTTCAAAGCATTTTCGCAGTGCTTTTTCATTCTAATGTGCAAAGTTTGCATATTCATATTAAGAAGAAAAGCGTTGAATGGGCTCATTTGTGAACCAAGGTCACGCATAAGTTGTGTTCTTGCTTTTGTGATATAAGCTGCTTTGCCAAAAGTTTGTGTATAAATTGTGCCGTGGTAAGAATCATCAGGAGTTGTAAGACCAGGGAACTTGCCACTCTTTTCCCAGTCAAAGTTACCACTGTCAACAATTACACCACCAAGAGAAACTGCGTGGCCATCAAGATATTTACTTGTTGAGTGAATAACAATGTCTGCGCCAAATTCAAAAGGTCTGCAAAGCACAGGGGTTGGAAATGTGTTATCAATAATAAGTGGAATGTCGTTTTGGTGTGCTACTTTTGCGAATTTTTCAATATCCAAAACATCAAGCGAAGGGTTTGTGAGTGTTTCACCAAAAATGAGTTTTGTATTGTCTTTAACAAGCGAATTTAACTCTTCTTCCGAAATGTTAACATCAACAAATGTTGTTTCAATGCCGAATTTTCTGAGTGTTACTTCAAAAAGGTTGAATGTACCGCCGTAAATTGCGGCTGTTGAAATAATATGGTCGCCTGCTGAAGCAATATTTGTAATTGAAATTAAACTTGCTGCTTGGCCAGCAGAAGTTACCATTGCGCCAACGCCACCTTCAAGCGCATTGATTTTGTTTTCAACAGCTTCATTTGTTGGGTTTGAAAGTCTTGTGTAAAAATGGCCACCAATTTTAAGGTCAAAAAGGTCGCCTAAAGTGTCAACCTTGTCATATTCAAAGGTTGTGCTTTGGTAAATTGGCAATTGACCTGCCTGTCCGTTTTCTGGTGTGTAACCAGCTTGTACGCATTTTGTATCAATTCTACTCATTTGTTTTCTCTTCTTTCTTTAATTTTATCATAACATTGGCTGCTTTATAAATATCTCCACAACCAAGAGTAATAATCAAGTCGCCTTTTTCGGCAATTTCTAACGCTCTTTTTGCGATTGATTCAAAACTGTCAAAACATTCACTGCCTTCAATTTTTTCGCAAAGCATTGATGAGCGCATTCCCAAAGTGTCTGTTTCTCTTGACCCCATAATTTCGGTTAGCAAACATTTTTGTGGAATTTTTAACACCTTAACAAAATCATCAAACAACAATTTTGTTCTTGAATAGGTGAATGGTTGGAAAACTGCAATTACTTTGTTGTAACCCATTTCAATTGCAGAAGAAAGTGTAACTTCAAGCTCTTTTGGGTGATGAGCGTAGTCATCTGCAATTGTGATTTCATCATCTTTATACAAAATTTCAAATCTTCTGCCGGCACCTGTGAAGTTTGGTATTGAAGCAGAAATTTGCTCGCCAGAAGCACCAACAAAATGACAAGCAGCGGCGGCTGCTAATGAATTTATAATGTTGTGTTTGCCAGGAGCAGAAACTTTAATGTGTGAAACAAACTTATTCTTAAAATAAAAATCATATTCGCCAGCGCTTTTTGTGTGGTAAACAATATTTTTAGCAGTATAATCATTTTCTGCGCCAGTACCAAAGGTCAAAACCTGAGCAACTGTATTTTTCATTGCAGAAACTGTGTTTTCATCATCGCCATTGACAATTGCAACGCGCGCCATATCACAAAAGTCAACAAAAGACTTTTTCAAACGGTCTAATGTTTTGAAATATTCCATATGGTCTTCATCAATATTCAAAACAACTGCAACGTCAGGAGAGAGTCGCAAAAAAGTGTCAACATACTCACAACTTTCACAAACAAAAATATCAGAGTCACCTGCTAAACCATAAGAATTAATGACCGGCAAGTTGCCACCGATTACTGCAGATGGCGAAAAATCATTTTCATAAAGCACCTGAGTTATCATTGAAGTAACGGTTGTTTTGCCGTGGGTACCACAAACGCCAATAACATTGTTATACTCTCTTGTGAGTGCACCCAAAGCGTAAGAACGCTCAAGTGTTGGAATGCCTTTTTCATTAGCAGTTACAATTTCAACATTGTCTTTTGAAATTGCCGCCGAATAAATTACAAGGTCAACATTTTCAACATTTTTTGCGTTGTGACCGATTACAACGTTAACACCTTTTTTTATTAACTTTTCGGTTTTATCAGAAACATTGTTGTCAGAGCCGGAAATTTCATAACCCCTTGTGAGAAGGATTTCGGCAATTGGGTACATTCCTGCACCGCCAATGCCAATCATATGAACTTTTTTAGCCGATTTTAACAAGTTATCAGTAGATTTATAATCTAACAAGGTTTTACCTCCGCCAAAAATTTAACTTAATAAAAACATTATAACTTATTTTTTCTAAAAAATAAATAGATATTTTAATTTTTATTTATTTTTGTTGAAATAAGACAACAAGTATTATATAATGTAAGCATAAACTATGTAAAGGTGAAATAATGAAATTTTTTAAAAATATTCTACTTATTTATATGTGTTTGGCACTGACTTTGTTAACCTGTGCTTGTGGAGATGATGAATACCGTGAGGCAGACATTAGTTTTTCAACAATTGCTAATGTTTCAACATTTGACCCACAACTTGCAAGCAGTGAGGTAGAGCTTACCATTGCTTCTAACTGTTTTGAAGGGCTTTTGACCAAAAACAAAGCAGGCGAAATTGTCAACGGTGCAATTGACAGTTACAACAAAAGTGGTTTGATTTACACATTTAAAATTAAAGATGATTTGGTTTATTCTGACGGCGAAACAAAGCTTACTGCAATCGACTTTGAGTTTGGCATTAAACGTGCAGTTTTAAGACAAACCGGTTCGCCATTTGTTTCAACCCTTTTTGCAATTAAAAATGCAAAGGCAATTAATATGGGCAAAATGGATGTTGATTCTTTGGGTGTTGTTGCTGATGAAAACGCCAATACTCTCACCATTACACTTGTGCGTGAAGACCCTGCGTTTTTAGAAACACTTACAAAACCATTGACTGCTCCTTGTGACGAAGAGTTTTTTAATGAAACAGCAGGTAAATATGGTCTTAAAAGTAAATATATAATTTCAAACGGTGCTTTTTCAATTGAGTATTATAACACCGACACAAAAACCGCCATTATTAAAAGAAGCCCTGAATATGTTGGCGAAAACGGTGCTACTCCAAACTCAGTTACTATTAATTATGATGAAACTTATGAAAGCATTTTTGAAGATTTTGGTGCAAAAGAAATTGACATTGGCACAACACTTTGTTCTAATCTTACAACTTTAGACGAAATGGGTTATCAGTCTAATTTGTATTACAACACAAACTACTGTTTGTATATGTCAGATGAGTTGGTTTCAGAAAACGGCAACCATCTTAACAAAGCATTAACTTTTGCAATTGACAACGGTGTCATTACAAGCAACGTTACCGATTACTACGGCAATGTTAACGGAATTATTCCTGACATTAACACATTTAATGGTGTTGAGTATAGACAACAAGTTGGCAATGTAAAACTTAATGAATTTAACATCAAAAAAAGCGAAAGTTTACTTGGCGATTATGGTGATGCGACCGAAGTTTTAAATGGGCTTAACATTTATTACCCAGAGGGTGACAGTCGTTTAGAACTAATTTCTAACTTGATTGCTCAAGGTTGGCAAAAAGATTTGAATGTTTTTATTAACACTTCAAGTGACACTGCCGAAAATATTGCAACAAAAATCAAACAAAACGAAATTAAAATTGGCATTATCAAAGTTTACAGCGACAACAGCGAAGCTGTTCCTAGTTTGAATTTGTTAAGTGAAATGGGCATTGCTAAAAAAAGCACCCCTCAAACTGCAAAAGAATTGTTTGGCTTTGAGCAAGAATTAGTAAGTTCTGGCACGCTTTACCCAGTGCTTTCAATTCCAAGCGCAATTAGTTTTACAAAAGACATTTGCGATTTTGTTTCTTCAAAAGACGGCAAAGTGGTTGATTTTAGATTTATCAAAAAGTCATAAAATTTAAAAAAGCACCCAAACGGGTGCTTTTTGTTTTAGCGTAAAAATGCAAACCACACAATTGCAAAGTGCAATATAATAAGCAATGGAATTGTTAAAAAGAATTTTGGCTTTTTTGATTTGTGGTTAAAAACCACCATTCCAAAAAGTCCACCAACTGCACCACCTGTCGCACAAAATAAAAGCAAGGTTTTTTCGCTAATTCTAAATGCGTTTGCTTTTGCTTTTAGTTTGTCAACCAAAAACAAAATTGCAGTTACAAAATTAATTATCACAAGATAACACAAAAAATAAATAAACTCCATAATTAAAAAATCCTTTTAAAAAGCGAGCAGAAAAACAACTGCTCGCTTTTGTGTTTTTAGTAAATTGATGAGGTTGAATAATTTACCTTGCCATCAACTTTTCTTGTTAAGTAATATTTGCTCATATCTTTACTATAATAACTACTTGTAACATTAAGAGTAACCTTTTTAGGTTTAATCTTTATGTTGGTTAAAAGTTTAATTTCAACCTTTGAGTTATTATAAACCTTTGCGCTGATTCTAATTTCTGCATTGGTTGTGTTTTTAAACTTAAAGTCTGCACTACCCCAAGAAATCGCAGCATCTCTACCATAAGGAACATAATGCACGGTCATTGAATGTTGACATCTTTCAACAATTTGCAAGTTTGCATACAAAACTGCGTTGAAAAGTGTTGTTGAAACCTGACAAACACCGCCACCGTAACCTTCAAGGGTTTCTTGGCCAGAATAAACTGTTGCTAATTTAAAGCCCCTTTCAGGTGTTCTGCGACCAACAACCTCATTGAATGAGAATGTTTCACCTGGTTTTAAAACAAGTCCGTCCATATATTTACAAGCCATTTTAATGTTGGTTGTTCTGCCTTCTGGGCTGTAAAATGTTGTTGAGAATGATGAGTAGGTGTTTGAGAATTTTGTTCCGTTTTTAATTGACCACTCACTGTAATATTTTTTACCGTTGTAAAGTTTGTAAGCTCTAATTTGGTAATAATATTGCACCTTTGAACTCAACTTAATTTTTGTGCTTGTTGCATTTTTATTAGCAATTAATTTTGTTTTAATGCCTTTTTTCAAGTTGGCATTTTTTGAATATCTAATTTCAAAACCATCTGCTTTTTGTTTTTGCCATTTGAAAACAAAGTTTTTGCCTTTGTAAAAACCAGAGTCTGTTGAAGGTTGTTCTGGGCGCATTACAACAACTCTTGAATTTGAGTCTGCACTCAAAATTGTTTTGTCATCAACTGCTTTGTGGGCTCTAACCATATATGTATAAACAGTTGCTGGTTCTCTGCCACCTACATTATAAAATGTATCTTTAGTGTAAACTGCGTAAACCCATTTTTTAGTTTCAGGATTTAATCTATAAATTCTGTAACCGTCAACATTACCTTCTGCTTTTGTCCAACTCAATTTAAAGGTTGTATCTTTAACTGCTTTGTTCTTTAAAACTGTAACAGCCTTTGGACGAATGACAAAAGTTTTTGTGTAGCTACCTTTGTAGTTGCCAATACCGGTTGCAACAACCTTTGCAACACCTGTGTTGATATTGTTTTTATATTCAACTGTGTAATCAACATTTAAAACGGCAGTTGTTGTTTTGTTTGACAAAGTAAGTTCTGGTTTGTTTTCAACGCCAGAATAAAGATATTCTTTTTGGCTTAAAGTTTTTTTGCTAAAATCATTAATATCTTTTCTTTGAATTTTAAATTTCTTTGAAACGCTACCTTTTAAAACTGCTGTTTCACGCTCGAGCGCAATAATTTCAACTGTTGCAGTACCTGCGTTGATGTTGTCTTTAAACTTTAAAGAATAGTCAACATTTTTTGTAAATGTTACACCATCTTTTTCAACAACAATTGCTGGTGTAATTTCTTTGCCAGTGTAAATTAAATTTTCACTTGAAATTGTAACTGTGCAGTTAGCCAAATCAACCACTTGAATTTCAGGCGCTGTTGTTGTCTCTTCTGCAATTGTAGTAGTCTCTTCTGGTAATGTGGTTGTCTCTTCTGCAATTGTTGTAACAGTTGTAACAACTTCTTCAACCGGTGGTAAAGTTTCGTTTTCTGCTAAAACGAAGGCTTGTGATAAAAAGACAAGACCCAAACACAAAACCAAAGCTAAAATTTTAGATTTCATAAAAAACCCTCTTCTTTATTCATTGCTATTATTTTACTATACTTTTAACGCTTTTTCAACATATTTTCTAAAATAATTTTAGAAAATTTGGGGGAGTATATTGTTGACAAGTTAAAATAATAATGCTAAACTTAAGACAAGTATATTCATTTGGAGTTAAAAAAATGAGAAAAATTTCGCTAAGCAAAAAGGACAAAAGCATTAACCCAAAAGTTAAAATTGTTTTGATTATTTTGGCTTTTCTTCTTACCGCTTTGGGTGTTGCCGTTTTTGTCTTTTTAGAAACCTATCATATTTATAACACAAATATTGTTAAACCAACCTGCGAAGCAAATGGTTACACCGAATCCGTGTGCACAATTTGCAAAAAAATAAACAGAACACATTACACCGAAGCATTGGGTCACAATTTTGGCGAATTAAAAGTAAAGTCAGAGCCAACCGACCTTGAGTTTGGCGAAAATTATCAACAATGCAGTAGATGTAATAAGCAAAAAGTCACAAGAACCGACCCAACAATTGATTTTAAAAAGCTTTGTTTTTCTGGTGATGCTTTTACAATTAATGCAGACAGAGAAGCTTCTGGTATTGTTTCTTATACAAACAAAGGCAACAAGCAAAATTATTTTGTTTGTTTGCATTATGCCGATGATGACAACTCAAGATATATTAAGCATGACTATGAAATTTCGTTTTTTGCCGACAAAAAGCACACACAAGAAGTACAAGTTGCTTTAATGGAAGGCAAACCTGCCGCTCACACCTGGCGACTTTATGGTAACTATCACGATTTTTATAATGTTAGAGAGACGGTTGTTGCAGAACTTTTTAGTGATATAAGAAAAACATCAAAAGCAATTGATGAAAGACTTAAAAAAAGTTATTTGTTGCCAAAAAGCGAACCAATTTTGTTTTTTATGAACTCAAGTTTGGTTGGCGTGTTTAGATTAGAAGAGCTTGACGGCCTGCAAACTTTGAATGTTAAAGAAACAGACAAGATGACTGCAATTGTAAGGTCATCTTACAACTCAAACCAAAGTTATTTCAAAGCAGAAATTACAGATGTTGGTCCTTGGAAAATTCAATATAATTTTACCGATGATGACCAGTGGATTTATGACTCATTAAACGAGTTGCAAACATTTATTGAATTTGCAGAAGATAATGAGTTCAAAAAAGGCATTTCAAAATATCTTGATGTTGACGGAATGATTGATTATATATTGGTGGCTTATAACACAGCAGCCGCTGACAATGTTGCAAGAAGACTTACCCTTGGCACTTATGACGGCAAAGTGTGGACACCAAGTTTTTATAATGCAAAAGCATCATTCGGTCTTGATAACGACGGTAACATTACACTTTTAGAAAATATTTTAGCACCAGAGTTTAAAATTACTGATAAAGTTGAAATTACTGCAGACACAAACTCACTTTTGTTTGAGCGAATGCTTAATTGTTTTTATGATGAAATTAAAGAAAGATATAACAAGTTAAAAGATACTGCTTTTTCTGCAAACAACATTAAACAAAAATTCAAAAAGCACATTAACGCTGTGCCACAAGGTGTTTATGATTTAGAGAAGGAAAAATATCCACTTGTTGATTCTACAACAAATTTAGATGAGTTTTTAGAAGAGTTTATGAACTCGAGAAAAACAAATCTTAAAAACTTTTTTGCAAACGAAAACCCACATAAAAAACAACAAGAAACTACCTTAAATTAAGGTAGTTTCTTTTAATTTTACACAAACTTTACACCAAATTGATGACAGATTTTACAAGTTGTGGGTAAAATAAGCGTAAATCAAAAAACGAGAGGTATAAAAAATGGATGTTTTTAACGTTTTAACGCTTATTGGCGGACTTTGTTTATTCCTTTTTGGAATGAATCTTATGGGCGATGCGCTTGAACGAAGCGCAGGAAGCAAGCTAGAAATTATGATTGGTAAATTAACCACCGGCAAACTTGCAGGGTTGTTAACAGGCCTTGGTGTTACTGCGGTAATTCAAAGTTCTTCTGCAACAACTGTAATGGTGGTTGGTTTTGTTAACTCAAAACTTATGACATTAAAACAAGCCATTCATGTTATTATGGGCGCAAACATTGGTACAACCGTGACTGCTTGGATTTTGTCTCTTAGTGGTATTTCTGGTAGCAATATGTTTTTAAAACTATTGAAACCTTCTTCTTTTACACCGGTTTTGGCTCTTTTTGGTATTGCGCTTTTAATGTTTGCAAAAAGCAACAAGAAAAAAGATATTGGCGTTGTTTTTCTTGGATTCGCAACATTGATGTTTGGAATGGAAACAATGACAGACGCTGTTTCTGGCCTTAAAGAAATTCCGGCATTCCAAGAAATGTTCTTGATGTTTAAAAACCCAATTTTGGGCGTTGTTGTTGGCGCAATTCTTACTGCAATAATTCAATCAAGTTCAGCTTCAGTTGGTATTTTGCAAGCGCTTGCAGCAACCGGCGCTGTTTCTTACGGCGCGGCAATTCCTATTATTATGGGTCAGAACATCGGTACTTGCGTAACTGCTATGATTTCTTCGGTTGGTACAACTAAAAACGCGCGAAGAGCAGCGCTTGTGCATTTATCGTTTAATGTTCTTGGCACTGCAGCGTGTCTTGGTGGTTTTGCGGTTATCAAAACAATTTTCGCACCTGCGCTTCTTAACGATGCCGCAACATATGCAGGCATTGCAACAGCACACTCAATTTTTAATGTAGTCTGCACCTTGATTCTTCTTCCAATGTCAGGGCTTCTTGAAAAACTTGCTTACAAACTCATTCCAGACACCGCACAGGTTGAAAAGGTTTCAGAGCTTGATGAAAGATTGCTTGGCACACCTGCAATAGCACTTGAATGTGCTCACAATTTAACATTTGATATGGCAAAAATGGCAACAAGTGCGCTTAATTATAGTATTGAATGTTTGTTTGATTATTCAGAAGAAAAAGCAAAATCAATTAGAGAAACCGAAGAAAAAACCGACCACTTTGAAGATGTTATTGGCAGTTATCTTGTTAAAATTAGCACAAAACAACTTAATGAAACTGAAGGTGCTACTGCTTCAATGCTTTTGAAAGCAATTGGAGATTTTGAGCGAATTTCTGACCACGCAGTTAATATTCTTGAGTCAGCAGAAGAAATGCAAGAAAAAGGCATTGTTTTTTCTGATAATGCAAAAGTAGAACTTAATTCACTTGCAAAAGCAACACAAGAAATTGTTGAATTAACAAACCTTGCATTTGCAAACACAAGTGTTGACCAAGCAATTGTTGTTGAGCCATTAGAGCAGGTTATTGATAGAATGAAAGAACTTCTTAGAACAAGACACATTGACCGCTTGCGTGATGGTAACTGTGGAATTGATGCAGGGTTTGTTTGGAACGACCTTATTACAAATATGGAAAGAGTTTCTGACCACTGCTCAAATATTGCAGGTTGTATTATTGATTTAAAAGACCAAAATATGAACATTCACGAATCGCTAAAAACACTTAGAAGCGACAACGATTTTTACAGAGAAAAATACACAGAATATACTAAGAAATATATTTCATTTGTATAAGTTGCTTGGTATTGCGATTTTTAAAAAGCTGTATTATAATAAACAAAGAAATTCAAAGGAGAGTAAAGTATGATTTGGTGTGTTGATGATGACAGCAACATTCGTGAAATAGAAGTTTATACATTAGAACAAACAGGTTTTAAAGCACGTGGCTTTGCTAACGGCACTTCAATGCTTGAAGCGTTAAAAACAGAGACACCAAAACTTATTGTTCTTGATATTATGATGCCCCAAATGGATGGTGTAGAAGTTTTGAAAAAACTTCGCACAGAATTTTCTGATAAAGATATTCCTGTTATAATGGCAACTGCTAAAGGCACTGAGATGGATAAAATTAGCGCTTTAAACCTTGGCGCAGATGATTATCTTGTAAAGCCATTTGGCGTTATGGAAATGGTTGCACGTGTAAAAGCGGTGCTTCGCCGCACAAAAAAAGACGTTGCAAAAGATGACACAATTACAATTGGTTCAATTGTTTTAAAACAAGCTGAACATACAGTGCTTGCTAATGGCGAAAAAATTGAATTGACCAATAAAGAATTCAAAATGCTTAAACTTTTTATGAAAAACCAAGGAATGGTTTTTTCAAGAGACAAATTAATGAGTGAAGTTTGGGGCGTTGACTATGTTGGCGAAACTCGAACCGTTGATATGCACATTAAAACTTTACGTCAAAAGTTAGGCAATGCCGGCGGACAAATTAAAACAGTAATCGGCGTTGGGTATAGAATGGAGCAATAAGTATGACTAAAAAAATATTTCGTTCTATATTTAGTGTGGCGTTGATTGTACTTTTGGTAAGCATTAGCATTGCAACCAACTTTTTGTATGATTATTTTCACACATCTCAAATAAACCAATTAAAAGCGGAACTTTCGCTTGTTGCTGACACAGCAAACAAGGTTGGTGTTGAATATTTTGAGAATTTCAACTCTACTTTGTTCCGTTTTACTGTTGTCGACAAAGATGGTAGAGTGCTTTATGACACACAAGCGGATGCAAGTAAAATGGAAAACCACGCCAAGCGTGAAGAAATTAAAGAAGCATTTGAAAAAGGCAAAGGTAGTAGCGCAAGATATTCACAAACACTGACAGAAAAAACCTTTTATGAATCGGTTTTGCTTGAAAGTGGAGATGTGCTTAGAATTTCTGTAAGTCAGTTGTCAATTAACGCACTTGTGATTGGAATGTTGCCGGCAATTTCAGCAATTGTTTTGATGGTAGCTGCCGTTGCGGTTATACTTTCACACTCAATGGCAAAAAAGATTACTCAACCACTAACCGACCTTGATTTAGACCACCCAAAAGAAAATAATTCTTATGAAGAATTAACCCCTATTCTTACCAAAATTCACAAACAACACAAGCAAATTAAAGCACAAATGGAAACCTTGCGAAGAAAATCGCAAGAGTTTGAGCAAATTATTTCTTCAATGAATGAAGGCCTTGTTTTGCTTGATGAACACGGAATGGTTTTAAGCATGAACACTGCTGCAAAAAACATTTTTGAAACAAAGAAAGATGTAATCGGCAATGACTTTTTGATTATTGACAGAACAAGCAGAATGAGCAATGCAATTTGGTCTGCTCTTGATGGAAAACACAGCGAATATACAGAGCAACGAAACGGAAACGAGTATCAATTCACGGTAAACTCAATTATTACCGATAACAAAGTAATTGGCGCTGTTATTCTTGTTTTCGATATTTCAGAGCGGGCATTTGCTGAAAGAAACCGCCAAGAGTTCACTGCTAATGTTACCCACGAATTAAAAACTCCGTTGCAATCTATTATTGGCAGTGCCGAGCTTTTGGAAAACGGCCTTGTAAAACCTGAAGACACAAATAGGTTTCTTGGCAAAATTAAAAAAGAAGCAACAAGACTTGTTTCACTAATTAATGATATAATTCGACTTTCGCAACTTGATGAAAATCACAACCCACCAACCGAAACAGTTGACCTTTTAACTGTAGCAAACGAAGTTGTTGACGTTCTTTCAGATTCTGCAAAAAAGAAAAAAGTTGAACTTTGTGTTGAGGGAAATGCTTGTACAATTTTAGGTGTGCATAGATATGTTTATGAAATAATTTATAACTTATGCGACAACGCCATTCGTTACAACAAAGAAAATGGCAAAGTTACCATTAAAATTTATAACGAAAACGAAAAAACTGTTTTGAAGGTGACAGATACGGGTATTGGTATTGCGCCTGAACACCAAAACAGAATTTTTGAACGCTTTTATCGTGTCGACAAAAGCCATTCAAAAGAAACCGGGGGCACAGGTCTCGGGCTTTCAATTGTAAAGCATGCCGTGCAATATCATAATGGCAAAATTGCCATTGAAAGTAACGTGAACAAAGGCACAACAATTACAATTGTATTTTAAAAAAAGAGCAACCTTAAAGGTTGCTCTTTTTTATATCTTTTCAATTTTTGCGAAGTTTGCCATAACCTTTTTGGTGCCAACTGCATCAAAGGAAATTTCAAGCATTGTGTCGTTACCCATTGGGGTGGTTTTAACAATCATACCAGTGCCAAAAACTTTGTGCGAAACCTTGTCGCCAACGGTAAATTTAGCCGTTGGTTTTGGTTTGCCAAAAGAACTGTTGCCAAAGGTGTTTGTTTTTGCGCTCCCGCCAAAACTTGTTCTGCCAAATGGGTTAGAAGCGCTTGTGCTAAACGAACTTTGCGAAGGTTTAAAACTGCTTGCAGCCGCAAACGGATTTGGCTCGCTTTCAAATTTAACACAGTTTGTATCAATTTCACTAACAAACCTTGAAACGTTGTTTGAAGAAATGTTGCCAAACAACATTCTGCGTCTTGCATTGGTAATAAACAGTTTTTGTTTTGCTCTTGTAATGCCAACATAAGCTAGTCGGCGTTCTTCTTCAATCTCTTCAGGCGGTGCAAACATAACACGAGTGCCCGGGAAAATGCCTTCTTCCATTCCCACAAGAAAAACAACAGGAAACTCAAGGCCTTTTGCCGAGTGAAGAGTCATTAAAACAACCTTGTCAACGCTTTCATCAAGATTGTCAATGTCAGTAATAAGCGCAACTTCTTGCAAATATTCATTAAGACTTGGCGCATCTGTTTCTTGCTCGTAATGCATAATGGCACTGGCCAATTCGTTAACGTTTTCAACCCTGTCTTGTTCTTCTGCGCCTTGTGCTTTAAGTGCCGCAAGGTAACCCGATTTTTCTAAAACTTCTGCCAAAATTTCTGAAGGCGAAGTTGAGTTTGCTTTATCAATAATCGGTTGCATTTTTTGACAAAAGTCGTTTAATTTTTCAGCCGAACGTGAAAGTTTTTCATAATTTTTTGCGTTTTTGAAAACTTCATAAAGCGAAAGTCCGTTTAAAGTTGCAATTTCCTGCGCATTGTTAACGGTGGTTTCGCCAATGCCTCGTTTTGGCTCGTTTATAATTCTTTTTAGTCGCAAGTCATCACTTGGGTTTGCAACAAATTGCAGATAAGAAAGCACATCTTTAATTTCTTTTCTGTCATAGAATTTAAGACCGCCATAAACCACATAAGCAATGCCTGAACGTGAAAAAACGTTTTCAATTGTGCTTGACTGCGCATTCATTCGATAAAGAATTGCGTGGTCAGAAAACTTCATTCCGTTGCTTACATTTTCAAGAATGGTTTCGGCAACGAATTTTGCCTCATCATTTTCAGAGTTTGAAGTGTGCGCAACAATTTTGTCACCCTCGCCTTTGTCAGACCACAAGTTTTTGCCTTTTCTGCCTTTGTTGTTGGTAATAACAGAGTTTGCGGCGGTCAAAATGTTGTTTGTTGAGCGGTAATTTTGCTCAAGGCGAATTGTTTTAGCCGATTTATATTGCTCTTCAAAACTCAAAATATTTTCAATGGTAGCGCCACGGAATTTGTAAATTGACTGGTCATCATCACCCACAACGCAAAGGTTTTCATAACGCTCTGATAAAAGTTTTACAAGTCTATATTGTGCGTGGTTTGTATCTTGATACTCGTCCACCACAATGTATTTAAACCGCTCTTGATATTTTTGCAAAACATCAGGATTTTCTTCAAAAAGTTTAACTGTGTTTGCAATCATATCATCAAAATCCATTGCATCGTTTTGGTGCAAAGTTTTTTGATAAAGCGCATAAACTTCGGCAATTTGTTTTTGTCTAAAGTCATAGCCCACAGTTTCTTTATATTCTTCTGGGGAAATGAGCGAATCTTTCGCACGGGATATTTCGTTTTTGATAATCTTGTGTGAGAGAATTTTGTCATCAACATTAAGTTGTTTTTGACAATCTTTAATAACCCTAATTGAATCGTTTGTGTCATAAATTGTGTAGTTAGAAGTGTAACCCAAACGCTCGCCATCAATACGCAAAATCTTGCCACAAATTGAGTGAAATGTGCCGGCGTTAATTTGGTCGCCACCGTTTGTAATTTTTGCACACAAACGCTCTTTTAATTCGTTTGCCGCCTTGTTTGTAAAGGTAATTGCAAGAATGTTCCAAGGGTTTGGCGCACCTATCTTGAGCGCCGGAATTTCTGGTGGATTTTCTCTAACCCCATCAATAAAATCACAAATTTCTGCCACGTCAGTTTCATCAAGATGTGGCTCAAAATCTTTCAAATAAGCGTTGCCATATTTAATAAGATAAGCAATTCTGTTAACAAGCACGGTTGTTTTGCCACTGCCTGCGCCTGCAAGCACCAAAAGAGGACCGTTAACATTAATAACGGCCTCGAATTGCTTATCATTCATTCTTTCAAATTCTTTTCTAATTAAATCGTTTTTAAGTTTAATAAAATCCAAAATATTCTGCCCTTTTTAAATAAATTTGTTTGTTTCAAGCCAGTTTTTGCAAAGGCCAACCCATTGGTGAACGTTTGGAAGGTCTTTAGCGTCACCCAAACCGTGCCAACCTTTTGTGAAAATGTGCAACTCAATGTCTGCGCCTTGCTCTTTGCAAGCAGTTGCAAGTGTTAACACGTTTCGAACATCAACCGCTTGGTCTTCCATTGTGTGCCAAACAAACATTGGTGGCATATCTTTATGCACATTTTTTTGAATTGAATATTTTTCACGAATGTCCCAGTCGCCACCTGAGAAATTGTTGGCTGTGTCTTCATGACAAAATTCTGTTAACGAGATAACTGGGTAGCAAAGCACACCACCGTCAGGACGAGCAGACATTTTGTCAATTTCATCGCCAAGAACTTCAACTGTTTCATAATGGCAACAAGCAGAAGCAGCCAAGTGACCGCCTGCAGATGAGCCAGCAACCAAAATTTTGTTAGGGTCAATGCCGAATTTTTTAGCATTAAAACGCACAAATTTAATTGCGCGTTGAATGTCAAGCATTTGGCAAGGATAATGATAAGGCGCGCAACGGTATGTAAGCACAAACACCGAAAGACCCATTTCATTAAAAAGTTCAACGTAACGCTCGTGGCCTGCAAGGCCCCAATAAGCACCACCCGGACAGGTAATAATGCAACCATTATTTTCGCCAGGAAGCAAAAATTCTTCTAACATTGGATATTGGTCAACATCTTCTTTAAAATGTGGAACATTTTCGTAAATTTTCATAATATACCTCTTTACATTTTTAAAAAAATAAGCTAATATGAATTATACACTATTTTTTAAAATTAGTAAACAAAAACCTTGCAAAAAGGAGTAATTTTTATGAAAAAATATGCAATTCAACTTTATTCTGTAAAAAGAGCACTTGATGAAGACTTTGACGGCACATTAAAACGCCTTGCCGAAATGGGTTATGACGGCATTGAGTTTTGCGGAAACTATGGTGGTTATGAAGGTAAAGAATTAGCAAAATTTTTGACACACTTAGGGCTTGATGCTGTTTCTGCTCATCTTGATTATGAAGATTGTTTAAATAATCTTGATTATCATTTAGATATTTTAAAAGAAACCGGTTGTGACCTTGTTGTTTGCCCTTGGATTAATGTAAAAACTAAAGAAGACGAGCAAATTGCGGCTGAAAACCTTTTGAAAATTGCAGAAAAATGTGTGATGAAAGGTTTTCAATTTGCTTATCATAATCATGCTTGGGAAATTGAAAGAAAAGATGAAAATGGTTGCATTTTAGATAAGTTTATGGAAGTTGGCGACCCATTGCTTTTGGCAGAGCTTGATGTTGGTTGGATTGGTTTTGTTGGCGAAAATCCTGAAGACTATATTAGAAAATATGCCGGCAGAGTTATTGCTTTACACCTAAGAGAAATCGAAAAAATTGATGAAAAGTCTGTTGACGTTTTGTTTGATAAAGGCCCTGTTGATATTAAAGCAGTAATTAAATTAGGCGAAAAAATGGGTGTTGAACATTTCATTGTTGAACACGAAACACAAGCAGATGTCGAAATGCAAAATGCAGAAATAATCATCAACCAATTAAAAGCATTAAAGTTATAAAACAAAACGCACCCAAACGGGTGCGTTTTTTGTGTGCAGAAATGAATAAGATTTTTTCATTATTTAACTTTAACTTTTTTAGTTTTGCTCCAAGCTGAATATTTGCCGCCTTTAGCCATTGCTCGCACCTGTACTTTGTAGGTACCTTTTTTGAGTTTTTTAATTGCTTTTGTGGCGTTTTTCTTAACGTTAAATGTTTTTGTAATCCATTTACCTTTAAGTTTATATCTTACTTGGAAGCCAGTAGCGTTTGCTACTTTTGTGTATTTAACTTTAAATTGTTTTTTACCTGAAATCAACTTGAATTTAGGTACTTTTAATTTTACAACTTTAGCAGGTGTTGTAGGAGCTACTGTAGTAGGAGCTGCAGTTGTTGGAGCTACAGTTGTAGGAGCAATTGTTGTTGGTTCAACTACTGGTTGGGTTGTTTCAACCGGTTTTGTTGCAGGCACTATTGCTTGAGTGGTTTCAACTGGCTTGGTTGTGCTTTCAGTTGATGGTTGAGTGGTTTCAACTGGTTTTGTTGTAGGCTCGATTGTTGGTTCAAGTTTTTCAATAACTGCAGTTTCAACAACCTCTTCACAAACCTCACATTTTTTAACTTTTTCTCCTTCTTCTGTTTCGGTTGCAGGTTTTGTAATCACCCACAAGCTAGAAGGTGTATGGTCAAGTTTTGGAATAATTACATTTGCAATTTCTTCAGTCGCATATTCATCATTGTAAAATTTGCCACAACTACAAGCGTAATGCTCAATGTTGCCTTCTGTTTTGCAAGTAGCAGCAGTTGCTTCTACTAAAACAGGAGCGCAACCAAGTTCATCAAAAGTATATTCAACAGTTGCAAAGCTTGGTGCTGCCCAAGTATACACGCCTTTAAAACGGTTTACTATCATAGAAGCATTACCATCAAAATCACAAGTATAACTTCTTAAATCAAAAATTACTTTATAAACGTGTTGGCATTTAAACACAGCATCTTCTGTTCCTGAAACTAAGAATTTTCCTTCTGTTTCATCATACCAAGAAACACCATTTTTAACAGGGCTTTTGTTGCCTTCTATTACATATCTGTTATCGTGTTTTGGTTCAAAGTCAGGGGTTGCACCGGCAACCGGCTCGTCAATGTAAATACAAGCATCTTGAATTGTGCCACAATTTTCAAAATAATTTTGAGCAAACAATCCATTTGAATCCTCATAAATATACCAGCCAAGACCTGAGTCATCCATCATAAATTTTGCGCCTTCAACAAATTCTACTTGATTGCTTGTTGGTTCAAAATAAATTCTCACTCTGTAAGTATGACCTACTACAAACGAGTCATTATATTCCATATCAACGCTTGTGTCTTCATCGGTCCAAATAATCATATCATTGCCGGCAAAATTTAACACATCGTAATCATCACACAATGGAGTAATTTCATAGTCTGGGCGTTCGTTAGGCACTGGCAAATCAAGTCCTGAAAACTCGATTACGGCATACTCTCTTGCGTTTGCAGGAACTGCTACAACCATTAAAGATGCCACCATTAAAAAACATAATACAATTGAGAATAATTTTTTAGTTAATTTCATAAATATTTCTCCTTTTTAAAAAAAGTCCTCAGAATGCCTGGGGACTTTTTTAATCAATTATTTAACTTTACTAAATTTAACTGCTTTTTTAACTACTTTACCTGCTGTTCCTGATTTACTAACAGCTGAAAGATAAAGATTTACTTTGCTTTTTGGTTTGCTTGATTCAAAAACATATGTAAATGAAGTTTTTTTGCTTGTTTGTCTGTTTCCGCTTTCATTTGTAGCAAACACTGCTTTTTTATCTGAAACTACATAATGGTCAGCTTTGTTAGCTTTTTTAAGTTTTACTTTAAATTTGTAAACATAAACATAATAACTTTTTGCAGGAATCCAGTTCCAGTTTTGATCCCAATGAGCATTGATTGTTCTTTTAACTTTTTTAGCAGAGATGCATTTAAAAGTTTTAGCGCCTGTTTTACCAGGAATGATTTTTACAAATCCACAAACTGTACATTTGTTGTTTTTATAAGTATGTTCGCTTGATGGTGATGATGCGCCAACTGTTTGTTTATAAGTTTTACAAACAGTACAGAAGGTTTCTGCTTCGTGATATTTATCATCATCTGACTTGTAAACTGTTTTATAAACACAATCGCCATATTGAATGTCGCCACAAACTTTACACATTATTCTGTGTCTGTCGCCACTGTCTTTTGTGTATTCAGGTTTACATGCTTCGCCGGTTGTATCATAAACATAATCATAACAAATTTTGCATTGATACTTTTTATAATGCTTATTGTCTTTTGTTTCATAGTCACCGGTAAAACTTACCTCGCCATCATGCGGACATTTAGCGCCACAATAATAACAAGTATCGCTATAATCAAATCTATGTTTGCCAGTGCTTTTTACTTGCGGACAATTTTCAGGTGTGTACGCCGCTAATACTAATGGTGAAACAGAGAAAACTGTTATGAAAACGAGCGACAATGCCAATGTAATTTTTAATACTTTTTTCATAAGTATTACCTCCAAGGAAATTATTAAAGATTGTTAATCTTCGCCTATATTATAAACATATTATTTTTCTTTGTCGCCACCCAAAAAGTGTGGGATTTTATAAAAATTTTGAAAAAAGTGTGGGAAATGGTGTGGGCATTAATCTTGACTAGTTAAATTTGGTGTGATATAATGGCATTAACGATTTTTTAGGGAGAATTTTATGAACAAAGAAATTAGCTTTTGCGTGATTTATGGTATTATTGCCGCGCTTTCAGCAATTCCACTTATTTGGCATTGTTTTTCTAAAAAACGAGAGTTTTGGTTTGTTGTTTTGCTTTCGGCAGTTTTTGTTGTAAACGTGGGTTATTTTACTCTTTCAATTTCAACAACCCTTGGCGAAGCGCTTTTGGCAAACAGAATTTCTTATTTGGGTTCAGTATTTTTGCCGTTTTCAATTTTTATGATTTTGTTGCGTGTTGCAAAAATCAATTACAACAAATGGTTGCCTTGTGTGTTAATTGCAATAAGCGTTGTTGTGTTTTTCATTGCGGCAAGCCCTGGGTATTCAACCATTTATTATAAAGAAGTAACACTTGGCGAAATTAACGGCGCAACTGTTTTAGAAAAAGTTTATGGTCCGTTGCATATCATTTATTTAATCTTTTTGCTTGGCTATTTTATTACTCTTGTTGCAACAACAATTTATGCGTTTATTAAAAAGGCAGTTGTTGACCCTGCGTCTTCAATCTTTTTAGTATTAGCAACATTTGTTAACATTGCAGTGTGGTTTTTCGAACAAATTGCAAGGTTTGATTTTGAGTTTTTGTCAATTTCTTATGTTATTACTGAATTGTTTTTGTTGGCGCTTACATTTGCGCTTGAACAAAATCAAACTCAAAACAAAACAGAAGTTCAAAACATTATTGTAAAAGATTCTGAAATTACAAATGAGCAAATTGAGTTTTTTGTTGCTGGCATTAAAACATTAACACCAACAGAAAAAGCAATTTTTGAAGCACATCTTAACAGAATTACCACGAAAGAAATTATGTCTTCTTTTAACATTACAGAAAACACATTGAAATTCCACAACAAAAATATTTATGGAAAACTTGGTGTTTCTTCAAAAAAACAACTTTTAGAAATTAATAAATACATATAAAAAAACGCACCCAAACGGGTGCGTTTTTTGTTTTAGATTTAAGCTGCCGGTTCGTTCTTTTGTCTTCTTGAAAGACCTTCTGGTTTTGCAGTAATATCGCCTGCTTTTGTAAGCGCCCATTTTGTCATTACTGGGCCGACAATTTCATAAACAAGCACCGCAAACAAAATTATAAAACGAACAACACTTGCAATGTTAACACCAATTAAGTTGTCTGCTGCAACGGTGCTAACCATTCCCAAAGCAACACCGGCTTGTGGGAACAATGTTATGCCGAGATATTTTACAATGTTATCATCACACTTTGTAAATTTTGCAGAAATGTAAGCACCGTAATACTTACCAATGCAACGAGAAATAATGTAAACCACACCAACAAGAACAAAAATTGGTTGTTTGAAAACTCGCAAGTCTAACTCTGCGCCACTGATTACAAAGAACAAAATTAAAAGTGGTTTGGTCCAACTGTCTGCTCTGTGCATCATTTCATCTGAACATTCACAGACATTGCAGAAAATTGTGCCACACATCATACAGGTCAAAAGTGATGAGAAACCAATGTGAATTTCACCGATGTGAAGGTTGTGAAGTTCTGTGATTGCAACGGTTATTAACACAAAGACAATGACAAGTGTCAAACGGTTTGAGTTTGAGTGGAAAAGTTTTTCAAGCTCTGACAAAACAAGACCCAAAATTGCACCGATTACAAGTGAAGCCACAATTTCAATTAACGGCTCAAGAACAATTGAAGTTAATGACACTGCGCCACCATCAATTGCTTTTGCAACGCCAAACATAACTGCAAACACAATTAAACCAACTGCGTCATCAAGCGCAACGATTGGCAAAAGAAGTTTTGTGAGTTTACCTTTTGCTTTGTACTGGCGAACAACCATTAATGTTGCCGCAGGCGCTGTTGCAGTTGCAATTGCTGACAAAATGAGTGCCGCAGGAATTGGCAACCAGTCATAACCTGTCAAATTCAAAAGCAAATAATGCAAACCGATTAAAACAATGGCGCAAACAATTGTTGTTACAATTGCTTGAAAAATACCAATTACTGTTGCTTGTTTACCTGTTTTTTTAAGCTCTGACATTTTAAATTCGCTACCAATTGAAAAGGCGATAAAGCCAAGAGCAACATCAGACAAAATGCCAAGCGAATGAATGTCTGCAAAATCTGCGCTGCCAAAACCGAGATGGTAACCACCCGGCAAAGTGAGTCTGCCAAGGCAGAAACAACCAACCAAAATACCTGAAATTAAGTAACCGGTAACGGCAGGTAATTTTAAAATTTTGCACACACGGGACATTAAAAGTCCAACCAAAACGCAAACCGACATACTAAGCAAAATTTGAACTGTACTTTCCATAAAAATCTCCTTAAAAAATGCGTGAAAACGGCTTGAAACCGATTGGTTTCAAGCCATTTTTTATTCGATGTTGAAATTATAGCATATTAAATTTGAAAATGCAATAAATTAAACAATATTTTTATCGACAAAATTCAAGATTTTTTCATATTGCGCAAGAACATTAAAACGGCAAGTGCGAGTAGCACAACGGCGTAGCCAACCACCCAAAAAATGTGCTCAAACATTTTATCAAAGTTGCCTAAAAGCACTGCTTTTTCAAGTTCGACTGCGTGAACAAACGGAAGGGCATAAGCTATTTTTTTAAACGCTCCACCAACTAGCTCTAAATCAAACCAAATGCCAGAAAGCCAAGCCGAAAGGTTTGTGAGCAATGCGCCACAAATTCCGCCAACCTGTTTATCATTAAGTGTACTGCCACAAAGAAGTCCAATTGCAATGTAAAGAATTGAAATTGGAATTATAAAGACAATTGCCAATAACATATTAACCGAGAAATTGAGCCCGAGAACTAGCCCTGCAATGTAGCAAATTACACTTTGCGCAAGCGAAATTGGAATGATTGGCAGGGTGTAGCCAAGAATAAAATCAAGAGGTGTAAGTGGTGTTGTGTACAAACGCTCAAGAAGTGCGCTTGCTCTGTCTTTTGAAATGAGAGTTGCCGAAAAAAGCGACATAAACGCAAGCCCAAACACCGCAACGCCAGGGGTTAAACGCTCAATTTCAAAAAGTGCGACCGGAATGTTTTGTTGAATTGCCGTTAGCAACAAAATTAACACAAGCGGAAAACCAAGACCGAAAAAGACGGTCAACGGGTCTCGCAAAATTTCTTTAAAAGTTCTTTTTGCAAAGGTTAACATTCTCATTTTTGTGCCCCCTTTACAATTTTTACAAACGCCTTTTCAATTGAGTCGGTGCTGGTTTGTTTTTTAATGTTTTCGGCGGTGTCAACAACAATTAATTTGCCATTTTTCATAATGCCGATTCTGTCAGAAAGCGCCTCTGCCTCTTCCATATAATGTGTTGTGAGAATTATTGTGACTTTGCCTTTGAGCGCAGAAATTATTTCCCACAAATCTGCACGGGCAAGCACATCAAGACCGAGTGTTGGCTCATCTAAAAATAAAATTTGTGGTTCTGAAATCAACGCCATTGCGATTGACAATCTTCTTTGCCAGCCACCCGAAAGTTTGCCTGCTTTTTTGTTTGAAATTTCACCAAGGTCTAACAACGTTGTTAATTCTTCAATTTTTTCTTTTTGTTTGGCTTTTGAAAAGCCATAAACTCCACACATAAGTTCTAAATTTTCAACAGCCGAAAGGTTTGGCGCAACTGCCGTTTCTTGTGGCGAAACTGCAATGAATTTTTTAACTTCACCAGCTTGCGAAACTACGCTTTTGCCGTTTAAAAATGCATCTCCACTTGAAGGGGTGCTTAAACAACAAAGCATTTTGATTGTGGTTGTTTTGCCAGCGCCGTTTACACCCAAAAGCGAAAACAATTCGCCTTTTTCGACTGTTAAATCAAGGTTGTCAACGGCAACTAAATCTTTGTATTTTTTGGTTAACTTTTCAGTTTTGATTGCGTACATAAAACTACTCCATTCCATAATGTTTGCGCAAACCTTGATATGCGTCGGTCAGCATTTGGCTTACAAGTTCCCACTCTGGTTTTGCAAAACCCGTTGCAAGCATTGTTGCAATTCCGTGAACAAACGCCCACATTTCAAGATGAAACAACTTTGCTTTTTCGGTGTCAAGCCCTGTGTTGTCTTTAACAATTGACTCCATTTGGTCGCCGATTTCTGTTGGGTGTGGCGCAGTTTCGTTTGTTCTGTCTCGCATGTAAAGAAGTTTGAAAAGTTCTTTTTCTTCACTTGCAAAACGAATATAAGCTATTCCGCTTGCTTTGTAATTTGGAAACTTTCCGCTTGCAATTTCACGAGCAATATATTCTGCGCAGATTTCATCTGCCGCTTTTACAACTGCAAGGCGAAGTTCTTGCATTGATGAAAAATTTGAAAAAAGTGGTTGGGTTGAGCAGTTAAGCTCACTCGCAATTGTGCGAGCGTTAATGCCCGAATGTCCACTTTTTCTGACAATTTCAACTGCGCAGTTAATAATATCTTGTTTTGTTACCTTTACTTTTGGTGGCATAAAGCACACTCCTTTTTCATATCAGTTGATATATAACACTTGTTATATTATCACAACAAAATTAAAAAGTCAACAACAGAATATATTATTGATTAAAAAGACAAAAAATGTTATAATGTAAGAAATTTATTAAAGGAAGGTTTTAATTTGGCTATTGAACTTAACAAATTAGACACCGAAAAACGAAACCCAAACTCGGCTAAAATTGACGAAATGTCAACAATTGAGATGGTTAATTTAATCAACAGTGAAGATGAAAATTGCGCAAAGGCAGTAAAGGGCGTTTTGCCAGAAATTGCACAAAGCATTGATGCAATTTTTGAAAAAATGCAAAAAGGTGGCAGACTTTTTTATTGTGGCGCAGGCACTTCAGGCAGACTTGGCATTTTAGATGCTGCCGAATGTCCACCAACCTACGGCACAAGTCCCGATTTGGTTGTTGGGCTTATTGCTGGTGGCGAAACTGCAATTTTAAAGGCAGTTGAAGGCGCTGAAGACAACAAAAATTTAGGCGTTGAAGATTTGCAAAAGCACAATTTTTCAAACCGTGATGTTTTGGTTGGTATTGCCGCAAGTGGCAGAACGCCTTATGTTTTAGGCGCAATGGAATATGCAAAAAGTTTAGACACTACTGTTATTGCGCTTGTTTGTTGTAACGATAGCGAAATGTCGAAAATTGCCGACATAACAATTGCGCCAATTCCAGGGCCAGAAGTTGTTACCGGCTCATCACGAATGAAGAGTGGCACCTGCCAAAAGTTAGTTCTTAATATGCTTTCAACCGGTGTTATGGTCAAGTCCGGCAAGGTTTATGGCAATTTAATGGTTGATGTACGCCCAAGCAACCAAAAACTTGTTAAAAGAGCAGTTTCTATTGTTTGCAGTGCAACCGGAGAAGATGAAGCAGTTGTGAAAAACGCATTAGAAAAATGTGGTTATCACTGCAAAACTGCAATTGTGATGTTGTTGCTTGATTTGGATGAAACACAAGCAAAAAAGCTTTTAAATCAGGCAAATGGGCACATTGCAACTGCTATAAACTCTAAAAAAGGAGAAAATTCTTGATGTTTTATTGCGGTTTTGACGGTGGCGCAAGCAAAACAGAAGTTTGCGTGATAGACGAGAAAGGCACAGTTGTAAAAACTGCAACTTTTGGGCCAATTAATCCAAATGGTGCATCGCTTGAAACGGTAAAATCGACACTTGCAGATTGTGTTTATTTTATGAAAAGTGTTTGTGAAATTGAAAATTACGGTGGCTTGGTTGTTGGCATTTCGGGGGCAAGCAACAAAGAGGCCACAAAGATTATTGAAAGTACCATTAGAGAGTGTGGCTACACCGGAAAATTGAGTTTAAAAGGTGACCAAGAAATAGCGCTCAAAGGCGCAATTGACGGTGCAGGCGCAATTTTGATTGCCGGCACCGGCTCAATTTGTTTTGGCATTGACCAAAACGGCAAAAATTTTAGATGTGGCGGCTGTGGATATTTAATTGACGATGACGGCAGTGGTTATTCAATCGGCATTGAAATTTTAAAAGCAGTAACTCGTGCAGAAGACGGAAGAGGCGAAGAAACCCTTTTAAAATCTTTGGTTTTTGAAAAGTTAGAGATTGAAAATCAAACAGGGTTGCTAACTTGGTTGTACGCAAAAACTACCGAGAAAAGCCACATTGCAGAACTTGCGCCGTTGTTGCTTACAGCCATAGAAAAAGGCGATAAAATAGCAAAATCTATTGCTCAAAAGGCGGCAAAAGATTTGGTGACGCTTGTTACATCTGCGTTTAAAAAGGTAAATTTGAGCCAAGGCGAAGTGGCGCAAGTAGGCAGTATTTTTACACATTTTGATGTTATCAAAACCCAATTTGAAGAACTTTTGAAAGCAGAATTGCCAAATGTAAAAATTGTTGAACCTCGTTTTTCTCCATCACATGGGGCAGCAATTTTGGCAAAAGAAATTTAATTTTTTACACAAAAAAGAGCAACCTTTTCGGTTGCTCTTTTGGTTTTAAGGTTTATTCCCACTCGCTCCTGAAAACTGTAACTTAAACAATTTTGTATGGGTATTTTTACTCATATTATCGGGATTATTCAGATTATCCATAAAATACGGACTTTCAAGATTTTTGTTGTTATTTAATTTTAACTTTTTGTGCTTTTGACCAGTTCGAGAATGCTTTAAGTTTGCCTTGTTTAATCATTGCTCTAACCTGTACTTGATAAGTACCTTTTTTGAGTTTTTTGATTAACTTAGTAACATTCTTATTTGCTTTAAAGGTTTTAACTTTCCATTTACCTTTAATTCTATATCTAACTTGGAAGCCAGTAGCACCCTTAACCTTTTTATAAGTAACTTTAAATTGTTTTTTGCCTTTAACAACTTTTGCTTTAAATGTAGGTTTTTTGAGTTTTAACTTTATAATAGTCAAACCTTGCTCCATCAAGCCACCACAAGCAGCACATTTTTTATCACCTGTGTAACCTGTAACAAAGTATGTTGCAGTCTTTTTACCTGAAACAACTATTGAAGTATGTTTACACTCGCCGTTAGGAGCATCTGGAGTTGTTGGAGTATCAGGTGTAGTTGGGGTGTCAGGTGTAGTCGGAGTGTCAGGTGTAGTCGGAGTATCAGGTGTAGTCGGAGTATCAGGTGTAGTCGGAGTGTCAGGTGTAGTTGAAGTGTCAGGTGTAGTTGGAGTGTCAGGTGTAGTTGGGGTGTCAGGTGTAGTTGGGGTGTCAGGTACTACAGGATCAGGTTGTTTTTCTTCAATAATAAATGATTTCAATAAAACACCTGTGTAATTACCAATACCTGTAATATAAACAAACGCTGTACCTGCTTTTACATTGTTTCCATATTCAACTATATAATCTACGTCTTTTTTGAGGTTTGATTGGATTTCAGTTGTAATTTCACTACCTGTATATACTTTATTAGTAGTATCTACTGTAAAATCTGCCTCTGTAATTATTTTTTTAACAATTTGGAATTCAAAGTATGTTTGACCTTGATAGTTACCGATACCTGTAATATAAACAAACGCTGTACCTGCTTTTACATTGTTTCCATATTCAACTATATAATCTACATCTTTTTTGAGGTTTGATTGGATTTCAGTTGTAATTTCACTACCTGTATATACTTTATTAGTAGTATCTACTGTAAAATCTTCATCAACGATTGGTTTTGCAACAATATCAAAATTGTAAACCAACTCATCTTTATAATTGCCAATACCAGTGATTTTTACAGTAACTTTACCTACATTTACATTGTTTTCATACTCAACTTTGTAATCTGTTGATAATAATGTTGAAGAGATAGCTGTTGTTAATTTTTCGCCCGTAAAATCTTTTTCATCTGCATCGACGATGAAATCATCTTTTGTAATTGATTTTGGTGTAATTTCAAAATCATAAGTTAATTCGCCAGTATAGTTGCCAACACCACTAATAGTTACAGTCGCTTCGCCTACGTTTACATTATCTTTATAAGCAACTTCAAATTCATCATCAACAAGTTTAGATACGATTTCAGTTTCAATTGCTTCACCTGTGTAAACTTTATTAGTCACATCAACTGTGAAGTCATCAACTGTAATTTCTTTTTGAGTAATTTCAAATGTTAAAGTTGCGCTGCCTTTATAGTTTTCGCCTGTTGCGGTAACAATTACAGTAGCCACACCTACATTAACATTATTTTCATATGACACTTCATAATTTTCTTCGTCAATTTCAGAAATAACCGAAGGTGTTATTTCTTCGCCTGTGAATACAAAAGAATCGCTATCAAGCGAAAAAACATCATCAGTAAATTCTTTTATAATTCTAAAGGTTAAAACAACTTTGCCTTTGCAATTGTTTTTACCAGTAATTGTAACGGTTGCTATACCTTCATTTATATTATTACTATAAACTACATCAAAATCTTCTTCACCAATATCAGAAATGACTAAAGGTTCAATTTCTTCTCCTGTGTACAATTCTGACTCGTTTTCAAGTGTGAAATCTTCTGCTAAAATATCTCTTTCAACAATTTTAAATGTTGTTTCAACTTTTCCTTGATAGTTACCAATACCATTGATGATAACAATAACTGTGCCAACATTTATATTGTTTTCACAAATTACTTCATAGTCTTTATCTTCAACAAGTTCTGTTTCAATATCTGCTATGATTTTATTACCCGTGAAAACCTTATCGCTTACATCAATTGTAAAATCATCTGCAGAAATATCTTTTTCAGTAATTTCAAATTTATAAACTAATTCGCCTGCATAGTTACCAACACCACTAATAGTTACAGTTGCTTCGCCTACGTTTACATTCTTAGCGTATTCTATTTTATAGTCTTCACCCAAGGCTAATTCAGATGTAATCTCTGTTGTTAATTTTTCGCCCGTGTAAACTTTCGATTCTGTATCAACAATAAAATCATCTTCTGCGATTGATTTTTGAGTAATGTTGAAGTTATATGTAAGCATTCCTTTGTAATTGCCGATACCAGTAACAGTTACTGTCGCTTCGCCTACATTTACATTATCTTTATAAGCAACTTCAAATTCATCATCAGTAAGTTTAGATACGATTTCAGTTTCAATTGCTTCACCTGTGTAAACTTTATTAGTCACATCAACTGCGAAGTCATCAACTGTAATTTCTTTTTGAGTAATTTCAAAATTAAGTTCAACTGTGCCTTGGCAATTGTTTTTACCGATAATTGTTACAGTTGCTACGCCTACATCTGTGTTTTCAGTATATTCCACATCAAAATTCTCGGTAGGAATATCTGATAAAACGGTAGGTTTAATTTTTTCTCCGGTATAAACAAAACTATTATTTGCTAATGAAAAATCGTCTGCTAAAAGAACCTTTTTAATTATATTGAATGTTTTTGAAAAGCTGCCTATATAATGGCCTAATCCCGAAACAGTAACAGTTGCTACGCCTACATTTATGTTGTTTTGATAATCAACACGATAATCAACATTTTCAACAAGACCTGTTAACGCTGATACTTCTGCAATAATTTCGTTACCACTATAAGTTTTATCTTCTAAATCAATCTCAAAATCTGAATCTTCAATAGAACGAAGAATGGTTGTTAACACAATATTTTTATCAACTGTGATTACATCATTTGGTTGATATAATTTTTCG
>JAZRPW010000047.1:0-11927 GCA_045649405.1 Acutalibacteraceae bacterium
GCCGTCTTTTTCTGAAATACCAATAACACCCCTTAAAGTGTCATAAGGCATTCCGGCAACCGACAAAAGTGTGTCGCCTGGTCGCAAAAGACCGAAAAGCGCAACGGTAATTGTGTGGGTGCCAGAAACAAAGTTGTGGCGAATGATTGAGTCTTCACAACCCATAATTTGCGCAAAAACACGCTCAAGGGTATCTCTGCCCTTGTCATCATAACCATAACCGGTTGTAACGCCAAAGCAACTTTCAGACACGTTGTTGTCAATGAATGCTTTTAGCACTTTGTTTTGGTTGTATTCAGTAATCTCATCACGAGCCAAAAATTGTTGTTTTAGCGCCTCTTCGGCTTGTAGGCTTAGTGCGAGTGTTTTTTCAGAAATGTTAAAAAATGAACTCATTTCTTTATTTTACCTTTCCTGTAAAAATTTTTTCTTGCAATTTAAACCCGTTTTTTAAGTAAAACGGTGTAACTTTTTCTTCGCAATAAACATAAATGTTTTGCTTTTTGTCTTGCTTTAAGTCAAAAACAAGTGAATTTAAAAGTGCCGAGCCGACACCACTATTTCTGTTAGTTATGTAAACCGCAATTGTTGAGATAATTGCCGAGTTTTCATCTTCCCACCCGGTAAAAACAACACCTTTATTGCAGTTTATAAGTCTAGATTTGTTGTGCGCTAGTCTAAATGACAGGTCAGAAACAAACTCGTTATAATCAGGCAAACAAAACTCGTTTGAAATCAAATTATAAACAGATTTAAAATCAGGGTAAAAGTTTTTTTCAAAATGTTTTTGCCCTTGTGTTTCTTCTTTGCATTTTAGCAAATCAATGCTTTTTAAAAGGAAATTTTGCGAATTATTCGCAAAAACTTCGTTGCAAAAAATGTTGCTAACCCCATTCATCAAAAGAAATGCTTCAATTTCTTCAAAGTCTGCATTTTCAAAACAAAAGACGGTTGCGCCATCATTTAAAATGTTGATAAAAGCGCAAACTTTTCCGTCAAATTCTTGTTTGAATGTTTTACAAAAATCTTGAGATTTGTAAAGGCAAGCGTTAGATTTAATTTTCAGCAAGAAAACATTATTTGCTTTAAAACTTTCAGTTATGTCAACCAAAGAAATCATCTAAATTTCTCCGTTTGCAAGTTGCTGTGCAGTAACTTCAACCAATTTTCTCAAAGCGGTAATATCATCTTTGTGTGCAACGCAGTAAGCCGAGTGAATGTATCTTGTAGGAAGCGCAATGTTAATGGTTTTGACACCATTTCTTGACTTGTGAATTGCACTTGCGTTTGTGCCACCTGCAACAGCAGTTTTAAGTTGTGCTGCAATTCCGTTTTCTTTTGCAAGGGCAAGTACATTATGCACAAGGTTTTTGTCATAAAGTGTGCCGTTGTCCATTAAAGAAAGGGCAGCGCCAGCACCTAAAACGCAAACAGTTTTATCATCTGGCACGCCAAAAAGGTCTGCCGCAGTTGTTGCTTCAACAGTAATTGCACAGTCAGGCGCAATTGAATAAGAAGTAACGGTTGCGCCACGGCAACCAATTTCTTCTTGCACTGAAAATGAAAAATATGTGTCATATTCCAAGTCGGATTTAATAAGGTCAACCATAATTGCACAGCCAACCTTGTCATCAAGTCCTCTTGCGGCAATTTTGTTGCCCAAATCTTCAAACTTTGTGTCAAAAACAGCAACATCACCAATTTTAACTTTTTGCATTGCTTCTTGTTTTGATTTTGCGCCAATGTCAATGTAAAGATTGTCAGACTTTTGCACTTTTTTGCGTGAGTCTGCATCTAAAAGATGTACTGGTGCGCCACCAATAACGCCATAAATATCGTTCTCAAATTTAACACGCTTGCCAAAAATAACTTTAGCATCAATTCCGCCAAGGGTGTTGAATTTTAGATAACCGTTGTCATCAATATTAACAACCATAAAGCCCACTTCATCCATGTGAGCGTCAAGCATAATTTTTTTAGCAGGTGTTTTTTTGCCCTTTTTAAAAGCAATAATGTTGCCAAGGTTGTCAACAGAAACTTCGTCAACAAACCCTTCAATATCTTTTAAAATTTCTGTTCGCAAAATTTCTTCTGCGCCACTTGGTGAAGGTGTGTTAGAATATTTTTTTAAAAGTTCAAACATTGTTTTCTCCTTAAAATAAAAGGTAAAAAGGCGGTTTTTTACCGCCTTTAATTAATTCTAGAATCTTTCAAGTTTTGCCAAAACTTTTCTCATTTTATACAAATCTCTAATGTCAATAACGCCATCTCTGTTAGCGTCTGCACCTTTTTCAAAAGGTTTGTCAAGAGTTTTTGCAAGTTGTTTTCTTAAATACAAAATGTCAATGGTATCAAAAGCCCCATTGTTGTTAGCATCTCCCAATGTCCAAGAAATATCGCCAACAATAAATTCTTTTGAGTTTGCAACAACTGCTTTTGCATATTCTCCACTATTAGATGTCCAAGCAATTTTTTGACCTTGTTTTCTGGTCATCATTCTCATATCGCCGCCGTCATCCCACAAAAATACTGGAATTTTGTAGTCGCCACGAACTTGTTTAACAAAAGATTCTGCCCATTTTACCTTTGTTGCAGATGCAACGCTTTCGTAAAAACCACATTCGCCTATAACAACGCCAAAACCGTGAGCTTCGGCATATTCACACCATGTTCTTGCATAACCATCAACTGTTGCTGGTTTCATTTGGTCAGATGTGCTGTACCAGTGAATGTCAACAATAATGTGGTCATCATCATTAGGAATGGTGAGTTTTGAAATTTGGTTTTGGTACCATTGTGCGCCGTAGGTTGGAAGCATCAAAAATCTTCTATCATTATTGCCACCGGTTGCACGAACAGTATCAACAAAAATTTGATAAAGCTCATTGAGTTTGTCAAAAGGAGGTTGTGAGTGACCCCACCAACAGTAACCTGTACCTGTTCCACAACCATCGGCTTGAGCGGTTGCCAAAATTTCGTTACCACCTTCTAAAATCAAGTGTTCATCATAATTCCTAAAGAATGAAGCAACCTGTTCCCAAGTGTCAGCATATTGCTTTTTAACCTCTTCCCAAGCACTACCAGTTGCAGAAATGTTAAGCCAATCTCTGTCGTCATGGTGCATATTAAGAATAACATACATATGGTTGTTTAAACACCAACTAATAACCTCTCTAAGACGGTTTAAAAGTTCAGTTTTAACAACATATTTACCGTTTACATTTTTTGTGGTTTGCGGACCCCAAGAAACTGGAATTCTAACTGCGTTAAAACCAGTGTCTGCAACCAAGTTAATCATTTCTTCACTTGTTTCAATTTTTACAAATGCAGTTTCTTGCTCGTAAACTGAAGAATATGCTTTTGAGTGGTTTTCAAAGGTATTGCCAAGGTTCCAACCAGCACCAATTCTTTGAACAAAGTCAGCAGGCGCAAGGTCAAACGGGTCTTCGGTTACTTCTGCAACTGAAGGAATGTTGAATGCACCAAAACAGATGCAAATGAGCACAAGAATACTAATAAATTTTTTCATTTTTAATTCTCCTAAATTTTTATTACGGTTGAAAATATTATAACATTAGTTGCACAAAATTACAATATATATTTTAAAATATTATTAAATACAAAAAAGGCGGTAAAAACCACCTTTTTTCTAAAATCTAATTATAATCAAATTTCTTTTAATTTTACTAAATTTTTTCTCGTTTTAAGCAAATCTAACATATCATAAACGCCATCTCTGTTGGCGTCTGCACCAACATAAAATTCAGCGGTAATGGTTTGTGCGTTTGCCGGTGTGCAAGAAAATCCAAAACACACTGCAAAACACAAAATCAAACTAATGATTTTTTCATTTTTCTACTCCTAAAATTTTCTCAGCATTTTTGTGAGAAATTAACTCTTTTTCATCTTCACTTAAAGGCAAAGTTTTAAAATATTCAACAAACTTTTTTTGCTCGCCCCAAGGGCAGTCGGTTGCAAATAAAATGTTCTTAGCACCGTGTTTTTTAATGATTTTTAAAAGTAGAGCTTCATCAATTTTATCAAGCGAATAAGCAGTGTCAAAAATCACTGGCGCGCCACATAGTTTTTCAAGCACTTCCAGGTACATTTCACAACCACCAAGGTGGGCTAAAATGATGTGCCTTTTTTGTGGAATTTCGTTGCCATAAACTGCTTTTAGCATTGTCAAAACACGGTCAGGTGGACAATGAATTTTTTCTGGCAAACCAGCGTCAAGCCCTGCGTGAATGACTACAAAAAGGTCAAGTTCTACACACTTTTTAATGATTTTTACATAACGCTCATCATCAATAAAAGTGCTTTGATAATCAGGGTGCAATTTAACCCCTTTAAGCCCTAAATTTTTAATAAAAATCAGTTTTTCTTCCAAGTTTTCATTGTCAGGGTGAATGCCACCGAAAGAAAAAATATTTTTCTCATCATTAATCTCTTTTGCCCAGTTGTTTACCGTGTCAAAATGCTTTGGATTTGTGACAACAGGAAGCACAACGCAAGCGTCAATTTTAGCGGTTTTCATTGACTCTAAAAGGCCTTGTTTTGTGCCGTTGGCAGTAGGCAAAAATTCTTGCAACTCTTTTGGCAATTTTGCAACTAGCGTGTCAAGACTGCGCTTTGCAAGAGTATTAGGAAAAATGTGAGTGTGTGTATCAATAAATCGCAAAAAAACACCTTCTAAAATTGGTTTTCTGTTAAATATTTTAAACAATTCTGCGTAAAAATCAACATTTTTTCAAAAAATTTCAAAAAATTTGTGCAAAAACCCTTTTAATTTGTATTTATTTGTAGTATTATATATATAATTATTTTCTAAGCCAGGTGGCTAGTTCGTTAGGAGAGATTTTTTAAGAATGTTAAAATATATATTCTTGGTAGTGTTTTTTGCAATTATGCTTGGCGTTGGTTTTTATTGCAGAAAATCTGCTACTGATGTAAACGGATTTGTTTTAGGTGGCCGTTCGGTTGGCCCTTGGGTAACCGCATTTGCTTATGGTACTTCTTACTTTTCAGCAGTAATTTTTGTTGGTTACGCGGGTCAGTTTGGTTGGAAATTCGGCGTTGCTTCAACCTGGATTGGTCTTGGCAATGCTTTCATCGGCTCACTTTTAGCATGGTCTATTTTGGGCAGGCGCACAAGGGTAATGACTCAACATTTGTCATCGGCAACAATGCCTGAGTTTTTTGAAAAGCGTTTTGATTCAAAGGCGTTAAAAATTGTTGCAGCGATAATTACTTTTGTTTTCTTGGTGCCTTACACCGCATCGCTTTACAACGGTTTGTCTCGTCTTTTTGGTCTTGCATTTAACATTGACTATTCGGTTTGCGTTATTGCAATGGCGGTGCTTACTTGTATTTATGTTGTTGTTGGTGGTTACATGGCAACTGCAATTAATGACTTCATTCAAGGCATTATTATGATTGGCGGTATTGTTGCGGTGGTCGTTGCGGTGCTTAATGGCAACGGTGGTTTTACAAAAGCGCTTGAATCACTTTCAAAAGTAACAGAAGAAGGCGTTACAATGCAAGGTGCATTCACTTCATTCTTCGGGCCTGACGCATTAGGGCTTTTGTTTGTAGTGCTTCTTACTTCGCTTGGCACTTGGGGACTTCCACAAATGGTTGGCAAGTTCTACGCAATCAAAGATGAAAAGGCAATTAAAACAGGCACAATGGTTTCAACAGTTTTTGCGCTTATCGTTGCAGGTGGTTGCTACTTCCTTGGTGGTTTTGGCAGACTTTACACACCTGAATACGCAGCAAACGGCAGTGTAATTTATGACAGCATTGTTCCAAAAATGGTTGAAGGCTTGCCTGAAATTTTAATCGGCATTGTAATTGTTTTGGTACTTTCTGCATCAATGTCAACATTGTCTTCACTTGTGTTAACATCAGGCTCAACTTTAACACTTGACTTTATTGCACCACTCAAGAAAAAAGGTTTGAGTGAAAAACAAAAATTAGTTTCAATTAGAATTTTAATTGTTTTCTTTGTTGCAGTTTCTGCAGTAATTGCAATTGTTCAAGCAAAATCTTCAGTAACATTCATTGCACAACTTATGGGTGTTTCTTGGGGTGCTTTGGCAGGCGCATTTTTAGCACCATTTATGTATGGTCTTTATCTTAAACGCACAACAAAAGCGGCAGTTTGGGTTTCATTTATCTCTGGTTGTGGCATTATGATTTTAAATCTTTTGTGCCCATCAATTTTCCCAGTGTTCTTTAGAAGTCCAATCAACGCAGGTGTGCTCGCAATGGTAGCAGGTCTTGTTTTAGTACCAATTGTTAGCTACATTACACCAAAACCTAAAAACGATGTTGACAAGATTTTTGCTTGTTACGATAGAAAAATTACAGTAAGAGCTTCAAGAGCACTTGAAGATGAGGAGTAAATTTAAATGTTTTTTCAAAAAGATATTGAAACAATGAAAAGAGCCGATTTGGAGGCTTTGCAATTAGAAAGGTTAAAACACACAGTTGATTACTGTATTAAAAATGTGCCTTTTTATGCTAAAAGATTAGGTGAAGCAGGTGTTACTGCTGAAAAGATTAAACAACTTTCAGACATTCAGTACATTCCTTACACCAACAAGTCTGACATTAGAGATACATATCCAAACGGTCTTTTTGCACAACCTATGAAGAATATTGTTAGAATTCACGCTTCATCAGGTACAACCGGCAAACCAACCGTTGTTGGTTACACAAGAAATGATATTAACAACTGGTCTGACTGCGTTGCTCGTATGTGTACAGCCGTTGGCGTTACTGATGAAGACATTGCTCAGGTTTCTTTTGGGTACGGCCTTTTTACAGGTGCGTTAGGTCTTCATTACGGCCTTGAAAAAATTGGTTGTTCAGTAATTCCAATTTCATCAGGCAACACCGAAAAACAAGTAATGTTCTTAAAAGACTTGCAATCATCTGTTTTGATTTCAACCCCTTCTTACGCAATGTATATGAGTGAAGTTGCAAGAGAAATGGGCATTTCAAATGAAGAATTAAATCTTCGAATTGGTCTTTTTGGCTCTGAGGGTTGTACTGATGAGCTTAGAGATAAAATTGAAAAAGGCTTTGGTCTATTTTCAACCGATAACTATGGTATGAGTGAGTTAATGGGTCCTGGTGTTTCAGGCGAATGTCATTTGCGACAAGGGCTTCACATTGCAGAAGACCACTTCATTCCAGAAATTATTGATAGCGACACTTTGCAGGTTAAAGACAAAGGCGAGCAAGGCGAATTGGTTATTACCACAATCACAAAAGAAGGTATTCCAATGCTTCGTTACAGAACTCGTGATATTTCTCGTCTTAACTATGAGCCTTGTGAATGTGGCAGAACACACGTTAGAATGGATAAAGTTCAAGGCAGAAGTGATGATATGCTTAAAATTCGTGGTGTTAACGTATTCCCATCACAAATTGAAAGTGTGCTCGCTTCAATTGAAGGCATTTCTCCACACTATGAACTTGTGTTAACAAGAAAGAACTACACCGATTATTTGGAAGTTAGAATTGAGCTTAATGATGAAAGTCTTCTTGATGACTTTAGAAAACTCGATGCGCTTCGTCACGGTGCAGTTGACAAATTAAAAACAATTTTAGGACTTAAAGCAACTGTTGTGCTTGTTGCTCCAAAATCTTTGAAAAGATATGAAGGCAAAGCAAGAAGAATAGTTGATAACAGAAATATTTAGGAGAGCAGTATGAAAGAATTAATGATTGGTAATGCGGCTTTTGCACGTGGCCTTTATGAAGCAGGTGTTCAAGTTGCATCTTCTTACCCTGGTACACCAAGTACCGAAATTACTGAATGTTTAGCAAATTATGACGAAGTTTATTGCGAATGGGCACCAAACGAAAAGGTTGCAATGGAAGTTGCTTTTGGTGCATCACTTCGTGGTGTTCGTTCATTCTGTGCAATGAAACACGTTGGTCTTAACGTTGCGGCTGACCCACTTTTCACACTTTCTTACACAGGTGTAAATGGTGGTTTGGTTGTGGCAGTTGCAGATGACCCAGGTATGCACTCATCACAAAACGAGCAAGATTCTCGTCACTATGCAATTGCTGCAAAAGTGCCAATGCTTGAGCCTGCAGATTCAGCAGAAACTAAAGATTATGTAAAACTCGCTTACGAAATTTCAGAAAAGTTTGACACTCCGGTTATTGTTAGAATGTGCACTCGTATTGCTCACTCACAATCAATTGTAGAAGCAGAAGACAGAATTGAAAAAGAACTCCCGGCTTATGAGAAAAACGGTGCTAAATACATAATGATGCCTGGTAACGCAATTAAGCGTCACCCATTTGTTGAGCAAAGAACACTCGACCTTACTGAGTTTGCTGAAACTGATGAAATTAACAAAGTTGAATCAGGCAATGGCGACTTGACTTTTGGTATTATCACATCAGGTACTTGCTATCAATATGTTAAAGAAATCTTTGGCGACAGCGTGCCGGTTCTTAAACTTGGTATGGTAAACCCATTGCCACAAAAACTTATTAAAGATTTTGCAGCAACTGTCCAAAAGGTTTATGTAATTGAAGAATTAGACCCTATTATTGAAACACATTGCAAAAACATTGGTGTTGAAGTTGTTGGTAAAGAAATGTTTAGTATTTTGGGCGAATTTTCTCAAGAATCAATTTCAAAAGCATTTGGAATGGAAACAAAAGAGAATGTTGGCAAACAAGAAAACATTCCTGTTCGCCCACCAATGATGTGCGCAGGTTGTCCTCATAGAGGTTTGTTCTATACACTTTCTAAAAACAAAATCACAGCACTTGGCGATATCGGTTGCTATACTTTAGGTGCAGTAGCTCCACTTATGGCAATTGATTCAACACTTTGTATGCGTGCTTCTGTTTCAGGTCTTCACGGCTTTAACAAAGCAGATAAAGAAGCTTGTAAAAATTCTGTTTGCGTAATTGGTGACTCAACATTTATGCATTCAGGTATAACAGGTCTTGTAAATATTGCTTACAATGCTTCAAACTCAACTGTTATTATTCTTGATAACTCAATTACAGGTATGACTGGTCACCAACAAAACCCTACAACTGGTTATAACATTAAAGGCGATGTTGCCGCAAAGGTTGACCTTGAAACACTTTGTAAAGCGTGTGGTATAGGCAGAGTAAGAGTTGTTGACCCTTATAATTTGGCAGAATGTGAAACTGTAATTAAAGAAGAATTGGCAATTGATGAGCCTTCTGTAATTATTTCAAGAAGACCTTGCGTTCTTTTAAAATCAGTAAAAGCAAAATCACCGGTTGTGGTTAACAAAGATAAATGTAAATCATGTAAAAAATGTATGAAGCTTGGTTGTCCTGCAATCAGTTTCAAAGAGGGAAAAGCACAAATTGATGCAACACTTTGCGTTGGTTGTGACGTTTGTAAACAAATGTGTGCTTTTGATGCAATAGAAAGTGAGGAGAGATAAAATGACTAAAAGTATTATGATTGTCGGTGTTGGCGGTCAGGGTTCACTCCTTGCAAGTAAGTTGCTTGGCAAACTTTTAATGAATGAAAATTATGATGTTAAAGTTTCAGAAGTTCATGGCATGAGCCAACGTGGTGGCTCGGTTGTAACTTATGTTCGCTTTGGCGAAAAGGTTTATTCTCCAGTAGTAAATGAAGGCGAAGCAGATTTTATTGTTTCGTTTGAAAAATTAGAAGGCGCGAGATATATTAACTGTTTGAAAAAGGGTGGCAAACTCATTGTTAACACCCAAGAAATTGACCCAATGCCAGTTATCATCGGTGCGGCAGAATATCCAAACGATATTTTAGAAACAGTTTCAAAACTTGGCGCAGATGTTGATGCTATTGATGCGTTGGCACTCGCAAATGAAGCAGGTAGCGCAAAAGCAGTTAATATTGTTCTTATGGGTCGCCTTGCAAAATATTTTGATATTCCTTATGAAAAGTGGCTCCAAGCGATTGAACAATCAGTTAAACCACAATTTGTTGAAATGAACAAAAAAGCTTTTGAATTAGGCTATAATTACTAAACGGAGATGACTTAAATGGCAAACTATTTTCAAAAAGAGTTCGAAACAATGCCTGTTGAACAAATCAAAGAGCTTCAAAAAGAACGTCTTATTAAAACTGTAAACCATGTTTACAAAAACGTTCCTTATTATGCAGATATGATGGATAAAGCGGGCGTTAAACCGGAAGACATCAAAGAACTTAAAGACTTGGCAAAACTGCCGTTTACTTGCAAGCAAGATTTGAGAGATACATATCCTTATGGTCTTTTTGCTGTGCCTTTGGAAGATGTTATTAGACTTCACGCTTCATCAGGTACTACCGGTAAACAAATTGTTGTTGGTTACACACAAAACGATATTGATATCTGGAATGAAATTGTTGCCCGTCAGCTTTGCGCTATTGGCACAACAAAGAAAGATAAAGTTCATGTTTCATATGGTTATGGTCTTTTTACAGGTGGTCTTGGCCTTCACGGTGGTTCTCAAAAACTAGGTGCAGTAACAATTCCTGTTTCTTCGGGTAATACTGCTCGCCAGATAACAATTATGCAAGACTTTGGGTCAAACATTCTTTGTTGTACACCGTCATACGCTGCGTATATAGGTGAGGCAATTAAAGAAGCTGGTATTGATGCAAAAGATTTACCACTTAAAGCAGGTATCTTTGGCGCAGAACCTTGGACAGAAGAAATGCGCAAACAAATCGAAGAAAGTCTTAATATTAAAGCGTATGACGTTTATGGACTTACTGAAATTATGGGTCCTGGTGTTGCTTATGAATGTTCAGAGCAAAATGGTATGCATGTTAATGAAGACCACTTTATTATCGAGGTTATTGACCCTGAAACAGGTGAAGTTTTAGGTGAAGATAAACAAGGTGAATTGGTGTTCACTTGTATAACAAAAGAGGCTTTTCCGCTTATTAGATACAGAACTCGTGATATCGGTGTTATCACTCGCAAACCTTGTGGATGTGGTAGAACGTTTGTAAGAATGAGCAAACCAAGAGGCAGAACAGATGATATGCTTATTATTCGTGGTGTTAACGTGTTCCCATCACAAATTGAAACTGTACTTATTAAAATGGGCTATTCTTCAAACTATCAGTTAGAGGTTGATAGAATTAACAATCTTGATACTTTAGAAGTTAAAGTTGAAATGACTGAAGATATGTTCGGCGATACTGTAACAAAGGTTGCTTCTCACGAACGCGCAGTAGCAGAAGAATTAAAATCGCTCTTAGGGCTTGCTGCAAAAGTAACATTGGTTGAGCCAAACTCAATCAAGCGTTCAGAAGGCAAAGCTGTAAGAGTAATTGACCATAGAAAACTTATTTAGGAGGAATATATAATGAAAATCAATCAATTATCAATTTTTGTTGAAAACAGAAAAGGTAAACTTGCAGAATGTTTGAACATTTTAGGCGGTGCCGGTGTTGATATTCGTGCAAGTTCAATCGCAGACACAAAAGATTTTGGTATTTTGAGAATCATCGCTTCTGACACAGATAAGGCTAAAAAAGCTTTGAACGAAGCAGGTTTTGTTGTTGCAATTAATGAAGTTCTTGGCATCGCAGTTGATGACACACCTGGCGCACTTGCAAAGGTTGTTGATGCGTTGAGTGAAGACAATGTAAACATTGAATATATGTATGCATTCATCACAGCATCAAAAGAATATGCTTATGTTGTTTTGAGAGTTGATGACAACGAAAAATGCAACGAATGTCTTACTAAAAACAATGTAAAAATTCTTACTCCAGAAGACATCGCAGCAGTATAAGTTTGTTATGCAAACCAAAAACGCACCCAAACGGGTGCGTTTTTTATATATTAATGAATAGTAGGGGCGACTATTAGTCGCCCGAACGGACAGGGCACTGCCCTGTCCCTACAAAATCAATTGACCCTTTA
>JAZRPW010000048.1:0-21387 GCA_045649405.1 Acutalibacteraceae bacterium
AGCATTATCGTTAGAAATGAAAAGAGAATGCTTCAAGAAGCTGTTGACGCACTTATCGACAACGGCCGTCGTGGTAGAGCAGTAACCGGCCCTAACAACAGAGCATTAAAATCACTTTCTGATATGCTTAAAGGTAAACAAGGTCGTTTCCGTCAAAACCTTCTTGGTAAACGTGTTGACTATTCTGGCCGTTCAGTTATCGTTGTTGGTCCTGAACTCAAAATTTATCAATGCGGTCTTCCAAAAGAAATGGCGCTTGAACTTTTCAAACCATTTGTAATGAAACACTTGGTTGAAACAAATGTTGCTTCAAACATTAAATCTGCAAGAAAAATGCTTGAACGTGTTAGAGATGAAGTTTGGGATGCTTTGGCTGTTGTTATTAAAGACCACCCAGTATTCTTAAACCGTGCTCCAACACTTCACCGTCTTGGTATTCAAGCGTTTGAACCAGTTTTGGTTGAAGGTAGAGCGCTCAAACTCCACCCACTCGTTTGTACAGCGTTCAACGCTGACTTCGACGGTGACCAAATGGCTGTTCACGTTCCACTTTCTGCAGAAGCACAAGCAGAAGCAAGAATTCTTATGCTTGCTGCTAACAACCTTTTGAAACCATCTGATGGTAAACCGGTTGCAGTACCAACTCAAGATATGGTTTTGGGTTCATATTACCTCACACTTGTAAGAGATGATGAACCTGGTGTTGGTAAAGTGTTCCGCAGCAAAGAAGAAGCTATTATGGCTTATGAAAATAATGTTGTTGGCCTTCACGCACCAATTAAAGTAAGAGTTTCAGGCGAAGTTAACGGCGAAACTGTTACAAGAATTATTGATGCTACTGTTGGTTACCTCATTTTCAATGAGTCAGTTCCACAAAACTTAGGCTTTACTGATAGAAGTGTTCCTGGTCACGAATTAGACCTTGAAATTCATTTCGATGTGAATGAAGACGGCACTTATAAAGCAAATAAAGCAGGCAAAAAATTGCTTGGTAAAATTGTTGATGCTTGTATCCGTATCAACGGTACAGCTGTAACTGCAGAAGTTCTTGATAACATCAAAGCAACTGGTTACAAATATTCAACAAAAGGTGCAATTACAATTGCGGTTTCTGACGCAATTATTCCACCAATTAAAGCACAAAAAATTGCAGAAGCTGAAGAACAAGTTGACAAAGTTAACAAAATGTTCCGCAGAGGTATGCTTTCAGCAAATGAAAAATCTAAAAAGGTTCAAGAGATTTGGGAAGAAACAGTTAATGATGTATCTGAAGCATTGACTGAAAACTTGCAAGAATACAACCCAATTAATATGATGGTTGATTCTGGTGCCCGTGGTTCTGTAAGCCAGATTCGTCAGCTCGCAGGTATGCGTGGTCTCATTGCAAACACTTCAGGTAAAATCATTGAAGTTCCAATTCGTTCTAACTACCGTGAAGGTCTTAACGTACAAGAGTACTTTATTTCTTCTCGTGGTGCGCGTAAAGGTCTTGCCGATACAGCGCTTAGAACTGCTGACTCAGGTTACTTGACTCGTCGTCTTGTTGATATTTCACAAGATGTTATCATCAGAGAAGATGACTGTAAATCTGATGAAGGTTTGTTGGTTTACGGCATTTACGAAGGCAAACAACTCATTGAGCCACTTGCTGACCGTCTTATCGGCCGTTACCTCAAAGACCCTGTATATCACCCAGAAACAAATGAATTGTTAATGGGTACAGAAGATATGATTACCTATGATGACGCAATGCGCATTGTTGATGCAGGCGTTAAAGAGTGTGTAATTCGCTCAATCATTACTTGTAAAGCTAAAAAAGGTATCTGTAAAAAATGTTACGGTGTTAACCTTGCTACTGGCACACCAGTTGCTGTTGGTGAAGCAGTTGGTATCGTAGCTGCTCAATCAATCGGTGAGCCTGGTACTCAGCTTACAATGCGTACTTTCCATACTGGTGGTATTGCTTCAAGCGAAGATATTACACAAGGTCTTCCACGTGTCGAAGAACTTTTCGAAGCGCGTAGACCAAAACACTCTGCATATCTTACTGAAATTGCAGGTATCGTTAGAATCGAAAACATCAAAAAGAATAAAGAAATCGTTGTTACTGATGTTAACGGCACTGACGAAAAGAGATATTCAATTCCTTACGACTATCGTATTCTCGTTGAAGATGGCGACGAGGTTGAAAAAGGTCAACAAATTACTGATGGTGTAATTTACCCACAAGATATTCTTGCAATCCTTGGTGAACACGCTGTTCAAAACTACATTATTGAGCAAGTTCAATCAGTTTACCGTTTGCAAGGTGTTGACATCAACGATAAACACATTGAGGTTATCGTTCGTCAAATGATGAGAAAACGTAGAGTAACAGACAACGGTTCTTCAAACAACTTGATTCCAAGTACAATGGTTGAACGCGGTATGTTCTACGCTGAATATAATGATATTAAAGCTAGAATTGACGCAGGCGAAGAAGGTCTTGCATTGCCAGAAGCTCAAGCAACATTGCTTGGTATTACAAAAGCTTCTTTGGCTACTGATTCATTCCTTTCAGCTGCTTCTTTCCAAGAAACAACAAGAGTTCTTACAGAAGCTGCAATCAAAGGTAAAGAAGATGAATTGTTCGGCCTTAAAGAAAACGTTATCATCGGTAACTTAATCCCTGCTGGTACAGGTATGAAGTGTTATTCAGAAGCATCTTTTGATGTTGAAGAAACTGATGAAGCGCAAGAAGAAGTAGTTTATTCAATAGGCGAATAACCATTAAAAAACGCACTCGTGTTTCGAGTGCGTTTTTTGTATATTTTGCATATATTTTTGCAATATTTTTTTGTTGATTTTGCAATGGAATTCAAAAAAATAATATGGTATAATATAGTAAAATAAATAAAAAAGGAGTGTTTTATAACATGAAGAAATTATTATCTATTTTATTATCATTGCTTATGGTATTATCAGTAATTCCGTTTGCGATGGTATCGGCAGAAGGAGAAGAAACTGAGCAAACTGTCGCATATCAAACAATTGTTGATATGTCTGATTATGACGGCGTAACTCTTGGCGAGTACGCATCCCCTTGGTTTACCGAAGGACTTACTCGCTCTTACAACATCGGCAAAACATCACATTCTTATGATGCTGAAACCGATTCTATTAAGTTCACTCGTGGTACTTACGACCCTTGTGGCCTTTACTACTTTGATGATTCGCTTGGGGTTAAATTTTCAGACTCATTAGGTTTCAGAGTTTGGATTAAAGGCGACGAAGCTTCAGGCGCTGACGTAACTTCTCAAAATAACTTTTTATTTGCAGTTGACACAGTTGATGAGACAGGCGCTCACGTTGCATACGGCGCTTATGGGTATGACAATCCGGCTTACAAAAAAGTAGTTCCTGCCGAAGGCGCTTGGGTTGAAATCCGTTGGGCAGACGTTGCCAAAAGCTGGAAAGTTGTCGGCAATATGCAAGCAAACAGACCTTCTTTCTATATGAAAGGCTCTGCTATTGCCCCTGAAACAATTCTTTCTAATGTTGACGGCTTTGTAATCGGTTTTAAACAAACAGGCGCAGGCAAAATCTACCACATCGGTGACGTTCAACTTATCAAACCTGCTGTAACAGTTAAAGTTGATGGTTATGAATTTGTTGAAATTTCAGGCGAAAAAATCACATTGCCAGAACCACAAACTGATGGCGTTATTGCTTACACAGACGGCAAAAACATTTACTATCCAGGCGATGAATATGTGGTTCCTGGCGACATTGAACTCACAAACATCAAAGCAATCATTGAAGAAGGCGACGAAAACGACTTCGAGTTTGATACTGAAGGTTTAGTTTACACAGGTAGCGAAGTTTGTCCAGGCGTTTATTCTCCAACATTTGAGCAAGGTGTAGATTATGTTGTTTCTTATGAAAACAATGTAAATGTAGGTACTGGTACAATCAAAGTTACTGGTATTGGCGAATGTTTCATTAATCTTTCCAAAGACTTTACAATCGCAAGAAAAACATTTGCGCAAAGTGACTTCACAGTATTAGCAGATGGCATTACATATACTGGCGAAGCACTCGAACCAAAAGTTGTTTCTGATGTTTTCACAGAAGATGACTATTCTGTTGTTTACCACAACAATGTAAACGCAGGCGACAATGCTTATGTTGTTGTTGAAGCAACATTGGGCAACGGTATCGGTGCAGTTGAAATTCCATTTGCAATTGAGCCAAAGACTATTACTGATGATATGTTTGAAATCAACACAGATAACAAAGTTTACACAGATTCTGAAATCAAAACAACAATCACTTCAGATTTGGTTTTGAATAAAGATTATGAAGTGGCATACGCTAACAATGTAAATGTTGGTACTGCAACTGTTACAATCACAGGTAAAGGCAACTACACAGGTACAGTAACTGCTAATTACGAAATCGCGCCACAACCACTTGGCACATATATGTTTAATGTTGATGTAACTGATAAAGTTTACACAAGCAAAGAAATTTGTCCGGCAGTATTTGGCGCTCTTGCTAACAAAGATTACGCAGTTACTTATGAAAACAATGTAAATGTCGGCGTTGGTACTATTACAATTACAGGTAAAAACAACTACGGCGGTACACTTACTTACAACTTCAATATTTTGCAAAAAGAAATTGAAGAAGCAGATTTTGATATCGATTTATCAAACAAAGTTTACACAGGCGAAGCATTTGACGACGTTGTAACAAGTAAAACCTTGCAAGATGCTGATTATACAGTTGTTTATGAAAACAATGTTGATGCAGGTACTGCAACAGTAACAATTACTGGTGTTGGCAACTGCCAAGGCGAAATTGTTAAAACATTCATCATTGAAAAAATGTTAATCACAGCAGATGATTTTGAAATTGACTTAAGTGATAAAGAATATGCTAACACAGTATTCGAGCCAGATGTTGTTTCAACACTCAAATTAGGCGAAGACTACACAGTTGAATATACTGACGGTGTAGATGTTGGCACTCAAACAATTAAAATTACTGCTTGCGGCAACAACTGCTCAGGCGAAGTTGAATTCACTTTTGATATTGTAACTCGTGAAATCAGCGCAGAAGATTTCGCACTTGAAGAAGATGTATTTACATATTCAGGCGAAACTTTTGCACCAGTTGTTATTTCAGAACTCAAAGAAACAGATTACACAGTTGAATACGACGAAAACACAGACGCAGGTCAAGCACAAGTAATTATTACTGGTGTAGGTAACTGCAACGGTATTGTAACACTTAACTTTACTATTGAACAAAAAGAAATTGAACAAGAATGGTTCGAAATTTTTGAAAGTGTAGAGTACACAGGCGAAGAACACATACTTGAAATCTTCTCAGACCTTGACGGAGATATTGATTACAAAGCCAAATTTACTAACAATGTAAACGTTGGTACTGGTACAGTAACAATTGAAGGTATCAACAATTACAAAGGTGAAGTAACGCTTAACTTTGAAATTGTGCCACAAGCAATTCAAATAGAAATGTTTGAAATTGAAGAAACTGCAGTTTACACTGGCGAAGAAATTTGCCCAGAAGTTGTAACTGAACTCACTGATGCTGACTATGAAGTTTCATATGTTGACAATGTAAATGTAGGTACTGCTACTGTTACTATAACAGGTAAAGGCAATTATAAAGGCGTTTTAACTTATAATTTTGCTATCACACCAAAAGACATTGCCCAAGATGATTTTGTTGTTAATACAAACAACAAACCTTACACAGGCGAAGGAATTTTACCTGAAATTTCAACTGTTCTTGTAGCAGATAAAGATTATCAAGTTATTTGCGAAAACAATGTAAATGCAGGTAATGTTACAGTAATTATTGCCGGTGTTGGTAATTACACAGGCCAACTTGAATACAACTTTAGAATTACTGCAATCACAATTAGTGAAGATGATTTTGTGGTTAACACAGATGCAAAAGAATACACAGGCGAAGAAATCCATCCTGATATTGAAAGCGAACTTAGAGAAGGTGTTGATTACACAGTTGAATATCAAGATTGTTTGAATGTTGGTAATGCTGCAATCATCATTACTGGTATTGGCAACTATGCAGGTCAAGCGTTGTTTGAGTTTACAATCACCAAAAAAGAAATTGCAGAATCAGATTTCGTGTTTGATTTGTCAAACAAAATTTACACTGGTGAAGAAATCACAATTGATATTACAACCGACCTTGAGGTTAATAAAGACTATACTGTTGAATATGCTAACAATGTAAATGTTGGTACTGCTACAGTTATGGTTAAAGGTGTTCTTAACTATGAAGGTACTGTGATTAAGTATTTTGAAATTAAAGAAAAACCACAAGACCAACCTTCAATTCCTGACACACCGGTTGTTCCTGACAAACCACAAGACCAACCTTCAACTCCTGATACACCTGCAGACCCAACTGTTTGCACACACGCTGCAACAAAGGTTGTCGGTGAAAAAGCTGCAACTTATTTTGCATCTGGTTATTCAGGTGACAAAGTTTGTGCAGGTTGTGATGGTTTGATTTCACAAGGTACAATAGTTAAAAAACTTAAACTTAAAGCACCTAAATTTAAATTAGTTTCAGGCAAAAAACAATTTAAAGTTAAATATACAAAAGTAGCAGGTGCTACTGGTTTCCAAGTTAGATACAAAATCAAAGGCAAATGGAAAGTTAAAACTTTCAAAGCTAAAAAGAATGCTACAAAATTAATCAAAAAACTTAAAAAAGGTACATACAAAGTACAGGTTAGAGCAATGGTTAAAAACGGTAGCAAAAAAGCTTACTCAGCTTGGAGCAAAACTTCAAAAGTTAAAGTTAAATAATTGAAAAAACAAGGGTGCAAACGCACCCTTGTTTTTATTTGAGAGTTGTTGACAAATTTTGTGTAGTATGTTAAAATATTTTGAGAAAATAATGCGTTTTTGGAGGTCTTTTTTAAAATGGACAAACTTTTAAAACTTAAAGACAGAATTGTCGCAAAAGTTTTTAGAATATTAACTTTGAACATAATTTTTCCGCTTGTTTATAAATTAGCCGCAAGAAAACCGGTTGATGATAACAAGGTTGTATTTATTGAACTTAGAATGGAAAAAATCTCAAACAGTTTTAAGGTTATTTTTGATGAACTTGTTAGCAAATATAACTTTGAAATTCACACCCACTTTTTGCTCAACGGTTCTGGCAGAAAATATATGTATTTGTCACGTTGTGTTGATATGCTTAAAGACATTGCAACTGCAAAATATGTGTTTTTGAATGAAGGGTCAAACTGCATTGGTAGTATTGACCTTAGACCTGAGACTAAAATTGCTCAATTGTGGCATGGTTGTGGTGCTTTTAAAAAGTTTGGCCTTTCAACTGCTGACCTCATTTTTGGTGAGTCAAGAAAACAACAATTAAAACATCCATTTAATAAAAATTATAGTTTGGTTACAATTTCAAGCCCTGAAGTTGACTGGGCTTATAAAGAAGCAATGAACATTCAAGAAGATGGCATCGTTCAAGCGACAGGTTGCTCAAGAACTGACGTTTTTTATGATGACAAATTCATTGAAAGTGCTTATCAAACTCTTTATGAAATTGTGCCAGAAGCAAAAGGCAAAAAGGTTATTCTTTACGCTCCAACATTTAGAGGCAGGGTTGCAAAAGCAACCACTTCAAGAATGTTAGATGTTAAAATGTTCTATGAAAACTTTGGCGATGACTATATTTTGCTTTTCAAACATCACCCACATGCAAAAAAACGCCCAGTTGTTCCTCATGAATATGACCACTTTGCAAAAGATGTTACAACAACAATGGAAATTGAAGATTTGCTTTGCGTTTCTGATGTTTGTATTACTGACTATTCATCTTTAGTTTTTGAATATTCGCTTTTTGAAAAACCAATCATTTTCTTTGCTTATGACCTTGATGTTTATTTTGACTGGCGTGGATTTTACTATGACTATTTTGAAATGTCACCTGGTCCTGTTTGCACAACAAACCTTGAAATGATTGATTATATTAAAAACATTGATACTCGTTTTGACAAGCAAAAGGTTAAAGATTTTAGATATAAATTTATGCGTTCATGTGACGGCCATTCAACCGAGCGTATTTTGAAAACATTTATCGGCGAAGAGCAATTGGCTTCTCATGAAAAACAAGGCGCACAAGTGGTTGCTTATAACAGAGTTCCAAATGCTTCAAAATCATATAAAACTGTTGTTAAAAATCGCAAAAAAATGCAAAGTCACAAAGACACTTTGAAAAAGTTGTACGAAAAATACTCTTCACTTGAAGTGGAAAAAGGCAAAGTTATTTTGCTTGACTGTTCAAAAGATTTGAGCAAAGCAATCAAAAAGCATTACAAAGCGGCAACAAAAATGAAGTCTAAAATTCTTTTAGACCCAAAAATGCGCACACAAGCAATTAAAGACCTTGTTACTGCAGAGTTCATTTTTATTGACAAGAACAACAAAAACTTGAATTTGTTGACACTTAAAGATGAAACCAATGTTGTTTTTGTTCCTAAATATGCTTTCCCATTCAATAAGTTTGGTCAAGCTTCTTTGGAATACAAGAGCGGTCTTAACAAAAAAGATTATGAAATTTCGCCAATGTTCAAAAAGGTTGACTTTGTTGCATCTGCAAGCGAAATTTTTGATGACATTTATTGTGAATCATTAGGCATTGAAAAAAGTGCAATCATTCACACCGGTTCTGTAATGGCAGACAGTTTGTATGATGACAAAGCAAAGAAAAAAGCAATGGAAAAAGTTGCTGGAATTTGTGGCGACAGCATAAAAGACAAAAAGATTATTGTTGACTTTGTTTACAGAACAGATGCTGCTGTGCCAGCTAAATATGAAACAGATTTAGATAAATATTTATATGAATATTTGAACAAAGAGTATGTGATTTTGAAATACTTTGTAAAACCAGTTCCTACCGACATGGAGGACAGACCTTTTACAGTTCCAATGAGAAGTTACACAAAGGGATTTTTCAATGTTTCAAAACAACTTACTCCTTATGAATTAATAGCAGTAGCAGATGTTGTTATTGGTTCGTTATCTGAAGAATTTTTTGCTTCGTTTGCTAAAGTTAAACCAGTTTTTGCTTTTGCTCCATTCTGTTTAGAAAGATTAAGAGAGTTAGAAACAAACTTTAAATATGAAGCAGTGTTGCCTTGCAAGGTCGATGATGACGCCGAAGAAGTTGTTAAGAAAATTATGGATGTTGAGAATTATGACTTTGCAAAATTGAACAAGTTCAAAGAAACTTTTGTTTGCAACAATGACGGCCAAGCAACACAAAAATTATTAAGAAAATTAGGTCTTATGTAAAATAAAAAAGTGTGAGTTTTAAACTCACACTTTTTGTTTTTCAAAATTTCTAATTTCAAATGTTAGCATTCCAAGTAAAATCCAAAACAGTGGCGAAACCAAAACAATGCTGAATGTGAAAAATGCTTGAGAAAGATAGCAAACAACTGCAAAGACAAGCACTGTGATTTTTTCACTTTGAAGATAAACTTTAAAAGATTTTACAATTAAGATTGCCAAAAAGCCTAAATAAGAAATTAAACCAAAAATGCCACAGTTATAAAGAATTTGCAAAAATTCGTTGTGGGCAAAGTCATAACCGCCTGAAGAAAATTCTGGTGAAGCGTTTTTCATAAACTCAACAAATGCTTGTTTGAAACTGCCAGTGCCAAAACCAAAGAATAGTCTTTTTTTGCAAAGTTGCAAGGTGTATTTCCAAAGTCCAAGTCGATGTGAGCCAAATGAGTCGTCTGCTTTTCCGTTTAAAAGCAAAGACAATTCTTTGAAAGTTTGATTTTCAAAATCTGCATTTTTGATATAAATAATTGCTGCAACAAGCAACAAAATTTCAACAGCAACAATGCCAAAACAAACTGATTTTGTGTAACTTTCTTTCAAAAACTTTTTGCACAAAACACGAGAAATCAAACACAAAATTGAAATGGCAATTAAAATGAAAAATGAATTAGAAAAGTTAAATTTGATAATTATTTTTTGGTCGTATTTTAGATTTAATAAACTTGAAATTGCAAAAGCAAAACTGCAAATTGAAAAAACATCTAAAAGTTTTAAAAACCAATCTTTTTTTCTAATAAGCAGTGGCAAAGCAATTGCCAGTGTAACAAGCAGTGCAATTTTGCCAGAGTCAACATTAATTTTAATTAAAAACAAAACCGAAAAGAAAAGGGTAGTTAGCCAAAACGCTTTGCAAGCTTTGTTTGCTTTGAGCGCTATATAACTAAATGCAATTAGTGCAAACACCACACAAAGATAGGTTGAAACAACATCAATATTACCAAGTGTTGTTGCAAAAGATTGGCCGCTTGTGTAAAAATTCATTGTTGTGTAAAACTTCAAAGGATTAAATCCGAAAATCTGCAAAAATCCAATTAACAGTGAAAGACAAGCACTAATTGAAACAACGTTAACAAAAAGGTTATTTAAAATCTTTTCAAAACTAAAAATAAAAAAGCAAATCACAAGCAAAGCTAAAACAATCAAGCCGTCATATCTACCGGCGCCAAAAAGCAAAACCGACTTGCCAGAGGAATTAACATATTGCTTGTAAGGGGAGAACAACACCGAAATAATATTGAAAAACAAAAATAGCGATATTAGAACATATGTCAGGGTGTTGCTTTTGGTTGTGCGTTTAAAATAACCATCAGTTAAAGCCAAACTGCCTTTTTCATAAATGTAATATAAAATCAAAGGCAAAGAAATAATTAAAAAAGTGTTGTATTTAACCAATGTAATGTTGGTGTAATCTTTAAGTACAAGGGTAAAAAGCGAAAAGAAAATCAAAGCAAAAACAAAAACAACGGTGTTTATTCGTTTGTCGCACTTTTCGATTTTTAACGCCTGCTTGCGAGATAAATCGTTAGTTTTAGCCATTTCAAACTCCTTTGTTAATATGCTTAAATTATACATTGGCAATATTTGTTTGTCAAGGTCGCTAAAAATAAAAAAAAGAGTACCACTTGGTACTTTTTGCTTTTTAAAGCATACAATCAAACTTAAACGCGAGTGGATTTTTGCGTAAAAAAAGAGCTCAACACGCGTTCTGCGTGTCGAGGCTCTCGACTGGGGTGGATAGTCGGATATACGGTGCGTAATCACGCACCGTATATTACTTCGTAATATATTTTTATTAAAGCAGGTTTTTCTCGCCGATAAATCGGCAACCGAAAAACATCTGCAACTGGTTCGAATCCGTTTATTAATTACAAGAAACAAAAAAAGAGCACCAAAAGGTACTCTTTTTTATTTATGGGGTGGATAGTCGGATTCGAACCGACGGTCTTCAGTGCCACAAACTGACGCGTTAACCAACTACGCCATACCCACCATATTGGTTTTGCAACATTTAAGATTATAATATAAACGTATCATTTTGTCAAGGGCTTTTTTAAAAATGTTTTGTTGACATATATTTATTATTTTAGTATAATGAAACAAATAAAGAAATGGAGTGATTTTTATGAAAAGAATTTTAAGTTTAATACTTGTTTTGGTTATGGCATTGGCTGTGTGCTCTTGTGGTAAAAAGCCAACAACAGAAACTCAAACCCCAACTGAGCCTACTAAAATAGAATATAAAGAAGATTTAAAAACTGCTGATTTCTCGCTTTCTGCAAAAGATGTTTGTCTTAAAATGGGTGCAGGTTGGAACTTGGGCAACACCCTTGATGCTTGCCAAATTTGGGGCGACATTTCTGACACACCAAGCGTAGAAGAACAAGAAACCGGTTGGAACAATCCAAAAACAACTCAAGAAATGATAGATTTTGTTGTTAAAAGTGGATTTGGTGCGATTCGTATTCCTGTAACCTGGTATTTGCAGGTTGAAGAGAAAAATGGTGAATATGTTATCAAACAAGAGTGGATGGACAGAGTAAAAGAAGTTGCAGAATATTGCCTTAAAAACGATGTTTATACAATTGTTAATATGCACCACGACGACCAATTCTGGCTTAACATTTCGGCAGATGAAAATGAGTGGGCGCAAATCAAAGAAAAATATTATCAACTTTGGAATCAAATTGCAACCGCTTTCAAAGACTATAACGATAAACTCATTTTAGAAGGTCTTAACGAGGTTACTGCAACAGTTGGTTTTGATGGTTGCGACGGCAAGGAAGAAGATAAATGTTGGTGGGGACATTCAAATGAACCATTCCACCGCCTTAACGAACTTTATCAAATTTTTGTTGACACAGTAAGGGCTACTGGTGGCAACAACGCCGAAAGATATTTGATGATTCCAACATATGGCGCACAATGGTATGACAACCAAATTAACAATGTGAACATTCCTAATGATGATGCTAATATCATTTTAGACGTGCATTGGTATCAACCAGATGCTTATAATAAAGATGCGAATGCATGGGTGTTCTCTGCAATGAAAAATTTCGCAGATGAACATGGTGTCGGCGCAGTTTTGGGCGAGTCAGGTAGAGTTAAAGATGCTAGCACCTTTGATAAAGAATCTTATGCTGAAAATGTTGTTGCCGGTGCCGCTGAATATGGCATTCCTGTATTTTTATGGGATGATGGTGGCGATGTTCAAATTTTAGAACGCGACAAATTACAATGGAACTGTCAAGAATATGTTGACGCTGTGGTAGAAAACGCTAAAATCTTGGCAGAGTATAATAAATAAAAACAAAAGACTTGGTGATTAAAGTATCACCAAGTCTTTTTTTGATTTTGTAAAGTTTATATATCCGTTTTTGGTAACTGCAACCATATCTTCAATTCTAACGCCAAACTTATCTTTTAGATAAATTCCCGGCTCACAAGTTATAACCATTCCTTCTTCTAAAACAGTTTCACTTTTTGTTGAAACAGTTGGCGCTTCGTGAATAAATAGCCCAACACCATGACCAGTTGAATGTCCAAAACAACCTTCGTAGCCGTTTTCGTATATGTAATCTCTTGCCGCTTTGTCAACTTCGCTTGACTTCACGCCTGCTTTAATCGTATCAAGTGCTTTTTGTTGAGCAGTAAGTACAGTTTCATAAACTTTTTTCATCTCATCAGTTGCAAACCCTACAGCAACAGTACGAGTCATATCAGAGCAATAACCGTTTACCTTGCAACCAATGTCCATAGTAACAAAATCGCCGTTTTCAATTTGCTTTTCACTTGGCACACCGTGTGGTAACGATGTGTTTTTACCTGAAATTGTGATAAGGTTAAATGAAACTCCTTCAGCGCCCTGTTTTCTCATAAACATCTCAATTTCAATCGCTAAATCTTTTTCTTTAACGCCTGGTTTAATAAAGTTTAAAATATGAGAATAAGCTTTGTCGGTAATTTCTTGCGCTTTTCTAATTTGCTCAAATTCATAAAGCGTTTTAATACTGCGAAGTTCGGAAATTATTCTGTCAAGCGTGTTATCCGTTACAACGTTTTCAGTTATTTTTTTAAAAAACGAAAGTTTAGAAATGCTTTGGTGAGTTGTTTCAACAAGTAGCTTTTTAGCCGAGCAATTATTGAAAATCTCGCTTAATTGCAAAGATAAATTATCTTGTAAAACAACAGTTATATCGCTGTTTGCAAAAAACTTTTCTGCAACTTCAATATAACGAAAATCAGTTATAAAAAAGCAACTCTCTTTTGCTATTATCAAGAGCCCTGTATCAACATTGCTACCTGTGAAATAGCGCAAGTTTATTGGATTTTGTATAATACAAACCGAATCGTTGCTGATTCGGTTTTGAAGATTTTTAATGTTTTTCATATTTTAAATTTTACCTTTCGACACTGCTTTAATCAAATGATAAATTGCAGGTGCAAAAATAAGATTAACCAAAAGTTCAATAATAAAGTTAACGCCGGCACAAACTACAAACAAGAAATAAATAACCGAGCCACCATTTGTGAAAGCATCACTCAAAATATCGGTCATTGTAAACATTCCAAGAATGAAAAGTCCTGTGTTAACAACCGGTGCAGTAATAGCCGCGCAAAATGTTGCTAAATATTTGTTTTTGTTAGCAAACGCTTTGTAAACAATTGCTGCTAAAAGGCCTGCCATACTTGCTTTTACAAGACAAATCAAAGTTGTAAGAATAAAACCACGAGTGCCAGATTGCATTAAAGTTGCAGTGAAAACATCACCACCAGTAATACCACCAATCATAGTGATAACGCCAAAGGTAAGACCGGTTAAAAATCCACCCATTTTACCAACCAACGCACCACAAATTACAATTGGAACAAGCACAATTGAAAATGAAACTGTGCCAACTGTAAAACTGCTTGCAAAAAGTTGCAAAAAAGCAGTAATTGCCATAAAAGAAGCGGTTAAAACTAAATTTTTAATTTTATCAAAGTTTTTTGTTGCCATTTAAAAAATCCTTTCGATACTGTTCGTAAAAACGATACAGTTCAATTATTTTTTGTTTTTAAAATAAATTTCACGCAAACCGTCAAGCAAAAGATTGTCATTAAGTTCAAATTCTCTTTTGCAGTTTTTTATAACTTCGCCAGCCAAACCACCGGTTGCTACTACTGAAACTTTTTGTCCGAGTTCTTCTTCAATTCGGTCAATAAGTCCGTCAATCATACAAGCCGTGCCAATAACAAGCCCTGCTTTCATACAGTCAATTGAATTTCTGCCAATAACCGATTTTGGTGTGTCAAGCGAAATACCAGGAAGTTGAGAGGTTTTGTTGTTAAGTGCTTCAAGTGAAATGTTAAGCCCTGCACAAATTTGTCCACCCAAAAAAGCGCCGTCTTTGTCTAAAACACTAATTGTTGTTGCAGTGCCAAGGTCCAAAATAACACAAGGCAAACTGTATTTTGACTTTGCCGCTACTGCGCCAACTGCAAGGTCAGCACCAAGTTGAGCAGGGTTGTCAATTTTAATATCAAGCCCGGTTTTAACCCCAGGTCCTACAAAAAGTGTTTCTTTAATCTTCAAAATCTCACACGCCTTTTTAAAAGCAGCGGCAAGCGAAGGCACAACACTCGAAACAATACATCCGTCTAAACTTGCCTTGTCAATGCCGTGAATTTTCAAAACGTTTGAAATTTCAATTGCATATTGGTCAGCGGTTTTGGTTTTGTCAGTTGAAAGACGTGCGTTCATTTTTAAACACTCGCCATCAAAAACACCAAGCGTGATGTTTGTATTACCAATGTCTACTACAAATAACACTTAAAACTTCTCCTTTCTAAAGATTTATAAACGCGAAAACTACGAATGTGACTCGTATAAAACTTTATTTGTGTCATGGTGAGCAAGGCGCAACCATCTGTAAGATTCTTCGACTTCACTTCGTTTCGCTCAGAATGACTATATAAAGTCAACGCAAATCAATTGCTAAGCACGCGCACTTGTATTATACCACTTTTTTGAAAAAAGTAAAGCATTTGTTAAAATATTAACAAAAATCGGTGTTAAATTAATCTATACTTTAAATAAATTTTATAAACTTTAAATTTTTTTAATATTTTACTTGAAAAATGGGGTATAATAATATACAATATATGATAGGTCATTACGGGTTTGCGAAAATGCAAACTCTCGCATTTAAATTTACTTATGAAGGGAATGTTTAATTATGATGACATTAAACAAAAAAACAGTAGATGACATTAATGTAAAAGGCAAAAGAGTTCTTGTTAGATGTGACTTTAACGTGCCACTTAAAAACGGCGTTATCACAGATGAAAACAGAATCGTTGCTGCACTTCCTACAATCAAAAAACTTATTGCTGATGGTGGTAAAGTTATTCTTTGTTCACACCTTGGTAAACCAAAGGGTGAAGCAAAACCAGAATTGTCTTTAGCACCAGTTGCTGCTCGTCTTTCAGAGCACTTGGGCAAAGATGTTGTTTTTGCAGCTGATGACTGTGTTGTTGGTGAAAACGCTAAAGCAGCAGTTGCAGCTATGAACGATGGTGACGTTGTTCTTCTTCAAAACACTCGTTACAGAGCAGAAGAAACTAAAAACGGCGAAGACCTTTCAAAAGAACTCGGCTCACTCGCAGATGTTTTCGTAAACGATGCTTTTGGTGCTGCTCACAGAGCTCACTGTTCAACAGTTGGTGTTGCTTCATATGTTGAAGAATCAGTTGTTGGTTACCTCATCGAAAAAGAAATCAAATTCTTGGGCAACGCTGTTGAAAACCCAGTTAGACCTTTTGTTACAATTCTTGGTGGCGCAAAAGTTTCTGACAAACTTAATGTTATCCAAAACCTTTTAGATAAAGCAGACACACTCATCATCGGTGGTGGTATGTCTTACACATTCCAAGTAGCACTTGGCCATGAAGTAGGTCAATCACTTGTTGATTTGGAAAAAGTTGACTATTGTAAAGAAATGCTTAAAAAAGCAGAAGAAAAAGGCGTTAAAATCCTTCTTCCTGTTGACAACAACTGCACAAAAGATTTCCCAAATCCAATTGATGCGGAAGTTGACTATGTAACTTATGATGCAACAGCAATCCCTGCTGATATGGAAGGTCTTGACATCGGTCCAAAATCTGCAGAATTGTTTGCAAACGAAGTTAAAAATGCAAAAACTGTTGTTTGGAATGGTCCTATGGGCGTATTTGAAAACCCATCATTCGCAAAAGGTACAATTGCAGTTGCTAAAGCTTTGGCTGAAACAGATGCTACAACAATCATCGGTGGTGGTGACTCAGCAGCAGCTGTTAACACACTCGGTTTTGGCGACAAAATGAGCCATATCTCAACTGGTGGCGGTGCTTCTCTTGAATTCTTAGAGGGTAAAGACCTTCCAGGCATTATGGCAATGAATGATAAATAATTTTTAAAATAAATAGGCGGGATGAAACCACATCCCGCTCTACTTTTAATAAAAATTGAAAGGACGAATAAAAATGTTAAAAGAAAAAAGAAATGCAGTTATCGCAGGTAACTGGAAAATGAACAAAACCCCAGCAGAAACTACTGCTTTAATTAACGAAATGAAACCTTTAGTTGCAGGTGCAGATTGTGATGTTGTACTTTGCGTACCATTTGTTGACATTGCAGCAGCAGTTGAAGCAGCAAAAGGTTCAAACATCAAAGTTGGCGCAGAAAACGTTCACTTTGAAAAATCAGGCGCTTTCACTGGCGAAATCTCAGCAGAAATGCTTACTGCTTGTGGCGTTGAATATGTAATCACAGGCCACTCAGAAAGAAGACAATATTTTGGTGAAACAGACGAAACTGTTAACCTTCGTTCACGTGCAGCACTCGCAGCTGGGCTTAAAACAATCATTTGTGTTGGCGAAACTTTGGAACAAAGAAAACAAGGCATCACAAAAGAACTTCTTTCAATGCAAACAAAAATTGCTTTAAAAGATGTTAGCGCTGAAGACCTCAAAAACGTTATCATCGCTTATGAACCAGTTTGGGCAATCGGTACTGGCGAAACTGCAACTGCAGAACAAGCAGATGAAGGCAACAAATTCGTTCGTGATGCAATTGCTGATGTTTATGGTGCAGATGTTGCAGAAACTGTTACAATTCAATACGGTGGTTCAATGAACGCTGGCAACGCTGATGAACTTTTGTCAAAAGTTAATGTTGACGGTGGTCTTATCGGTGGTGCTTCACTTAAAGCAGAAGACTTCTCAATCATCGTTAAAGCTGCAAGCAAATAAGCTTGAAACTCGAAAGGATTTTTTGAAAACTTATGAAAAAACCTGTTACTTTAATAATTATGGACGGCTTTGGTTGGATTCCTGAATGTGTTGAAGGCAACGCAGTTTGTGCTGCTAACACACCAAACATTGACCGTTATATGACAGAGTGTCCATTCACAACAATTGGCGCTTCTGGTATGGATGTTGGTTTGCCTGACGGTCAAATGGGCAACTCTGAAGTTGGTCACACCAATATGGGTGCTGGCAGAATTGTTTACCAACAATTAACTCTCATTACAAAATCAATTCGTGATGGCTCAATGCTTGAAAACGATGTTTTGGTTAGAAATATGAGAAAAGCAATTGATGCAGGCAAAGCAATTCACTTGATGGGCCTTGTTGGTAACGGCGGTGTTCACTCACATTGCGAGCACTGGTATGGCGTAATGGATATGGCTAAAAAAATGGGTGCAACAAAACTTTACTTGCACTGCATTACTGACGGCCGTGATACCGACCCACACGATGCAAAACAATTTATTACTGATTTGCAAAACAAAATTGATGAAATCGGTCTTGGTGTAATTGCTACTGTTGCTGGTAGATATTATGCAATGGACAGAGATAACAACTGGGACAGAGAAGAAAAAGCTTATGCAGCTTTTGTTTATGGCGAAGGCGACAAAGCAAACAACTGGCAAGAAGCAGTTGATAATAGTTATGCAAATGATGTTACTGATGAATTCATCGTTCCTTGCATTACCTGTGAAGGTGGCAGGGTAGAAGAAGATGACACAGTTATCTTTATGAACTTCCGTCCTGACAGAGCAAGACAAATGACAAGAATTTTTGTTGATGATGAGTTTGATGGTTTTGAAAGAAGAAACGGCAGATTCCCAGTTAACTATGTTTGTATGGCTCAATATGACGCAACAATGCCAAATGTTGAGGTTGCTTATCCACCGGTTGAACTTAAAAACGTTTTGGGTGAATACCTTGCAAAACACGGCAAAACTCAACTTAGAATTGCAGAAACTGAAAAATATGCTCACGTAACATTCTTCTTTAACGGTGGTGTTGAAGAACCTTATGATGGCGAAGACAGATGTGTAATTCCTTCTCCAAAGGTAGCAACTTATGACTTGCAACCTGAAATGAGTGCTTACCCAGTTGCTGAAGAATGTGTAAAACGCATTGAAAGTGATAAATATGATGTTATCATCTTAAACTTTGCAAACTGTGATATGGTAGGGCATACCGGTGACTTTAACGCAGCTGTAAAAGCAGTTGAAGCCGTTGATGAATGTGTTGGCAAAGTAGTTGACGCAATCATGGCAAAAGGTGGCGCTGCTTTAATTACTGCAGACCACGGCAATGCAGACAAAATGCTTGTTGAAGCAGGTAGCACAGACCCATTTACTGCTCACACAACAAACCCAGTTCCACTCATCGCAATTGGTACTGATGCAAAAGCATTGAAAACAGGTGGCGTTTTGGCTGACCTTATTCCAACAATGCTTGATGTAATGGATATGCCAAAACCTGATGATATGACTGGTAATTCATTATTAGTAAAATAAATATAAACAAAAAAAGGAGTTCCGTTTTGGAACTCCTTTTTTTGTTATAATCTCATCTAAACTCGTAGGGGAGGGGCTCTGCTCCTCCTGAAAAACGGGCGAACACAGTTCGCCCCTACGATTACAAACAAACCACCAGTGTGTCATGGTGAGAGATGAAACCATCTTAAAAGCCGTTAGCTTTGTTCAAAATTGTCTTTTTGCACTGAATCTAAGGCGTAATTTTGTGCATGTTGACAATTGACAAAAATCTGCGGGGGGGGTATAATATATAATGTATAATTTTCTTATACTATTTTTGATCAAAAATATTATAAAAAAAGGAGGAATTTATTATGAGAAAATTATTAGCACTCACTCTCTCATTGTTATTGGTATTTGCCGCAATCCCAATGACAATCGCAAGCGCAGTTGAGATTGAAACTCGTCTTGACTCAAGCCAAGTTGGTATTACTTGGGCGCAAAAAGTTAGCAACTCATATATTACTAGTGGTACAGCAGGTAACTATGAAACAGATGGTTATACTAAAAAGCTCACCGGCACTAGAAGTGGTCAGGGTATGATTATGGTTCAATTCCCAACTTCTGTTTTTGATGAAGCAAATTTGTTAAACATCAAAATTGCTATGACAGCAGAAACAACGATTGAAACAAAATATTACACAGCATTCTTCTACAAACAAGGTCAAAATGCTGGTTTTGACCAAAGAAACACTGCTAACAACACAGTTCACTACAAATATGGTAATTATGTTACATTAAGTGCAAACACTCAAAGAGTTTTCACAATTACTCCTGAAAAATATCCGGGCGTATTTGAAAACAAACTTAGCGTATTCTGTATTTGTGTAGGTGCTCAAGGAAGCAATACTGCACCAGTATATGTTGACTATGTTTCTTACACAGTTGACCAACTTGGCGAAGAATACACAGTAACAGTTGATGGCGCTGAAGCTGCAAAAGTTTACGATGGCAAAACTTTCACAGTTCCAACTCCAGCAGAAGGTTATCACTACACAGATGGTACAAATGATTACTTTGGCGGCGAAGAAATCACTGTAACAGGTAATGTAGATCTCGTTTCAGAAATCAACACTTATGATGTAACTGTAGAAGGTACAGTTGCAGATACAGTTGCACATGGTGGTACTTTCACAGTTCCAACTCCTGCAACAGGTTACGACTACACAGACGGCACTAACACTTACGTTGGCGGCGAAGAAATCACTGTAACTGCTCCGGTAGAATTAACAACAGTTGTTAAAACAACAAAAGTTGTATTTACAATGGATGAAGGTTCAAGATTGCCAGAAGCTAAATCTTATGCTTATTTAGCAGGCGTAACTGTTGACAGAAATGCTGAATACGTTGAAGTTAATGGTGACTATAAACTTGCATTAAAAGCGCAAATGGATAGATCTGCTTATATTAAGCTTCCTGAAGATTGGGCAAGCAAACCATATTACAAACCAACTAAGATTAAATTCACTGTATCTAATGGTACTACAAGTTCACTTGCTTTCAAATCCCTTAAACTTGCAAGCTCAGTAGATTCCGGCAATTATGCACCATCAGGTGAAACACATGATGTTATTACATCACTTTCTTATGTTAATCCTACAACTTATACAATTGATGTAACTGAAGATATGTATGATTGTTTCTATATCTCAGGTCAGTTGTATGCAACATCAAACTGGTCAGAAACAAATCCTGCATACATTTATTATGATAATGTAACAATCGACTATGAATATGACTTTGATTATGTTGAACCAACTTACTACGATGTAACAATCGATGGCGAAGTTGTAGCTACTGTTGAAGAAGGCGAAACATTCACTCTTCCTGCACTCGAAGCTGGCAAATACTATGTTGAAGGCTACGAAGCAGGTCAAGAATTCACAGTTACAGAAGCACTTTCATTTACAACAGCTACTTACACATATGACATCACAATTGATGGTGAAGTAGTAGCAACAGTAGCTTACGGTGAAACATTCACACTTCCTGCAGTAGCAGAAGGTATGCAATATGTTGACGGTTTCGTTGCTGGTCAAGAATTCGTTGTAACAGGCGCTCTTGAGTTTGCTACAGAAGAAATTCCAGAACAAGATGGAACAGTTACAAGCGCTATC
>JAZRPW010000049.1:0-37239 GCA_045649405.1 Acutalibacteraceae bacterium
AGCAGTAACGTCGAATGTACCTCTTGCTTGGTTGTTATCTGCAGTGTTGAGTGTTAAAACATATTCACCTGCAGGAATGTTTTTAAGTTCAAATCCAAGAGCAATGTTGTCTTTCGCATCGTTCCATTGAGCACAGTTGTAGCCGGTAATGTAGTTGGTAGATTTATTTAATATACCACCTACAACTTTAATAACCATGTTATCGGTTTCAACTGTAGCTGTATCTGTGTTAGGAGGATTAATATTATCTTTCATGTTATCATAAATAACATAAGAATAAGATTCTGTTGTTACAGGAGCTTGTGTTGTTGTAGTTGTAGTAGTTGTAGTTGTTGTTGTGGTAGTGGTTGATTCTGTTACAACAGTTTCACCAGCTTCGCCTGTTGGAACAAAGCTAATAGATTGCAAGAACATTTGATTTTCTCTACCTTCAATCTTAGCGCCTGTAAAAGTAACAGTATTAGCATCTGTACCGTTAGATACCGCTTTTGTATCAAGAGTTACATTTACTTTTTTATTAGCTGTACCAGAAAAATCAACAGTTTGCGAATAAACACCGTTTACAAAAATATCAAAAATGCCTCTGTATTGTGTTGTTTGAGAAATATGAGCAAAGCTTACATCATATTCACCTGCTGGAAGATTATCAACAGAGAATGTAATTGAATAAGATTGTGACGAGGTAAACTGCATAACGCGACTATGTCCGTTATAGGTAGCTCTGTTGGTAACAGTTGCACTGCCTGACTCAAATTTGTAATTCATTGGAGATGATGATGTAGTTAATTCGTATACTTCGTAAGTGTAAGTTTCAGCAGCGCTTACTGAAGCAATTGCAAAACAAGAAACCATCAAAACCAATGCAAGTACGATTGAAATAATTTTTTTCATGATTTTTTCTCCTTAATTATTTTAAATTTATTTCTTAATTATAAGATATTCAAATTTTATCAAAAATACTTTTGTAAAACAATTGCCAAACCATACAAAAAATATTGCCAAAATTAAAATTGCGTTGAAAAACTGTTTTCTTTGTGTTATAAATTATGTAGGTGGTGAGTATATGAGTAAAAATAAGAGAGAGTCAATAACCAGTTTTGTTGATGAGAGACTTAAAATTCATGTTAATACTTCTTGGGTTATAAATAATGATTATATTTATGAAACGCCATACAAAGATTATTATCAAATCTATTATTTAAGAACAGGTAATTTTATTTGTTATCAAGACAATAAAAGAATTTCTGTTGATGAGGGCTCTATAATCATAAAACCATTTAATAATGAACTGAGATTTAAATCAAATATAAAATCAAATGGTAAATATATAAAGACAGAGATTATTATTATAAGTATTCATCCTTCATTATTTAAAGAGCAAAAAGGTTATGATAACTTTTATAGATTGTTTGATACAAAAGATAAAAATATTTATACAAAAAAAGAATTAAAAAGTTTTGATTTTGAAAATATAATTTTTAAAAATATTGATAAATACATTGCCTATAAATTAGGTTTAGTAAATTTTCAGGGCTTGGTTTCTATGTTAATTACTGAATTAAATTTTGTTTTTGATAAAATAAATCACCCTAAATATTCAAGCAATTCTGATGAATATAAAGTTAGAGTTTTTGATTATATTTCAAGGAATTTTATGAATGATATAACTCTTGAGAGCGTTGCTAATAAATTCAATGTTTCTCCTTTCTATGTAGAAAAAGTTACAAAAAAGTTTTATTCTCATTCATTTTATAAAACTATTGTAAATATGAGAATGTGGCATGCAAGAACTTTGATGTCAAGTAATGATTCTTACAATTTAAGTGAAATAGCAAAACTTTGTGGTTATATTGATTATTCAGGCTTTTATAAAGCTTATGTTAAATTTTTCAATGTTTCACCAAAAAAAGATTTAGAGTATTATAAAAAGAATAAACAATTTTTATCAAGTTATATGTGAAACAAAAACGCTTCTGCATTAGCAGAAGCGTTTTTTGTTGGTTTATTAAACTTTTTTAACGAATAATGTAACTGTTTCGCCGTTGATATTCCATTCTTTACAGTAGCCATCAATAGCACCTGTTGTGATTTCATCACAAAGAACATCAGCTTTAATAGTATCTGTGTTTTTGATTAATAAATTAGCGATTTTTTCATTGTTGTCTGATGAGATAACAATGTGGTCCATAACTTCAAAACCAGCATCTTTACGCATTGTTTGTACCTTTGAAATAATCTCGCGAACAAAACCTTCTTCTATAAGTTCATCAGTAAGATTAATATCAAGTGCAACAGTAATGCCGTTGTCAGAAAGTGAATAGAAACCATCTTTTTGTTTAATATCAATAAGCAAATCTTCTTCGGTCACTGAAATTTCGCCACTTGGCAATTTTAATGTAAGTTTGCCTGTTTCATCCAACTCTTGTTTAGCAGCAGAGCCGTCGATTTCTGTAAGATAATTTCTGATTTCACCTAATTGCTTACCAAATTTAGGTCCTAAAGTTTTAAGTTGTGGTTTAAATGAATAAGACATAAAAGAAGCAACATCTTGTGAGAATTCAGCAGATTTAATATTAAGTTCTTCTTCGATAATCTTAACAAAGTATTCTGAGAGTTCACAGTCTGCTTTAATAAACATTTTTGCGAGTGGTTGACGGTTTTTCATTGTTGAGCCGTTTCTAGCAGCACGACCTAATACAACAATATTCAAAACGTCTTCCATATCTTTTTCTAACTTTTCATCAATTAATTTCTCATCAACTTCAGGGAATGAGCAAAGATGAACTGATTCAGGAGCGTTTTTGTCAATTGAGCATACAAGATTTCTGTAAATATCTTCAGCCATAAATGGAATCATTGGAGCAGAAGTTTTAGCAATTGTAACAAGTGCAGTGTACAAAGTCATATAAGCTGCAATCTTGTCATCTGTCATTTCTTGTGCCCAGAATCTTTCACGACATCTACGAACATACCAGTTAGACATATCATCAACAAAATCTTGCAAAGCACGTGCAGCTTCAGGGATTCTGTAGTTTGAAAGGTTGTCATCAACTGATTTTACAACAGAGTTGAGTTTTGAAAGCAACCATTTATCCATTACTGTAAGTTTATCATAATCAAGTGAATATTTAGTTGCATCAAACTTGTCAATGTTTGCGTATAAAACAAAGAATGCGTAAGTGTTCCAAAGTGTACCTAAGAATTTTCTTTGACCTTCTACAACTGCTTTACCGTGGAATCTGTTTGGAAGCCAAGGAGCGGAGTTGATGTAGAAATACCAACGAATTGCATCGGCACCATAAGTTTGAAGTGCATCAAATGGGTCAACTGCATTACCTTTAGATTTTGACATTTTTTGACCGTTTTCATCTTGAACGTGACCTAAAACGATAACGTTTTTAAATGGAGCTTTGTCAAAAATTAAAGTTGAAATTGCAAGAAGTGAATAGAACCAACCACGAGTTTGGTCAACCGCTTCTGAAATAAAGTCAGCAGGGAATTGCGCTTCAAACAAATCTTTGTTTTCAAATGGATAGTGGTGTTGTGCAAATGGCATTGAACCTGAGTCAAACCAACAGTCAATAACCTCTGGCACACGTTTCATTTCCTTGCCACAATGCGGACATTTAATTGTAACTTCATCAATGTAAGGACGGTGAAGTTCTATTGTCTCAGGACAATTTTCAGACATCGATTTCAATTCTTCGATTGAACCAATTGAGTGCAAATGACCACATTCGCATTGCCAAATATTAAGTGGAGTACCCCAATATCTGTTTCTAGAAATACCCCAGTCTTGAACGTTTTCAAGCCAGTCGCCAAATCTACCTTTACCAATAGATTCAGGAATCCAGTTAATAGTGTTGTTATTTTTAATAAGGTTATCTTTAACATCAGTCATTTTGATAAACCAGCTCTCTCTAGCATAGTAGATGAGCGGTGTATCACAACGCCAACAGTGTGGATATGAGTGCTCAAATTTAGGTGCATCAAACAAAAGACCGCGTTTGTCAAGGTCAACCAAAACTTCTTTGTCAGCATCTTTACAGAATGTGCCTGCCCAAGGAGTTTCAGCAGTCATTTCACCCTTTTCATCAACCAATTGAACAAATGGCAAGTCATATTTTCTACCAACTTTAGAGTCGTCCTCACCAAATGCAGGAGCAATATGAACAATACCAGTACCATCTGTCAATGTTACATAGTCATCACAAACAACATAATAACATTTTTTATTAGGATTTACAAAGTCAAACAATGGTTCATATTCTTTGTATTCAAGGTCTTTACCTGTGTAAGTTTTAAGAATTTCATATTCTTCTTTAATTACAACATCAACAAGCGCTTTTGCCATATAATATGTGTAATCAGCAGTTTTGAGTTTAACATATTCGGATGTTGGGTTTACACACAAAGCAACGTTTGAAGGCAATGTCCAAGGAGTTGTTGTCCAAGCCAAAATGTAAGCGTCTTCATCTTTAACCTTAAATCTTGCAATAGCAGAACGCTCTTTAACATCTTTATAACCTTGTGCAACTTCGTGAGAAGAAAGTGGAGTTCCACATCTTGGGCAATAAGGAACAATTTTGAAACCTTTGTACAAAAGACCTTTGTCAAAAATTTGTTTTAATGCCCACCACTCAGACTCGATAAAGTTATTATCATAAGTTACATAAGGGTCATCCATATCAGCCCAGAAACCAACAGTTTGTGAAAAGTCTTCCCACATACCTTTGTATTTCCAAACCGATTCTTTACATTTAGTAATGAATGGGTCAAGACCATATTCTTCAATTTGCTCTTTACCGTCAAGACCTAAAAGCTTTTCAACTTCCAATTCAACTGGAAGGCCGTGAGTGTCCCAACCTGCTTTTCTTGGAACCATACAACCCTTCATAGTTTGGAATCTTGGAATCATATCTTTGATTACACGTGTAAGAACGTGACCAATGTGTGGCTTACCATTTGCTGTTGGTGGACCATCATAGAACACATATGGTTTTGAATCTTTTCTTTCTTCGATAGATTTTTCAAAAATCTTTTCATTTCTCCAGAATTCTTCAGTCTTTTTTTCACGATTAACGAATTCAAGATTTGTAGAAACTTTTTCGTACATAATTTTTACTCCTTTGAAAAATTAAAAAATCCTTTGCCCGAAATAGGACAAAGGATTACTCTTTTGTTTATAAACCACCTATTACTGTTTACGAGGTAAATATACCTGATAAAAGTTCCTTGTAACGTAGGAAAGACGTCGTCATTTACTAAATATTCAATAACGCTACTCCGAAGTGATTTGCATCTTTAATGAAATTATCGACCTTACACCAACGCCGACTCGCTGAAAACTCTTAGAAAAGTGCCTGTCTTCATCACCGTATTTTCAATATGTAATGATTTTATCATAGTTTTTTTGTTTTGTCAACAATGAAATTTATTTTTTGAAAAGTTCAAAACTACCGTTGTAGCATAGAATAAAAAGCACAACGCAAGCGATGATAATGATTAATGAAACAATGCTTAAAACAATTGACTTTGAATTGAATTTAAAGGTTTTATCTTTCGCAAAACCAATTCCAGCAGATTTAAAAATTGTGCTAACCGGTTTATAAATTATAAGTGTAATTGCAGAAGATAAAACTGCTTTGATTGCATTGAAAGGCAAGAGTAGGGGAATAATCATTTCTTTTACAACACTTACTGGTGCGCCGGTGTAAATTGGTGTAAAAATTAAATTCAAAGGTATCATTGCTGCAGTCATTAAAACAGACGCTGCAAATAAACCTAAAATAGCGCCAGACATTGTCTTTTTGTACTTGTAAATTAAACCAGCAACAAATACGTAAATTGCACTTGATAAGAAGTTCATAAGGCAACCCCAAATACCAGTATCACTAACTGTAACCATTTCAACAACGCTAACTACAAGCGAAGTAACAATACCAGAAACTGGTCCGAAAATTAATGCGCCAATTGCTAAAATAGTGTTCTTTAAATCAAAAGTTAAAAATGAAACTTTGATTCTAAAGACAAACATACAAATGTATGCTAGAGCACAAATTAGCCCCATAAATACAATTTTTCTTGTGTTGAATTTTGATTTTGATTCCATAAAAAAACCTCGAAAATAATATTTCTTTGAAACAAAAAAACCTCATTGCAAAAATACAATGAGGCAAAAAACAATTTTTCTTTTTCCATCCGGACTTTAACCGTCGGCTGTAGAATCTCACTACATCAACCTTGAGTTTCAAGGGTCGTGGGCTTATAGCTTTAAACTAATTACCACCGGTGGAGAATTTCACTCCGCCTCAAAGATATTGTAATTATAATACTATTATATTAATTTGTCAATAAAATTTAATACACAAATGAAAAAAGCACCTCTTTTGAAGTGCTTTTTTCTGGCAGGGGTAGCAGGATTTGAACCTACGAATGCTGGAATCAAAATCCAGTGCCTTACCGCTTGGCGATACCCCTAAATTTTTTCGACTTGTAGATTATAACAGATTTGTTTTCATAATGCAAGTGTTTTTTTAATATTTTTTCAAAAAAATTTTAAATTATTTATTTTTTGTTTTTCGAAAGGTAAAATTGCCTCCTGAAAATTGCTATCAGGAGGCAAAGTCTTGTTAATCGTTGATGATTTCGTTGAAAATTCTTTCGCAATTCTTTTTGTCTTTAAAAGCATAAAAACTTTCAATTCTATCAGAATATTTTTGATCTAATTCACAGTCGTTTTCAATAAGTTTAATTATTTCGTTTACTGTGCTTTCAAGATCATAACACACTGGACCAAAACCATCGTTTTCATAATTGAAGTAACCTTCATCATAAATTTGTGCTTCGAAAAATTCTTCTTTATCAAATTGTGAATAAACCACTGGCTTACGTAAATAAGTAAAATCAAACAAAACACTTGAATAATCGGTCACCATTAATGATGAGCGCATAAACTCATCGTTATAATTAATGAAACCTTTGTTAATTTTAAAAACATTGTTACCCTCAAAATCACACCACTGTTTCATGTGAATAGGGTGCAAGCAGAATAAACCTTTATAACCTTTTTTGTTCATAACTTCTAAAAGTTTTTCATTATTAATTAAACCGTTATAAAATTTGAAAAAGTCAGTGTTTTTAAAACCATCATAATAAACGCTGTGTGTATTTATATCATAACTTTCACTAATAGAGCGTCTCCATGTAGGCAAAATCAAAATTTGTTTCTTTGGTTTGTTTTTCAAAGCATCAAATCTTGACATGCCTGTGAGTTTAACTTGAGATTCATTATAAAGATAGTTGCCATTAATAATAGAGTTTCTTTCTTTTTCCGAAGAGGTAAAGAACATATCTATTTTTTTGTTGAATCTATGTAACCAACTTGACAAGTCTGCACAAGCAACACCATGTTGCAAGTAATAATATTTTGATTTTATTAAATCGTATAAATATATTTTTTTCTCTACTAATGGATTAATTGTAAATTCGCTAGCACCTGAAGAAATGATTTTGTCAGCATGAAGAAAATATAATGGGAATTTTTTATCTTCAACAAAAACAACCTTGCCGTAAGATTTTAATCTCCATATGATTTTTTTAGGTGCTTTTTTACTTATAATGAATACCGGTAAAATTCCTTTAGGTCTTTTAGAGCATACATATTTAAAGAATATTTCGCCGTTGTCACCAGCATTATCAATTCTATCAGAAATAACCCAGATTTTTTTATTACGAATTCTTATATCTTTTCTGAAATTCCAATATGCATGACGAATTTCTGCTACATCTTCTAAATCATTTTCTTTGAGCCATTCTATTGCTTCTAATTCTCGATTTTGAATTTCTTCGTGATAATTTTTGTAGCGATATAATTGAATGTACTTATCTTCTAATTCAGCACAAATGTCTTTGAAGAAAAGATAAGATTTTTCAAAATGAACTCTATTAGGCACAAATTTTGCATAAAAATTTGTCATTAATTTTTGTTCTTCGCCAAAGAAAATGTAAGACTTTAATCTTTTTCTTGTAACGTTTTTCAAGCCAACCGGGATTTCAACTTTATACATTAATTGATGAGTGCTTTCGCCATTCAATGTTTGAACAATTCTAACTGGATATTCTTTAAATTCTGGTGTGTACCAATCACTACCGTATTTAAATTTCATTGAAACATCAAGGTGCTTACAGTCAAACAACCATTTGATTACAAGACCCTCAATAACGATTTTTTTATCAACAATTTCAAATCTATGAATGAAGTTTGAGAATTTACTATATACTTTAGTTTCGTTAAAGAAAAGACCTGTAGTTGCCTTATCATCGGTTTTTATGTATTTAACATGGTCAAAAGGATTTTCATAGCCGTGTTTTATTTTTAAAGCGGCCATTTTTTTGTGAATCAAACTGTGAACAGGATGCTTTAAAATGACTCTGTCTTCAATATTGCTGTAAGCTTTTTTGAGATTTTTAAAGTATTCATCTTGTTCTTCTTGAGTTAATACTTCTTTGTAAGATTCGTTAAAAAGTCTCCAACCGATATCATAAACAACAACAGCTTGTATGTATGGATAAACTTCACCGTATTTTTCTTTGCAGTATTCTGCAAGTCCAATATGATATTTTTCAACAGTTTCAAAATAAAAAGATTTATTAAGTGTCTGAGTTTGAACCGCAGATGTAGCACTTTGTCTTATTCTGTAGTAATAAATGACATCAGACATAATGCCATATTTCATTTTTTCAAGAATAATATGGTTTATGAACAAAGAGTCCTCGCCATATTTAACTTCATAAGTGAATCTAAAATCCTTAATTGCATCTGCTTTTATAAATACATTTGAAGCACTTAATTGAACATAAAATTCCTCTTCAGGCGCTTTTAGGTCAACAATTCTGTCACCATCAAGATATTTGAAATCTGTAGCGTGATATGTGCTTTTAGCGTCAAATCTTCTAATTCTGCACGAAACAACATCGACTTCACTGTCAATTGAATCAAAGTATTCATAAACCTTTTCAAATGCATCAAGATCCCATTTGTCATCTGAGTCAAGAAAGTTCACATATCTTCCTTCAACATAATCAATTCCAGCGTTTCTTGCAGAAGATACACCACCATTTTCTTTTTCAACATAGACAACGTTGTTAGGATAAAGATTTTTATATTTCTCACAAACAATATAACTATTATCTTTTGAACCATCGTTGATTAAAATAAGTTGAATGTTTTGCTCAAAATCCATAGTTTGATTAACTACAGATAAAATGGTTTCTTCAAGATAATCTTCAACATTATAAACAGGAATTATAACAGAAAATCTGTATTTATAGCCATCATTATAAGTTTTGATGATTTTCTCATTGATTTTCTTCATTTTCAAACGCTCCTAATTAGATAACTTTTTTCTTTGAAAAATAAGTTTTGAAAGTTTGCCGGTTAAATTATCAAATATCATTGAAATTAATATGGTAAGTATTAATGATATTACAAAGAAATAAAATTTATATTTTTCGAAACCAAAATATTGCAAAACAGACATTGGAATTCGTTGTAAAATATAAATGCTGAAAACATGGCTGCCAAACCAACTTAAAATGTTTCCTTTTATGTCGAATTTCATTGTGAATAAAACAAACATAAAAGTAAAAGTAAATGCCCAAATTGTGAAATGTTCAATGCTGTCCCATCTGTGATGAATAAAATAGAAATACGCAAATAAATTTATAATGCAACAAAGGGCATAAGTGTAATCGTTTTTCATCACAATTTTTTCAATTTGTGGTCTAAATAATGAATACCAACAACCAAGAGGCAATAACATTACTGAGTTGTATGAGTAACCTGGTCTGCCTAACAACATTTGCGAATAAATAAAAACAGCTGTTAAAGCAGTCAATAAGATGCAGCCAATAAGTCTACCACCGTTACAGTTAAGCCATTTAATAACGAAAAATGAAATGAATATTAAAATGTATAAAATAAGAGTTACAAAGATATACCAGTTAGAATTACCAACACTTTTCCACCCAAAAAGTGACAATAAAATTGTTTTAATATCGTAGGTTTTGTTTAAGAAAAATCCAGTAATCAAAAACAAAACTATTGCAATGTCAAAATTAATGATTAAATTTAAAAATCTTTTTGTTGGCACACTCTTTAAATAGTTGAATCCTTTTTTTGTAATGGACTCCATAATACCAAATCCAGAATAGAACAAAAAAGGAGCAACAACCATTTGATTAAGATGTTTTTGTAAATCAAGATAAGGTTGGTCGTAAATTCCTCCTAAATCAACATACTGTGAAAAGTGTGAAATGAAAACAAGAATAACAAATATACCTTTTATGTTAGTTGTGCTTTCAATTGAAATGTATTCGTTATTAAAAGTTCCAAGAGGGGAAACCTTTGTTGATTTTGCAATAATAAGCAAAAGAATAATTAAAATGAATAACATTGTGATTACCTTCCGAAATCCAAACATTTAATTAGTCTCATTATATCAAAATTTCATTTAAAAGTAAAGATTTTTTTATCAGTTTACTAAAATTTAGAAAAAAAGTGATTTAATATAGATATTATTATAAATATATATTGAAAAAAATAAACGTTTCTGCTATAATATACGATAAGAAATTATGTTTGGAGAGAATGAGATGAAAGTATCTTTAATCGCTTATACACCAAATCCAGAAAAAACTGTTGCTGCTGCAGCAAAAATGTGTTATGCCGCTGCTGATGTTGATACCGTTATGGAAGGGTTGACAGATGAAAAAGCTGCAAATTTTGTAGAAATGTTGGCTGAAATTGGCCATGAAAGTCCAATTGAACATGCATCCTTCACATTTGCAATTGAAGGTGTTTCAAGAGCATTGTTAGCTCAAATTACACGACACAGAATAGCATCATATTCAGTTCAAAGTCAAAGATATGTTGCTGAAAAGAATTTTGAATATGTTTTGCCACCAGAAATTGAAAAAGAAGAAAAAGCGAAAGAAATCTTTTTGAACAATATGCAAAAAGCACATGAAGATTATCTTGCAATTTCTGAAATTTTGAGTGATAAATATTACAAAGAATATATTGCTGAAGGTATGGATGAAAAAGAAGCTAAAAGAAAGGCACAAAAAAGAGCAATTGAAGATGCAAGATTTGTTTTGCCTAATGCTTGTGACACCAAAATGATAGCAACATTTAATGCTCGCAGTTTGCAAAACTTTTTCAAACATCGTTGTTGCAATAGAGCTCAATGGGAAATTAATGAGCTTGCAACTGAAATGTTGAAACTTGTAAAGCAAGTTGCTCCTAACTTATTCAAAAAAGCAGGTCCTCCTTGTCTTTATGGCAAATGCCCTGAAGGAAGTATGACTTGTGGCAAAATCTTAGAAGTAAGAGAAAAATATTCAAATTTATAAAGGAATTAATAATGGGAAAATTAATTGTTATTGAAGGTCTTGATGGTAGTGGTAAGTCTACTCAAATCAATCTTTTAAAATCTGCTTTAGAAGATAAAGGTTTAAAATATAAACAAATTAAATTGCCTGATTATGATGACCCTTCAAGCACACTTGTTAAAATGTATTTAGCAGGTGAGTTTGGAGATAAGCCAAGTGATGTTAACGCATTTGCCGCTTCATCTTTTTATGCGGTTGATAGATTTGCTAATTTTAAAAGACATTGGAAAAAAGAGTTTGAAGAAGGCGCTGTTATATTAGCAGACAGATACACAACTTCAAACTGCGTTCATCAATGTAGCAAATTGCCTGAAAATGAATGGGATAGTTATATTGAATGGCTTTATAATTATGAATTTAATCAATTGGGCATTCCAAAACCAGATTTGGTTGTTTTTCTTGATATGGACCCAGCCATTTCTCAAAAATTAATGAGCAGTAGATACAGCGGCGATGAAAATATGAAAGACATTCACGAAAAAGATGTTGGTTATTTGAATTTGTGTCGAAAAGCTGCTTTTTATTCTGCAGACAAGCTTGACTGGAAGGTCATTAAATGTTATGAAGGTGACGAGCCTTTAAAAATTGATGAGATTTCATCAAAGATTTTATCTTTTGTTGATGAGGTGTTATAATGGTTTATTTATATTTAGCACAAGGTTTTGAAGAAATCGAAGCACTTGCAACAGTTGATTTTTTAAGAAGATGTGACATTGAAGTTGTAACTGCAGGTGTTGGCTCTCAAGATATTACAGGTGCTCACGATATTACAGTTTTGGCAGATACTATTGATTCAATGCTTGTTCAAAGTGATGATATTCAAGCAATTGTTTTACCTGGTGGTATGCCTGGAACATTAAATATTGAAAAATCAAAATATGTTCAAGAGATGCTTGATTTTGCAAATGAAAAAGGAATTTTAATTTGTGCAATCTGTGCTGCACCATCAATTTTAGGCAAAAAAGGTTTGCTTGACAACAAAAAAGCAACATGTTTCCCTGGGTTTGAAGAGCAACTTGGAAATGCAATTGTCGAAGGCAACTCTGTTGAAGTTGATGGTAATTTTATTACTGGCAAAGGTCCAGGTTGTTCGCTTGAGTTTGCTGCTGCAATTGCAGAAAAGTTAGTTGGAATAGATAAAACTGAACATATTAAGAAATCAATGCAATGCTAAAAAAAGAATTAAGAAAATCGGCAATAGATTATAGAACTCAATTATCGTTTGATGAAAAAAGCAATAAAGATACAAGAATTTTTGAAAAGGTTGTGAATTTACCACAATTTATAAATTCTGATATTGTATTGTGTTATTATTCGACAAACATTGAAGTTAACACTTTGCAAATTATTAATAAAGCGTTGGAAATGAAAAAAAGAGTTGCTTTGCCAAAATGTCTTGATAAAGATGGCAAAATGATTTTTAGATTTATAAACACGCTTGATGATTTGCAAGAAGGTTATTTTGGTATAAAAGAGCCGGTTGATGATTTGCAAGAATATGATTTTTCATATAGTAATGCTATTTGTATAATTCCAGCCTTGATGGTTGACCGAAATGGATTTAGATTAGGGTATGGAAAAGGGTATTATGATAGATTTTTATCTAAATTTGGTGGATTTAAGTGCGTTTTATGTTATGAAGATAATGTTGTTAACAATCTGCCGATTTATGAAGACTTTGATGTTAAATGCGATTTGTGTTTGACAGATGCGGAGGTTATTATGCAGGACAACCATGATTTGTTTAAAAGACCTGATAATGAACAATTAGAAACAAATACATTTGAAGTAAATGAAGAAAACTTTGAAAACAACTCTGTCGATGATTTTGTTTTAGAAGATAAAAAGATTGAAATTGAAACAAAACAAAAGAAAAAATTTAAACTTCCTTTCTTTTTAAGATTTATTGTTATAATGGCAATTTCTGTTTTGTTGTCACTTACAATTCTAATTTCCTTAGTTGACTTTTTAGGATTAACATTTAATGAAAACCCTGTTTTAGAAATTGATATTAAATCCGGCTTTTCAACCGCGCAAATTGCAAATGAATTAAAAGAAAAAGGCGCAATCAAATTCCCACTTCTTTTTAGAGTTTATTCTAAAATGATTGGTGCAGATGGCTCTTATCAGTATGGTGTTTATGAAGTTAGAGATTCTCAAGGTTACGGAAGTCTTATTCGAACTTTAATGCAACCTGGTGAAACTGGTGAAGTTGTTACTGTTACAATTCCAGAAGGGTATTCTGTAAAACAAATTGCAGCACTTCTTGAAGAAAACGGTGTTTGCTCACAAAGCGAATTTATCAGTGTAGTAAAAAACGCTGAATTTGATTATGATTTTATGAAGTATATTCCTTCTGAATCTGTATATTATAGATTTGAAGGTTATTTATATCCTGACACATATCAATTTTTTAAAAATTCAGATGGTCAAAGTGGAGAGTCTTGTGCTAAAAAAGCAGTTAGAAAAATGCTTGACCAAATGGAAATTGCTATTGATGATGAATTCATTGCAAAGACAGAAGTTAAAGGTTATTCAGTTCATGAGGTTTTGACAATGGCTTCTATTATTGAACTTGAAGCAAGTGGATATCCTGATGATATGGCTAAAGTTTCTCAGGTGTTTTATAACCGACTTAATTGGACAAATCAACCTGCAATGTTAGGTTCAACACCAACATCTGATTATGTTGACTCAAGATATGACACCAATAAAAATGAAGGATTGCCTCCAGGACCTTTGTGTAGTCCTTCAGCAGCGGCAATTAATGCTGCATTAAATCCTGATACTTCTGTTAAAGAAGATTATTTTGTTACTGATAAAAATATGAAGTTTTATTACACAAGCTCACTTGATGAGCATAATGACTTGATTTATCGTTTGAAATCGGAGGGACTTTGGAATTAATACTAATTATATAAAAACAAATCCACCAATTGAGGTTCTTTCTCCAGCTGGTGATTTGGTTAGGTTAAAAGCAGCTGTTGATTATGGTGCAGATGCTGTGTATTTTGCAGGTAAAGAGTTTGGTATGCGTTCAGCCCCTGGCAATTTCTCTATTGCTGATTTGGAAGAGGGCATTAAATATGCTCATGATAACAATTGCAGAGCATACATCACTTTGAACACCTTGCCAAGAAATAATGAAATTGCTCATATTGACGAGTTCATTAAAACTGCTTCTCAATTGAATCCAGATGCGTTTATTATCACAGATTTATCTGCAATTGATAAAGTTAAAAAGTTAGCACCTGATCAAGAAATACATATTTCGGTTGAGACTGGTATTCTCAATTATGAAACCGCCAATTTTTATTATAATTTGGGTGCAAAGAGAATTGTTGTTGCACGTGAATTGTCTTTAGAAGAAATCGCTGAAATTCGAGCAAAGACACCAAAGGATCTTGAGATTGAGGCATTTGTTCACGGTGCTATTTGTATGTCTGTTTCTGGCAGATGTTTGTTATCAAACTATATGACTGGCAGAGATTCAAATCGCGGAGAATGTGCACAACCTTGCAGATGGAATTATAATTTGGTTGAAGAAAAACGACCTGGTGAGTTTATGCCAGTTTTTGAAGATGAACAGGGCACATATATTTTGAATGCTAAAGATATGTGTTTGATTGACCACATTCCCAAACTTTATAAAGCAGGTATAACAAGCTTTAAAATCGAGGGTAGAGCAAAAACCGAATACTACACGGCATCGGTAACAAGTGCTTATAGAAGAGCAGTTGATGGATTTATAAATTCGAATTTTGATGATGATTATAAAGTTATTGAAAGTGCTAAAGAAGAAGTATATAAAATCTCTCATAGAGATTATTCAACAGGATTTTATTTTGGCAAACCTGATGCTTCTCAAGGTCAAGTTTATGATAACGCAGGTTACATTCGTGATTATGAATTGATTGCTGTTGTGTTAGATTATAAAGATGGTTTAGCAACTGTTGCACAGAGAAATAAATTTTATCCTGGTACTTATGATGTTTTGGATAAGGAAAAGGGAAGTTTCGAAATAACAGTTGATAAATTGTACGATAATAATATGAATGAACTTGAATCTGCAAAATATGCTGCAGATATTGTTAAATTTTATTGCGAACCTGTCAAAGTAGGTTCTTTCATTAGAATAAAAAAATAACAGAAATATTGATTGTGAGGTAATTTTTATGCCATATAGAGCTGCTAACGACACACTCATGGATAAAATTCTTGGCCTATTTGGAATTAAAAGACCAAAAAACAAACGAAAAACTACTGCTAAACGAAATAGAGTTAAAACCTATGAGGATTATAATAGCAATATTGATGTGTCAATAAATGACAATTTTCAAATTGTTCAAAGTGATTCAAAAGGTAAGAGAGTAGAGGAAATTCGTAATAATAGAACAAATTCTAGAAACTCTTATGATGATATTAGCAGTAAATCAAAAAAACCTACTAAGAAACAAAAGAAAAACAGGCCATTTTTAAGAGCGTTAACATCAATTTTATTAGTTTTTGTTATTACTTGTTGTATTGTTGTTAGTGCAGGTCTTGTGTATTTGTTTGTATTTATTGATGACTCGGTTGATGCTGATTTATACAATTTGAAACTTGAATACACCTCTATTCTTTACGCTAAAGATGACGAAGGTAATGATGTTGAATTAAAGCGTTTGCACGGTGATCAAAACAGATTGTGGGTTGATTACAAAGATATTCCTGAGCACGTGAATCAAGCGTTTATTTCTTGTGAAGATAAACGTTTTGAATCTCACAAAGGCGTTGACTGGAAACGAACTTTCTTTGCAATTGCAAATGAAGTTTTTGGTTTGAGAGACAATCGTCAAGGTGGTTCTACAATCACTCAGCAGTTGGTTAAAAACTTAACAAAAGATGACGAGATTGACGCTTCTCGTAAAATTCGAGAAATTATGCGTGCAAGAAAATTAGAGCAGATTTATGATAAAGACACAATATTAGAGTGTTACCTTAATACAATCCATTTAGGTAATGGTGTTGATGGTGTTGAAGTTGCATCTAACTATTATTTTGACAAACCTGTTTCTGAAATTTCATTAACACAAGCAGCTTGTTTGGCAGCTATTACAAACAACCCAAGCGTTAATGAGCCATATAACAATCCAGAAAACAATAAAAACAGACGTGACTGGGTTTTAGACGAAATGTATAACAATGGTTACATTTCTAAAGATGAATGTGAAAAAGCTAAATCTGCTGATTTAGGTCTTAGTAAAAACCCTTCAACAATCCTTTCAACAACTGAAACCTTGGACAAAGAAGAGTACAATTCTTATTTTGTTGATGCTGTTATTGAAGATGTAATTGCTGGATTAGTTGAGAAAAAAGGCTATACAAAAGAATATGCAACAAGTCAACTTTATAAAGGTGGTTATAAGATTTACACCACAGTTGATTTGAATATGCAAGAAATCTTGGAAGATGTTTATTGCAATGACGATAACTTTATGAAGGTATATACTAAGAGTGGTAAACTTCCTCAATCTGCTATGACAATTATGGATTATAACGGAAACGTTAAAGCCATTGTTGGTGGCAGAGGCGAAAAGAAGGGTAATCGTGTTTTAAACAGAGCAACTCAATCTCCAAGACCAACTGGTTCTTCTATTAAACCTATTTCTGTTTATGCCCCTGCATTTGAGTATAATGTTATTACTTGGGGTTCAACAGTTGAAGACAGTCCGATTGACAGATTGGAAAATGGTGTTGTATTAGATGAAAAATGGCCAAAAAACTATAACAATTCTTACACTTATAGCAAAACATCAATGTTAAAAGCAATTCAACAGTCATTAAATACTGTTCCGGTTAAATTGGTTCAAGAAATGACTATTGATACTGCATATAAATTTGTAACAGAAAAAATGGGATTGAAACATTTTACCGAATATGAAAATGGTCAATCTGATAAAACTGAATCATCACTTGCTTTGGGTGGTTCAGTTCATGGTGCTACAACTTTAGAAATGGCTGCAGCTTTTTCCACCTTTGGTAGTGGTGGTATTTATTACAAACCAAAAACTTACACTAAAATTTTGGATCAAAATGACGAAGTTGTAATTGATAATACAAAAGAGCAACACAGAGCAATTTCAGAAGGCACAGCAACCATTATGAATAAAATGTTGCAAACTGTTGCTACAAATGGTACTGGTACATCTTCTCGTTTTGGCAACTGGCAAATTATGTGCAAAACAGGTACAACAAGTAATAATAAAGACCGTTGGTTTGTTGGTGGCACTCCACATTATGTTGCTGCTTGCTGGTTTGGTGTTGATGAAAATGAAGAGATGAGTGGAATGTATGCTAACCCTGCAATTATTCTTTGGAAAGCAGCAATGAGCAAAATTCACGAAAATCTTGAATATAAAGAGTTTGAAGTTTCTGATAAAGTTCAATTTATGAGATATTGCACTACTAGTGGTCTTTGTGCAAGATCTGGTTGTGGTAGCAGTGCTTATGGTTACTTTAAAACTTCCTATATTCCTTATTGTAATTACCATGGTGGTTCTGAAACTGGTGAGGCGGTTGACTATGGTTATTACGGTGGTGTAGAGTATGGTACTACGACTACAACTACTGAAGTTGCCTCCACAACAACCACTGCTAATGCAGATGAATCTCAAAGTACAACAGCGACTGATGGTAAAAATACATCTGAAACGACTAGTGGTAGTGCTGAGTCAACCTCTGCAACAGAGCAAACGGTTGGTGCAAATGAGAACAAAGTTGAAGATACTACCAAAGCTAAAGAAGATGAAACTTCTAAAACTAAAAAAACAAAAAAGAATGATTAAATGAATAAAAGCAGACCTAAATAGGTCTGCTTTTATATTTTTAAAAATTATTTCATGCTGTTTTCGTATGATTCAATCATTTTCTTAACCATTTGACCGCCAACTGAACCAGCTTGACGTGAAGTTAAATCGCCATTGTAACCTTGTTTAAGGTTAACGCCAACTTCGTTTGCAGCTTCCATCTTGAATTTATCAAGAGCTTCTCTTGCTTGTGGTACTAAAGATTGTTTTGCCATTATATTTCACTCCTTTAAAACAAATTTAATTGCGTTTGCAATATTATTTTTATCTTTTTAAAAGAGTTTATTATTGAAAAATAATGGGTAATTTTTTTGAATTAATTAAAATTTTTAATGATATTTTTTAGATAATTTTCAAAATCTTTTACAATGTTTTCAGGTGAAACAAGTCTGATTTTGCCTGAGAACGATGAAATCCAGCCATAAAATTGTGGTGAAACAGCAATATTAACAACTACTTCAAAGTTTTTAACAGATTTGTTGGAAATAAACACATTTTTACCAAATCTATCAATAATTACACCAATCAAATCTTTATCAACACTAAGTTTAACTTCTTGTTCAGTGCCTCCGAACATTGAGAAAAACTTTTTGCTGTATTTTGCAAGATCGATTTTTCTAAACTCATCAACACCATCTCTTGATTCATCTAGGGTTTTAACTTCGACAATTTTATCTACTCTAAAATGTTTGAAAATTTGGTTTTCACTATCATATCCAACTAAATAGTAATTTTCATCTTCAAGCAAAAGTGCGAATGGACTTATTTTATATGTTCCACCATTTTTCTTGAAAATTTCTTTGCCGTCAACAGAATAGGTTGTATATTTAAATGAGATTTTTGAATTATTTGAAATGGCATTATGAATTTCATCAACTGTAATATAAATTGATTCGTTCATATTTTTAATTCTGTTTGCAACAAAAACTTGTCTTTGCAAGCTTGATGCTTGAGATTCACTACACAATGATTCTAACTTTTTAATTAATGAATTTGATTTTTTTACAGTCAAAAATTTTGACGATTGAACACTGTCAACTAATAACTTTAATTCTGGCAATTCAAATGTTCTTTCTCCAACATAATATCTGTTGCAGTCAGTTTTTTCAACAATAATATCTAAACCAAAATAAATTAAATATTCAATATCATCATAAATTGATTTTCGCTCTGCAGTAATTCCATACAAAGCAAGCTTGTCGATAATATCTTTTACTGACAACTTATTATTTTCATCAGATTGTTTTTCGAGGATTTCTTTAATATATAAAAGTTTAAGTTTTTGATTTCTTGATTTTGGCATATTAATTCCTCCTTTTAAAATATAATAACATAAAGATTAGAATTTGGCAATATAAAAGGAGAAATTATGTTTTGTACAATTAATTTGGTTGAAACTAAGAAACGTTTTTCAAGGAATGTGGTTATAATTAATGAATCAATAGGGGAGTTATCTTTTTTAAAAGTAGTAATATATAAAAAATCAGCGTTAAAAAAGGTTGAAAAGAGATTAAAATCTAAAGTAAAATTTGCAATTGTTTCAAAAAATATCAAAGACTATGATTTTGAATATTTGAAGATATATAACAATGATGAATACTTGATAAACATCGCAAAGCACACTTTTAAGTATATTTTGAAATTGATGAGTTTGAATCCAAAAGACATTTCAGTTTGTGTTGTTGACAGGGAGTGTAATCACCCTGAATTTGTCGCTTCTTTGGCCAATAGAGCAGGAATTGTTAAAGTGGTAACAAATGACATAGATAAATATTTAACCGTTTCAGACAGTGTTTTAGAGGATTTTGGTACAAGTCTAGTTGTAAAAACAACAGTAAGTGACACAGACTTTGGAATTGATTTAAATGAAACACCATATTTTTGGTTTGGAACAAAAGAGAATTGTTTTGAACTTACTAATGAATGTGTCAAAATTGGTTCGGGTTTTAGAAAGTTTGTGCCACAGGGAATTAGCCAATGTGATTTTGCGGGTGCTATTCATAAATTTAGAGAATTTAAAAGGTTAAAACTTCTTAATTCTGACCTACTTTTTAAGAATGGTAAGTACTATGAAATTAATAAAAATAATATCAAAAAATTCCTTGACAACAGGTAATAATGTTGTTAAAATATTCCTTGCAGTTTATTTGCAGGGTTGTCCGAGCTGGCCGAAGGAGCACGATTGGAAATCGTGTAAACCGTCAAAGCGGTTTCGAGGGTTCAAATCCCTTGCCCTGCGCCAAAAAGAACCCAACAAAGTTTGTTGGGTTCTTTTAATAAATGCACCTGTGGTGAAATTGGCAGACACGCTAGACTCAGATTCTAGTCGAGTTTTCTCGGTGCAGGTTCAAGTCCTGTCAGGTGCACCAAAAAAGCGAAGCACAAAATGTGCTTCGCTTTTAAATTTTTATAAATTATCTTTGCACACGGCCTGAACCGTCGCCACCGGCTAACTTTTCAACTTCAGAAACAGAAACTCTATTGTAGTCGCCCTCAACTGAATGTTTAAGAGCAGATGCTGCAACAGCAAATTCAATTGCTTCTTGAGAAGTTTTGCCTGAAAGAAGTGAATAAATAAGTCCACCACCAAAACTATCGCCACCGCCAACACGGTCAACAATGTGAAGGTGATATGATTTTGAGAAGCAGTAGTCTTTACCATCATAAAGCATACCTGCCCAGTCGTTATCACTTGCAGAAATTGATGTTCTGAGTGTGATTGCAACCTTTTCAAAACCGAATTTATCCATAAGTTGTTTTGCGACTGATTTGTAACCATCGTGGTTCAATTTACCACCATAGATATCTGTATCTTCAGCTTCAATACCAAATACATCTTTTGCATCTTCTTCGTTAGAAATACAAACATCAACATATTGACAAAGTTCTGTCATAGCAGCGCGAGCTTCTTCACGAGTCCAAAGTTTGCCTCTGTAGTTCAAGTCACAAGAGATTTTAACGCCTTTTGCTTTAGCAGCAATACAAGCTTCTTTGCAAATTTCAACTAAGTTTTGGCCAAGCGCTGGAGTAATGCCAGTAAAATGGAACCAGTCAGCACCTTCGAAAATTGAATCCCAATCAAAATCTTCTTTGCTTGCAGTTTGAATTGAAGAATGTGCTCTATCATAGATACAAACTGAACCTCTTTGAGCTGCCCCTTTTTCTAAATAGTAAATACCAATTCTTTCGCCACCACGAACGATTTTTGTTGTGTCAACACCAAAAGCACGAAGAGAATCAACAGCAGCTTGTCCGATTGCGTGTTTAGGAAGCTTTGTTACATAAACACTGTCTAAGCCGTAGTTAGCAGCTGAAACAGCAACGTTTGCTTCGCCACCACCGAATGTAGCTTGCATTTTATCATTTTGGAAAAATCTATAATAACCTTCAGGAGCGAGTCTAAGCATAATCTCGCCAAATGTTACAACTCTTTTCATTATTTTCTTGCCTCCTTAACAATTTCAACACTTTCTTCGCAAAGTTTAGTAATTTCATCCCATTTTTGATTGTCAATCAAGTCAGCAGTTACCATATAAGAACCGCCACATGCACAAATAACAGGGCATGAAATATATTCTTTCAAGTTTTTCAATGAAATACCACCAGTAGGCATAACTTTAAAGTTAGGGAATGGAGCACTCATTGCTTTAATTTTATCAAGTCCACCTGATTGTTCAGCAGGGAAGAATTTTAATACTTCTAAATTGAATTTCAATGCAGCATGATAGTCGGTAGGAGTTGTGCAACCTGGATAAATTGCAATGCCTTTTTCAACACAATAAGCAACAATTTCAGGGTCAAAACCAGGGGTAACAATAAACTCTGCACCAGCAGCAATTGCTTTGTCAACATGCTCTGTAGTAGTAACAGTGCCAGCACCTGCCAAAATTTCAGGGCAAGCCTCTTTCATAAGTTTAATTGCAGTGTCTGCACCAGCAGCTCTGAAAGTAACTTCAGCAACTGGAACGCCACCTTTGCAAAGTGCTTTTGCAAGATTAGCAGCATCTCTTTCAGGGTTGTTAAGTTTAATTACTGGAACAACACCAATTTCAGAAATTTTCTTGTTTAATTTGTTCATAATAATATTTTCCTTTCATCTATTAAACGCCTGAATAGGCAGAAAAACCACCGTCAACAGGTAAAACAACACCAGTAATAAAACCAGCAGCATTTTCATCAACTAAGAATAACAAGCTTCCTTCTAATTCATTGCTTTCGCCAAATCTACCCATAGGTGTTGCTGCTAAGATTTTTTCAGTTCTAGCAGTTGGTGTGCCGTCATCATTCCACAAAAGTTTTGCATTTTGTTTTGTTGAGAAAAATCCAGGAGCAATTGCATTTACTCTAATACCAACTTTTGAAAAATGAACTGCAAGCCATTGTGTGAAGTTTGAAATTGCAGCTTTTGCACCAGAATAAGCTGGAATTTTGGTTAAAGGTGTGTAAGCATTCATTGAAGAAATGTTTAAAATTGTACAACCTTTTCTTCCAATCATTTGTTTAGCAAAAACCTGTGTTGGAATAAGTGTGCCCAAAAAGTTTAAATTGAATACAAAACCAACGCCAGAAGCGTCAAGGTCAAAGAAACTTTTTGTTTCTGCATCAATGTCGCCGATTTCAAAATATTCTTTATCAGTTGTTGCTTTTGGATTGTTTCCGCCAGCACCATTAACAAGTATATCACATTTGCCGAAATCTTCAAGTACTTTTTTAGCAACATTTTCACAAATTTCTTTGTCTAATACATTGCAAGAATAAGCCTTTGCAACGCCACCTTCTGCAATGATTTCTTGAGCAAATTCATTTGCAGCTTCTTCATTTAAATCAAGCAAAGCAACTTTAGCGCCAGCACGTGCTAATACTTTTGCAAAATTACTGCAAAGTACACCACCAGCACCGGTTACAACTGCGATTTTTCCGGTTAAATCAGTAGATAATACGTTTTTAATCATTATTTTTCTCCTATTTCATTTTTTCACAAGCTTCAAATAAGCCGTTAATATAAGTAGCACCTAAAGCTCTGTCAAACAAGCCATAACCTGGTTTACCAGTTTCGCCCCAAATCATTCTGCCATGGTCTGGTCTTACATAGCCATCATAGTCATTGTCAACAAGTGTTTTAACAATCTTAAAAATGTCTAATGAACCACAATCAGAAAGATGCGCTCTTTCTTCAAATGAACCATCTTCCATAATTTTAACATTTCTGATATGCATAAATGCAATTCTTTTCATTTTTGCATATTTATCTATCATTTTTGGAATGTCGTTAGATGTTGCACATCCAAGACTTCCTGTACAAAGACAAAGACAGTTAGCAGGGGAGTCAACGAGTGATAAAAATCTATCTAAGTTTTTCTCACAGGTAATAATTCTTGGCAAACCAAAAATAGGATATGGTGGGTCATCAGGATGAATTGCCATTTTAACGCCACATTCTTCGGCAACTGGAATAACTTTTTTCAAGAACTTTTCAAGGTTTTTCCACAAGCCTTCTTCGCCAATTTCACCATAAGCATTAATAAGTTCTCTAACTTCTTCTTGTGTATAACTTGAATCCCAACCAGGAAGGTGAATGTCATCTTTAAGTGGGTCGAGACCTTTCATTTGGTCCCAATACATTACCAAACTTGTAGAACCGTCTGGTGCTTTTTTGTCAAGTTGTGTTCTTGTCCAGTCAAAAACCGGCATAAAATTATAAGTAACACATTTAACACCAAATTTTGCACATCTTCTAATGTTTTCGCAATAAACATCTAAAAGTTTATCAACATCTCCACGACCAAGTTTTATATCTTCATGAACAGGTATAGATTCAACAACATCAAAAATTAAATTGTGTTTTTCGCATTGTTCTTTCATTTTTTCAAGCGATGTTTCAGGCCAAACTTCACCAGGTTTTACATCGTATACAGCAGAAACAATTGATTTCATTCCTGGGATTTGTGAAATGTATTCAAGTGAAATTGGGTCGGTGTCGCCGTACCATCTAAAAGACATTTTCATATTCATTTAATTAGTCCTCCAAACCAAAATATTTTTTTGCATTGTTATAACAAATTCCGCAAACAAGTTCTTTTAAGGTGTTTTCATCGTTTGGATATTCTCCGTTTTCAACCCATTTGCCAATTAACTCACAAAGAATTCTTCTAAAATACTCGTGTCTAGTGTAACTTAAGAAACTTCTTGAGTCGGTAAGCATTCCTACGAAGTTACCAAGTAAACTTAAGTTAGCTAAACTTATCATTTGGTCTTTCATACCTTGTTTGTTATCGTTAAACCACCAAGCACTGCCGTGTTGGATTTTGCCGGCAATTTCAGTTCCTTGAAAAGCACCGATAATCGTATCCAAGAATGTGTTGTCAGTACTATCTAAACTATAAAGAATAGTTTTTGGTAAGGAATTGTCTTCGTATAAAGAATTGAGGATAGAAGATATTGCTTTAGAACCGTTATTTGGACCAATACAGTCAAAGCCTGTATCAGGACCTAAAGTTTTAAACATCTTTGAATTTGGGTTTCTAAGGCAATTATAATGAATTTGCATTGCCCAACCAAGTCGATAATATTTTTTTGCACAGAACAATAAAAGATTGGTTTTAAACATTTCTATTTCATCAAGTGTTAAACATTTGCCTTTACTTGCTTTTTTAAAGATTTTATTAACTGTTTTTTCATCTGTTTCTTTATAAAAAGCGTAGTCAAGACCGTGGTCACTTGCTTTACATCCCATTTCATTAAAGAAGAAAATTCTTTTTTCTAATGCTAATTTAAGGTCTGAAAGGGAATTGATTTTTGTTTCACTAATCATTGCAAGTTGATTGATGTATTCTAACCAACCATCTTTTTCAATGTTTAATGCCTTGTCCGGTCTAAAAGATGGAGCAACTGTTGTTTGAAAAGTGTCATCGTCTTTGAGTTTTTTGTGCCATTCTAATGAATCTACTGGGTCATCAGTAGTTCCAATAAATTCAACATTGCTGTTTTTGATTATGTTTCTTACAGAAAGTTCTTCGCTTTTTAATTTTTCTAAAGTTAAATCCCAAACTTCTTGCGCAGTTTCTCCGTTTAAGATGCCATTATAACCAAAATATTTTTTCAATTCTAAATGACACCAGTGATACATAGGGTTACCAATTGCTTTTGGTAGACATTCAGCGAATTTTTGGAATTTCTCTCTGTCGGTTGCGTTTCCTGTGATGTATTTTTCATCAACACCATTTGAACGCATTATTCTCCATTTGTAATGGTCACCGCCAAGCCAAATTTGAGTGATGTTTTCAAATTTTTGGTTTTCATAAATCTCTTTTGGGTTTACGTGGCAGTGATAATCAATGATTTTGCAGTTTGCCGCATAATTGTGATAGAGATTTTTTGCAGTATCAGTAGATAGCAAAAAATCTTCGTTCATAAATTCTTTCATTTTAAAACTCCTTTGGTTGTTATTGAAATTATAACATATATAAATACAATATAAATTGTGAAAATTGCTTGAAACATTGTAAAACTTGTGGTATATTAAATGAAGAGGTGATATTGTGAAAGGAAAGTCACAAAGTTTTGAAAAAAGACAGGTAATGAAAAACGATAAATATGAAGTTTTTCATTATAAAGAACCAAAAGCAACTAAGGTTGAAGTTCATGACCACGACTTTTATGAAATATATTTTTTATTAAATGGAGATGTTTCATATTGGGTAGAAGGTAAAACATATAATTTGGAACTTGGTGATGTTTTGCTTATAAACCCTGCAGTATTGCATAGACCAATTTACTCAGAAAAATCAAAAGTATATGATAGAATTGTTTTGTGGATTAACAAAAAATATCTTGATGAAAAATTTTGGTGTTTATCTGAATGTTTTAGAAAAGCAAGTGAGTCCAAGAATTACCTTATTAAATTTAATAATAAATTCGAGTTGTCAGAAATTACAACCAAATTTGCAAAACTTTTGAACGAGTATTATGATACTAACTTTGCAAATGATATTTACGCCGAAACTTTGTTTTTGCAAATTATGATTGAATTAAATAGAATCTTTGATTTTGAAAAAAACAAAATAGATAATGTTGTAAAAAAATCAAATCTAATTTCACATATAATTGAATTCATTGATGAAAATTATAAAGAAAATATAACACTTGAATTTTTGGCAGAAAAATATTATTTGAGTAAATATCACATTTCTCATGAGTTTAGCAAGGAAGTTGGTATTAGCTTGCATAGTTATATTGTATTAAAAAGATTGACCGTTGCAAAACAAATGATTTTAGAAGGGAATAATGCTAATGAAATTTGTTTTGAATGCGGTTTTAATGACTATGCCAACTTTTATCGTGCTTTTAAAAACGAATATGGAATTAGCCCACGTCAGCTAAAGAATAATTATTTAGAATCTCTGTAAACTTTTGGAGTCATACCTGTATATTTCTTAAAACTTTTTGAGAAATATTGAAAATCAGGAATGCCACAATGTTGAGCAATTGTTTGAATTTGCAAATTTGATGTTTTAAGCAACCTCTTTGCGCAATCAATTCTTTTGCTTGTAACATAATCAGTTAATGTTTTTCCTGTTTCTTTTTTGAAAATAGCAGAAAGATAACCAGCACTAATGTTTTGGATTTTTGCAAGCGCACTAAGTGTTAAGTCTGCAGTTAAATCAGAATCAATGCAGATTATTGCTTTTTGCACTGGAATTGAATAGTTTTTCATTGAATGTTTGTTTACTAATTGACAATAAACTTTAAACATTTCAACCATTAAACCGTGAACAGCATAAAGAGAAGTTTGGGTTTCAATTTTCTTAGCAAAGTTAGAAGAGGTGTCATCTAAATATACTGGATGAACGCCACCGTTTTCCGCAGCTTTTCTCAATAATGTGTTCATTACAATACAATAATTTTTTACATTTCTAACTGGGTCTGAAAGTCTAATTTCAAATGAAAATTTAGATATTCCAGATAAAATCAATTCGGCTTTATGCTCTTGACCTAATGCAACTGCTTGCATTAGGTCATTTTCAAATGAATATCTTGCTTCCATGATTTGCATTTTTATTAAATTGTTATTATCGTCAGAATCGTTAGAAGAAGTAAAACTTGGTTCAAAACTTTCACTTCTATTTAAATCAATTGCAGAATATGAATTTTTACCAAAAATGGTTTCGGTAAAAGTATCAATCACTGAAAAGACAAAACTATCTACATCAATGTGTGGAAGGTTGTTATAATAAAGTTCAAGCTGTTTAATATCGTTTTGATTAAGTCCGCACTTTTCAGCCCATTCTAAAATTTGTTCTCTTGTAACTTCTTCGCAAAGGAACGGACCAATACAAAAGATTGACCTTTCATCTGTGTGAGGTAGCAACATATATAGGAAGTTACATTTGTACTCATCTTTGAATTTGTAAACAGTATTTTTTTCTGCTTTATCAAAATAATTAACAAATGTATCAAGATATTGCGTCTTTTTACCAAACATCGCTCTAAGACCGATATCAATTTTACTGTCTATAATATTGTTTTTGGTAATTATTAAAGATTGAATATTACATTTTTTAAGAAAATTTTGTGTGAATTTTATTTCTGAGTGAAATAACATACATCGACACCTCGCAAATTGGATTTATTGTTAAAAATAGATAAAAATATCGATTTCATTTTATATTATAATACATAATTTTCACAAAATCAACAGAAAATATAAAAAAATTACAAAAAACCGTTAAAATTCTACTTTGAAATTAAATTGGTTTTATATATAATAAAATTAGCGTTTAATACAACGATTAAACCACATATGAAAGGAACTGAAAAATAATGAAAAACAACACAATCCGTCCTTTTGGTTTTAGGGACAAACTTGGCTACATGTTTGGAGATTTTGGTAATGATTTTACCTTTATTCTCTCAACAATGATTCTTATGAAATTTTATACAGATGTTATGGGCGTTAGTGCTGCAATTGTTGGTACTTTAATGATGGTTGCACGTTTTGTTGATGCTGTTACTGATGTTGCAATGGGTAGAATTTGTGACAGAAGTAAAGGTACAAAAGCAGGCAAATTTAAACCATGGTTGCTTAGAATGTGCGGTCCGGTTGCTTTGGCTTCATTCTTGATTTATCAAAGTTCACTTGCTGGTATGTCTATGACATTTAAAGTTGTTTATATGTTTGTTACATACATTCTTTGGGGTTCGATTTTCTATACATCTATTAATATTCCTTACGGTTCAATGGCTTCAGCAATTTCTGCAGAACCTGGTGACAGACAATCATTGTCAACATTTAGAACAATGGGTGGTATGCTTGCAGGCATGGTAATCGGTATTGGTTTGCCATTGATTGCTTATGATTCAAATAATAAACTTGTTGGTAGCAAGGTAACTATCGCTGCAGGTATTTTCTCAGTTCTTGCTATCGTTTCTTACTTGCTTTGCTATAATCTTTGTACTGAACGTGTTCGCCCAGAATCACAACCAGATGAATTACAAAAGAATTCAGTTGGTACAATGCTTGTTAATGCATTTAAAAACAGAGCATTGATTTCTATTATCGTTGCTTCAGTTGTTATGCTTTTGGCTCAACTTACAATGCAAAACATGGCTGCTTACATCTTCCCAGATTATTATAAAGCAGCTTCTGTACAATCAATTTCAACTGTTATGATGATGTTTGGTATGATTATTGCAGCAGTTATTGCTAAACCACTTGCTTCTAAATTTGGTAAAGCAGAAGTTTCAATCGTTTCAAACTTGTTTGCTGGTGTAATGTGCGTTATTACATTTTTAATTAGACCAGCTAACGTTTGGGTGTTTGTTGGTTTACAGGCATTACAATGGTTAGGTTTAGGTATCTTCTCAATGGTTTCTTGGGCACTTATTACAGATGTTATTGACTACTCAGAAATTAAAAATGGTGTTCGTGAAGACGGTTCAGTTTATGCACTTTACTCTTTTGCAAGAAAATTAGGTCAAGCATTAGCAGCAGGTCTTGCTGGTTGGTTGTTAAGCTGGATTGGTTATGATGCAGCTGTAATTTCTAAAGGTGGCGAATCTGCACAAACTATTCTTGATGGTATTTTCAACATTTCAACACTCATTCCAGCAATTGGTTTCATTGCACTTGGCCTTGTTCTTTGGTTCTGGTATCCATTGCATAAAAAACAAGTTGATGCAAACGTTGCAGCATTGAAAGCAAAACACGAACAAGCAGAATAAACTCGGAGGAAAAGAAATTGAGACAAGTATTAAATATTAATTCAAATTGGTTGTTTACAAAAGAATTTGAAAACATTCCTTCTAACATTCCTGAAAATTGGGAAAAGGTTGATGTTCCACACTGTTGGAATAGCGTTGATGGTCAAGATGGTGGCAACGATTATCACAGAGGTACTTGCTGTTATGTTAAAAACATTGTTAAAAGTGAATTGCCACAAGCAGACAGATATTATCTTGAAATCAGAGGCGCAAACTCTTCTGCAGATGCTTATGTTAATGGTAAACAATTAGCACACCACGATGGTGGTTATTCAACTTGGAGAGTTGACATTACTGACGAACTTGATGATGAAAACGTTGTTGCTATTACAGTTGATAACTCAGCAAATGAAACTGTTTATCCTCAAATGGCGGACTTTACTTTCTATGGTGGTCTTTATAGAGATGTTAACATTATTTGTGTTACTGAATCACACTTTGACCTTGATTATTATGGTGGTCCTGGTATCAAAGTTACACCTGTTGTTGATGGTAAAGACGCAAATGTTGAAGTTGAAGTTTATTTAACAAACGCAAACAAAGACCAAAAAATCAGATACACAATTTATGATAAAGATTGCAAACCTTTACAAGAAGTTGTTTCTGAAGAAACTAAAGTTAACTTCAAAATTGAAAATGTTCATTTGTGGCATGGTAGACGTGACCCATATTTGTACTGTGTTGAAGCTGAACTTATTGAAAACGATGAAGTTTTAGATGATGTTTGCACAAGATTTGGTTGTCGTTCATTTAAAATTGACCCTAACAATGGATTTATTCTTAATGGCGAAGAATACCCACTTCGTGGTGTTTCTCGTCACCAAGACAGATGGGGTAAGGGTAATGCTTTGTCAAAAGAAGACCATGAAGAAGATATTGATTTGATTTGTGAAGTTGGTGCAACAACAATTCGTTTGGCACACTATCAACATGACCAATATTTCTATGACCTTTGTGATGAAAAAGGTTTGGTTATTTGGGCAGAAATTCCTTATATTTCAAAACATTTACCAGGTGGTCGTGAAAATACTATTTCACAAATGAAAGAACTCATTACACAAAACTATAATCACCCTTCAATTGTTGTTTGGGGTCTTTCAAATGAAATCACAATGAATGGTGAAAACGATCCTGATTTACTTGATAACCACGTTGTTCTTAATGATTTAGTTCACGATATGGACAAAACTCGTTTAACAACAATTGCAGCTGTTTCAATGTGTAAAATGGATGCAAAATACCTTCAAATTCCTGATGTTGTTTCTTACAACCACTATTTCGGCTGGTACGGCGGAGAAACATCAATGAATGGTCCATGGTTTGATAAATTCCATGAAACACATCCAAATATTCCTATTGGCTGTAGTGAATATGGTTGTGAAGCTTTGAATTGGCATACATCAAACCCAGTTCAAGGTGACTATACAGAAGAATATCAAGCATATTATCACGAAGAGTTAATTAAACAACTTTTCACTCGTAAATATATGTGGGCAACACACGTTTGGAATATGTTTGACTTTGGTGCTGATGCACGTGCTGAAGGTGGCGAAAATGGTCAAAACCACAAAGGTCTTATGACATTTGATAGAAAGTATAAAAAAGATGCTTTTTATGCTTATAAAGCATGGTTGTCTGATGAACCATTTGTTCACATCTGCGGTAAACGTTATGTTGATAGGGTAGAAGATGTTACAAAAGTTACTGTATATTCAAATCTTCCAGAAGTTGAACTTTTTGCTAATGGCGAATCTTTAGGTAAAATCAAAGCAGAAGACCATTTCTTCTATTTTGAAGTTCCTAATAACGGAACAACTGAGCTTGTTGCAGTTGCTGGCGATTGCAAAGATACAAGTAAAATCAAAAAAGTTGATGAACCAAATCCTGATTACAAACTCGTTGAAGTTGGTGCTGTTCTTAACTGGTTTGATATCACTGAAATTGAAGGCCGCTTGTCAATTAATGATAAAGTTTCTGACATTATGGCTACATTAAGAGGTAAACTTTTATTTGCTTCAATTGGTAAAAAAATTATGAAACAAATGAACAAGGGCGATAGTAAACCTGCTGGTTTTGAAATTTCATCAGATATGATGCAAATGATGGGTGGATTTACTTTGCTTCGTTTAACTTCAATGCTTGGTATGATGAATGTTAGTTTTACAAAAGAAGAATTACTTGAGATTAATGCAAAACTTAATAAAATCAAAAGAGCTAAGAAAAAATAAGGGAAGTTTATATATAAATAAAAAACCGCTATGGAAGAAATTCCATAGCGGTTTTTATTGTGTAGAAACTATTTAATAACTCTAACAGAAATTACTTGTTCAATTTCTTCGATTGCTTTAACAGCATCGTCAGTAACATCTGCAATATCAACAACTGTATAAGCATAATCGCCACGTGAATTGTTTGACAATTGGTCAATGTTAAGACCTGCATTTGAGAAGCAAGATGAAATTAGAGCAATTGTGTTAGGAACGTTTTTATGAATAACACAAACTCTAGCACCGTTAACTGCGCCAAGTTTAACATTTGGCATATTAACTGAGTTGATAATTGAACCATTTTCAAGGTAAGCAATTACTTCTTTAGCAGCCATATAAGCACAGTTTTCTTCTGATTCTGGTGTAGAAGCACCAAGGTGAGGAATAGCAATAACGCCTTCAACACCCAAAACTTTTTCATCAGGGAAGTCAACTACATAAGAAGCGACTTTGCCATCTTCAAGAGCTTTGATAATTGCATCAGAATCAACCAATTCGCCACGAGCATAGTTCAAAATTCTAACGCCATCTTTCATTTTAGCAATTGTTTCTTCGTTAACTGTATGTTTTGTAGCATCATTAAGTGGAACGTGAATTGAAATATAATCACAAGTTGTAAAAATATCATCAAGACTTGTTACGTGTTTAACGTTTCTTGATAAGTTCCAAGCACCATCAACTGAAAGATAAGGGTCATAACCTAAAACTTCCATACCAAGTTTTTCAGCTGCATTTGCAACCAAAACGCCAATAGCGCCAAGACCAATAACACCAAGTTTTTTGCCCATGATTTCAGGACCAGCAAATGCTGATTTACCTTTTTCAACGAGTTTGCCAACTTGGTCGCCTTCGCCTTTTAATGTTTTAGCCCATTCAATACCAGGAATAACCTTTCTTGAAGAAATCAAAAGACCAGCAATAACTAACTCTTTAACTGCGTTTGCGTTAGCACCAGGTGTATTGAAAACAACAATGCCTTTTTCTGCACATTTGTCACAAGGAATGTTATTTGTACCAGCACCAGCACGAGCAATTGCCTTCAATGAAGCAGGTAATTCCATATCATGCATTGAAGCAGAACGAACCAAAATCGCATCAGGATTAGCGATTTCGTCTGCACAAGTGTATTTATTATCAAATTGTGAAAGACCAATTTTTGAAATTTTGTTAAGTGTTTGAATATTGTACATTATGTAATTCTCCTAAAAATAAATTAAGCGTTATTTTTTTCGAATTCAGCCATGAATTCAACAAGTTTTTCAACGCCTTCGTATGGCATAGCATTGTAGATAGATGCTCTCATACCACCAACTGAACGGTGACCTTTAAGGTTAACAAAGCCTGCTGCTGTTGATTCTTTAACGAATTTAGCATCGAGTTCATCATTGCCTGTGATGAATGGAACGTTCATCAATGAACGGTCTTCAGGAACAACAGTGCCTTTGAAAAGTTTGCTGTTGTCAAGGAAGTCATAAAGAAGTTTAGCTTTCTTTTCATTGAGTTCTTTCATCTTTTCAAGACCACCAAGTTCTTTAACCCATTCTAAAACGAGTTTAGCAACATAAATTGTGTAGCAAGGTGGTGTGTTGAACATTGAATCGTTATCTGCATGAGTTTTGTAATTGAACATTGTTGGAGTAATATCCATAGCATTGCCAATTAAGTCTTCTCTAATAATAACCAATGTCATACCAGCTGGAGCCATATTCTTTTGTGCGCCTGCATACAAAACGCCAAATTTTGAAACATCAATTGGCTCTGAAAGAATGCAAGATGAAATATCTGCAACGAGTGGCACATCACCAGTATCAGGAAGTGTGTTCCATTTTGTACCATAGATTGTGTTGTTCATACAGATGTGGAAATAGTCTGCATCTTTTGTAAATGTTTCTTTGTCAAGTTTTGGAATGTAAGAATATGTTTTATCTGCTGAAGAAGCGATTTCTTTAGCTTCGCCATATCTTGCTGCTTCTTTGTAAGCTTTGTTAGCCCATTGACCAGTAACAACATAGTCTGCTTTGCCTGATTTTGTCATAAGGTTCAAAGGAATCATTGCAAATTGTGATGAAGCACCACCTTGCAAGAAAAGAACTTTATAATTATCAGGAACGTTCATTACTTCGCGAACAAGTGCTTCAGCACCTTTGATAATTTCATCATAAACTTTTGAACGGTGTGACATTTCCATAACTGATTGGCCAGAACCGTTGTAATCAAGCATTTCTGCTGCTGCTTTCTTCAATACTTCTTCAGGGAGCATTGAAGGACCTGCTGAAAAATTGTAAACTCTACTCATAGTAAAATTTCCTCCAAAAAATAATATGTTAGGTACTATTATATATTAGAAAAACTAAAAGTCAATAACATTGTTAAAAAATTAACAACTTTTTTTCGAAAAACTGCAGTTTTTACGTAAAAGAATGTTAAAAAATTAACAAATTTTATTAAGACAAAGAAAAAGCACCCAAAAAATGAGTGCTCATAAATTATTTTATGTAGTTTTGAACTGTGTTTCTTATAAGTTCGATTTTTTTAATGTTTAATTCATCACTGTCATCGAAGTTAGGCATAAATGTTGTTTTTGTAACATCTTTACCGGTTAAAACTTTGTACCAAGTGAGTGATAGGGCATATCTGCCAAAAACATAATCCATATGGAAAGTGTCTCTGCAAAGTGAAGCGCCACCATTTTGATAATCAAATAAATCAGTGTGTCTAAGTTCATTAACAATTTCTCCACAAGGGAATATAATCTCAATATTTTCTTTTTGTGCTACTTCATTATAAGTACTAACAATCATTTCATGCATTTTATCACTGTCGTGGTCGTATCTAAAAAAGTCACCGTGTTCGCTACCATTTTCATAACTCCAAGTTTGATGCATTATGATTTTTGCATTTGGTTTAAATTGTTTAACAAATTCAAGAACTTTAGTAATGTAAGGGTAAAATGAATCTGCATAGCCACTAAAACTACTAACTTGTTGAACAGTTACATAATCCCAATCATCTTTTTCTAATGCTTGTTTGAGCGAAACCATTTCTCCGGTAAACTCACCGTTTTCATAATATTCATAATCTGCTTTGTCATCTACAATATTATTATAATGAGTTTCAAGAGAACATCCGCCAATAAAGGTATTGCCACAAAAAATATCATCGCCATTTTCTTTTGCAATTTGATGCAAATATTTTTGTGCATCGACTGAAAAACTATTGCCAATTGAAAGAATTTTCATAACATTCACTCCTTTGTTAACATTGTACTAATTTTTTTCAAAAAAATCAATGATAAATTTACAAATATGCTTGCATTAATTACTTATTTAAATTATAATAAATAAAAAACTTAAAGGAGAAAGAATATGAATCATTATAGATTAGAAAACGATGTTTTCGTAATTGAAGATTTTGACAAGAAACCACCGTTTTGTTCTTTTTTGCCAGGTCTTACAGGCGAAAAAGGTATTCCGGTTTGGTCTTTTTATGTTAATAGAGGACAAGGTATAACTGCGTTTGGTGTTGAAAACAAACAACAACCTATTATGGAAGTTGCACCTGCAAATACTGCTTATGAAAACACAGCAACAAAAGGTTTTAGAACTTTTGTTAGAAAGAATGGAGAATATTTTGAACCATTCTTTGTTAGAACATCTAATGATGTTTCAAGAATAATGTATATAAAACAAAACTCAATGAAAGTTGTTGAAATTGATAACAAACATCAATTCAAAACAACTGTTGAGTATATCATTTTGCCAAATGATACAATTGGTGCACTTGTTAGAAGTGTAACTTTTGAAAATTTAGGCGATGATGCTGAGTTTGAAATTTTAGATGGTATGCCAAGAATCATTCCTGCTGGTGTTAGTCTTAACGATATGATGTTTATGGCTAACTTAAACAAATCATACAACACAATTTTGAATGCCGAAAATAAAATTCCTGTATTTTTAAAAGAAATCATTGGCGATGACCATGCTGAAGTTCACAAAAGAACAGATGGTCACTATTACTTATCGTTCGATAACAATGGTCTTGTTGAGCCAGTTTATGACCCAAATGCTATTTTTGATGAAGAAACATCACTTGTTTACCCAGTAGCATTTGCTAATAATGGTTTGGATTATGTTAAAAACTACAATCAAAACGGTACAAATAAAATTTGTGGTTGTTTTGCTACTGCTAAAGTGACACTCGGCAAAGGCGAAACTTATAGAGTTGTTGCTTTGTCTGGTCATACTCATTCACCAGAAATAATCAATGAAAAAGCAAAAGAATTTTCACTTGACTATATTGATAATAAAATTAAAGAAGCAGATGCATTAGCAGTTAAATTTACTGACGACATTGCTACAAAATCTTCTAACCCTGTTCTTGATATGTACTTTAGACAATGCTATCTCGACAATTTCCTTCGTGGTGGTTATCCATTTGTGTTTAAAGGCAAAGATAAAAACAAGGTTGTTCATTTATTCTCAAGAAAACACGGCGACCCTGAACGTGACTATAACCATTTTTCGATCGCTGCTGAATATTACTCACAAGGCGATGGTAACTTTAGAGACGTGTTGCAAAACAGAAGAAATGACGTTTTGTTCCATCCGGATGTTAATGACTTTAACATTCAAATGTTCTTCTCATACATTCAATTTAATGGTTATAACCCATTGCATGTTAAAGCAACAACTTTTTCTATTCCAGAAAAATTTAAAGATGATGTTGCAAACTTGGTCAAAGAACATATCACACAAAACGCTGATGTTGTAACAGACATTTTAAGCAAAAAATTCACACCTGGTATTCTTATTAACGGAATGTTTAACAACAAGGTTAAATCAAACATTTCTGATGATGAATTCTTGTCAAAAGTTTTGGAATATAGTGAACAAAACTTTGAAGGTATGTCTGATAAAGAAGGTTTCTGGACAGACCACTTTGTATATCTTTTAGATTTGATTGATACATACAAAATGATTTACCCAGACAAACTCAAAGAGTTGATTTTTGATAATAATGAGTATACATATTTTGATAATGAAGTTTTTGTAAATCCAAGAAGTGTTAAATATGTGTTTGATGGCAAAAATCCAAAACAGCTTTTTGCGTTTAATGTAGATAAGTTTAGATATGACAAAGGTTATAAACTTAACAAAACAAACTGGTTGAAAGATAAGTCAGGTAAAGTTTATAAAACTAACTTGATTGAAAAACTTTTCTCTTTGTGTATTAATAAAGTTGCGCTTTTGGACCAATACCAAATGGGTATTGAAATGGAAGCTAACCGTGTTGGTTGGTGTGATGCTACAAGTGGCTTGCCAGGTATGTTTGGTAGTGGTTTGAGTGAAACTTTTGAACTTTTAAGAGTTTTGAGATTTACTCTTCAGATTGTCAAAGATTATAGTTCTAAA
>JAZRPW010000050.1:0-57165 GCA_045649405.1 Acutalibacteraceae bacterium
ATTGAACCAACTACATATTCGTCATCGTATAATCCATTTGAAAGGTCATAAGTTACTTTAACAGCGTTTTCTGCTTGTTCATCTTCCATTGTTAAGTAGTCGCCTACTAAGTCAGTAGGACCAATGAGTGTACCAACTTCCTTAACGTCAAGACCTTCAAGGTTAATTGTTGTATAGAAACGGATACCTTGAACATTACTGTCAAGTCTGATTGCTGCTTTATCTAAAGTTACAATAGCATTTGTTGTTGGACCATCTTGTTCTACTGGAGCAGGAACTGTTGTAGTTGTTGTGGTTGTTGGTTCAACATACTCTACCATTGATGGAAGAATAACGCCTGCTGCGATGTCAGCATAAGGTGAACCATCGAACATTACAAGACCGATAAATGCTGTACCTTCTGAAGGAACGTATTTAGCACCAAATGTCATAGCAGTAGTGCTACCGATAATTTTCTTATCTGCGTCGTATTCACGAACAACATATTTCAAGTCAGCACCTTCTGCATCAAGAATATATGTTGTACCAGCAACAACTTGGATTAACTTCTTAACAGATGCACGAGCTGTTGTTGCAGGGTTGAATGTACCGTCAGTTTTGTATTGACCTACTGTCCAACAATCTGGATTAGCAACATCTTCAATTGTGTAGTTTCCATCCAAATAATCTGGGATTGAAGGAACTGTTGTAGTAGTTGTAGTTGTAGTTGTTGTAGTTGAAGATGATTCCTCTTCTTCGCCATCATCTTCAGTAACTTTTGTTAATTCAATTGAATTCAAATATAAGTTGCCTGATTTAGAAACATCTGTTACAACAAAGTCTAAAACGAGTTTAGTTGGCTCTGTAAATGTAACAGTACCTTCTGTAAGATCAAATGGAACGTTGTATGCAGCAGCACCTGACATACCACCTGTATAAAGTTTTGTTGCAACTTTTACACCATTGATTGTTAAATCAAATGCTGCACGAGAACCTGAAGCTCTTGCATAAAGTTTTGCAGAATATGTACCCGGAGCAACTAAAGCTTTTGAAGTAAGAGTTACACTATTTCCAACTTTGTTGTTAGATGAGAAGAAATAGGTACCATCATTTGCATAATGGTCATTCAAAAATGGCTTGTCGTTTGAAGATTTGTTCATTGTATGGTCAGCATTATAAGTGAAGTTATCTGTATAAAGATTCCATTTGAAACTATCTTCATCTACAACAGGAATTGTTGTTGTAGTTGTTGTAGTTGGTTCAGTAGGAACTGTTGTGATTTCTTCACCTTCATACTCACCAATTTTTTCAAACGCCAAATAGCCTGCAAAAATTGAGCCTGCAGATTTTACATCCAATTTAACTGTGAAGTCTCCATATAAATCTATGCTTTCATAAAGCAAGTATTCTTTGTAAACTTCATAAGCTGTGTTTGCATCAACCTCAACTGCTGGATAATCATTAAGTGTGACATCAATAAGAGCTCTGCCTGAACCGTTTGTACGTGTGTAGAAATTAACTTTGTATTTACCTGGTTCAATTTGTTTTGTAGAAGTAAATACTGCAGTTTGGCCTGCTTCTGCGCCATTAACACGGAAATAGTAACCACCATTTGCAGTATAAGCAGCGCCTGCTGGCATAGTTGAATTAGATAAAGTTAATCCACCTTTATCTTGATTGAAACTATACTCATAAGTAGTGCCAATAGGTGCAGATGCTGTTGCAACGATGCTAACAGCTACCATTGAAAAAAGCATAAGCACGGAAAGGGTAATTGCCAATAATTTTTTCATACCATTAATCCTCCTTTTTTTATATTATTTTTTGCAAAAAATAGTATAAGAAAATTATACATAGTATATTATACCCACCCCGCAAATTTTTGTCAAGAGTTTCTTTTAGTTTTTCAATTGCATTTCGTAAACATTTTGATTGCGTTTTAATTTTTTCACAAATTTCAAGATTCCTCGACAAACTCGGAATGACACGCTGATGGTTTGTTTGTAATCGTAGGGGCGTTCATTGGACGCCCGTTTTTCGGGAGGAGCAGAGCCCCACCCCTACGAATTATATTTAAACTTTGTGTAATATGGACATATTCATTAAAAAAGGAGTGCCAAAAAGCACTCCTTTTTTCTTATTCATTCATTAATGCTACAAATTCTGCGCCGTCAATTTTTTCTTTTTCAAACAACACTTTTGCAAGCGCATGAAGTTTGTCAACGTTAGCATTAAGCAACTCTTGACCACGAGCATAAGCAGTATCAATAATCTTTTTGATTTCTGCGTCAATTTTTGAAGCAACTTCTTGTGACACGTTGTCAACATGGCCATAATCACGGCCTAAGAATACTTCATCATTTGAGCTACCATAAAGAATTGGGCCTAAAGTTTCGCTCATACCATATTTAACAACCATATCTCTTGCAATTTTTGTTGCACGCTCAATATCATTTGAAGCGCCTGTTGAGAAGTTGTCACCGTGGTAAATTTGCTCTGCAATTCTACCAGCAAGAAGCATAACAATTTCTTCTTCCATTTCTTTTTTGTATTTTGAGAATTTGTCTTTCTCAGGAAGTGAGATTGTCATACCAAGCGCTCTGCCACGAGGAATGATTGTGATGTGATGAATATCATCTTGAGTTGGCAACAAATGACCAGCAATTGCGTGGCCTGCTTCGTGATAAGCGGTGTTAAGTTTTTCTTGTGTTTCCATAACCCAACTTTTCTTTTCTGTGCCTGCAATTACTTTGATTGTTGCGTCTTCAATGTGTTTTTCAGTAATAGCTTTTTTGTCTTGACGTGCTGCTAAAAGTGCTGCTTCGTTAAGCAAATTCTCAATGTCAGCACCAGTAAAACCAGCAGTTGCTTTTGCAATTGTTTTCAAGTCAACATCTGGCGCTAATGGTTTGCCACGAGCGTGTACTTTCAAAATTTCTTCTCTGCCTTTTACGTCAGGATAGTTAACAGTAACCTGTCTGTCAAATCTGCCTGGACGCAAAAGCGCTTTATCAAGAATGTCAGGTCGGTTGGTTGCTGCGATGATGATTACACCTTCGTTTGCGCCAAAACCGTCCATCTCAACAAGCAATTGGTTCAAAGTTTGCTCACGCTCATCGTGACCACCACCAAGGCCAGCGCCACGTTGACGACCAACTGCATCAATTTCATCAATAAACACAATTGCAGGTGAATTTTTCTTTGCAGTTTCGAACAAATCACGCACACGTGAAGCGCCGACACCAACAAACATTTCAACAAAGTCAGAACCTGAAATTGAGTAAAAAGGCACGCCTGCTTCGCCGGCAACTGCCTTTGCAAGCAAGGTTTTACCTGTACCCGGAGGGCCCACAAGCAACACGCCTTTTGGAATGCGTGCACCAAGTTCATTAAACTTTTTAGGGTCTTTCAAGAAGTCTACAATTTCTTTTAATTCTTCTTTTTCTTCATCTGCACCGGCAACATCTGAGAACATTGTTTTCTTTTTCTCATCAGCACTGTTTTTGAATTTTGCTTTTCCAAAATTCATTGTTTTGTCGGCACCCATGCCACCCATTCTTCTGCTCATCATTACCCAGAAAAGAACAACCATTCCGATAATAACCAAACTTGGCAACAAATTTAACACCCAGTTAAATTCGCCACCAGCTACAATGTTGTAGTCAATGTTAACGTTGTGGTTCTCTTGAATGTCGTGGAAGTCGTTAATAAACAACTCTGAGTTTGGAACTTTGTATTGTTGTTTTACTTTGCCACCGCCTGTGTAATATTCAACAACACGGCTGTTAATATTCATTTCAAATGATGTGATTTGATGTGTTTCAATCATATCAAGAAACTCTGAATATTTTAACTCTTTGCCTGTAAGACTTGAGCCCCACATTGATGATAACATAATTAAAATAATCAATGGTACTGCAATGTAAAGCAAAATACTTTTTGTGTTTTTACCTTTATTTATGATAATCTACCTCCTTTGAGATAATCAAAACTTTTTTTGTGCTTTTATTGACGGCGTAAGCCGAGTTAACACCAACGCATTCTGCCCAAACAATTTTGTCGCCATCTGTTAGCACTGCCAAACGCTCGCGAAGGTGCGCTGGAATTTTAAGCTCGTTATAAACCGTTTTTAAAAGTTTGTTAACTTTTCTTTTTGCTAAATAGATTTTGTCGCCCGAACGGCGATTTCTATAAACAAGCTTATTTTGAATTTTATCATAATCAATAGCATCATTTAAAAACAAATTGTAAACATTTTTAAACTTTTCTATTGATACAATTTCTGCATTATATTTATTATATGGAGTTTTTACGCAATTTTCAAAAGGAATTTCGAATTTTTCGGTTGTTTGGTCTGACTTTATCAAAGTCATTCTATCGTTTTCAACCAAAAACAAAAAATCCTTTGGCAACTGACATTTGCCACCCGCTTTCAACACCTTTACACATTCATTTAGATGAAAAAAGTCAACTAAAATATCATTTTCACTCAAAAACTTTTTTACCGCTTCAAAGACAATTGCTTCTGGTTGATTTTTCAATTTTTCAACCGAAATTTCATCTTCAAAAAGTGCTTTACAACTATTTTCGACAAATGCTGTTTGCATTTTTGCAGACTTTGTCAAGCGTTTTACACTTTCCAAAAAGTTAGGGTTAATTTCTTTTAACACCGGCACAACCGAATGTCTGATTTTATTTCTTGAATAGTCATCGCTCAGATTTGTTGAGTCAGTCACAAACTCTTGACCGAGTAACAAAAGATACTCTTCAATTTCTTGACGGCTAATTTCAATTATTGGGCGAATGATATTATCACGCTTAATCGGAATTGAGCAAAGACCTGCAACGCCACTTCCACGAGTGATGTTAAAAAGCAAGGTTTCTGCCACATCATCAAGATTGTGCGCAGTTGCAATTTTGCCACCGTTCGCCTCACGCTCAAAACATTCATAACGAATTTCACGTGCCGCTTCTTCAATGCCAAGACCACGCTTTTTAGCTTCGGTTTCAACATCAAATTGCTTGGCACAAAACGGAATGTTTAACTTTTTGCAAAAACTTTCGCAAAAATTCATATCACGGTTTGACTCTTCGCCACGAAGCATATGATTAATATGCACCGCTTTTAAATTCAACTGAAACTCATCTTTAATTTCATTTAAAATTAGTGTAAGAAAAACGGAATCAGCACCGCCCGAAAGTCCGATAACGATGCTGTCGCCTTTGTTTATTAAGTTGTTATTTTTAATTGTGTTAATAACTTTTTGTTTCATCATTCTTCATGAGAATAATCACGAGTTGTAAATCTTGTAAACTGAGCGTCAAAGTTAAGATAAGCAGTGCCAACCTCACCATGACGGTTTTTCGCGATTATACATTCTGCTTCATTTTTATTAATTTCTTCAGGGTTTTCGCTTTCTGCTTGATAATAAATATCACGATAAATGAACATTACAATATCAGCATCTTGCTCGATAGAACCAGAGTCACGAAGGTCTGCAAGTTGTGGTTTGTGTGATTTGCCCCTTGCTTCTGTCGAACGTGCGAGCTGTGAACAACAGATAATTGGAACATCAAGCTCTTTTGCCATTGCTTTCAAGTTACCTGTGATATCTTGAATTTGCAACACCCTGTTGTCTTTATATTTAGTTGAGGTCATAAGACCCAAATAGTCGATGATTACCAAATCTGGCTTTGGATTAAGTCTGCGAAGTTTTGCCTTGATTTCTGCAACGGTCATACCTGGTGTTTCATCTAAAAACAAGTTGCACTCAGTCAAAATACCACTTGCTTGAGCAATTCTTGACCACTCATTTGCATCAAAATCACCAGTTCTGAATTTTGTTGAAGGAATTGCCGCTTCTGATGCAATAAGACGTTCTGCTAATTGCTCTCTTGTCATTTCCAAAGAGAAAACTGCAACGCATTTTTTCGCCTGCAAAGCAACGTTTCTTGCAAAGTTAAGCGCAAGAGATGTTTTACCCATACCAGGACGAGCACCAAGAATTATAAGGTCAGATTTGTGGAAACCAGAAATAAATCTGTCAATTGCAGAAATGCCACTTGGAATGCCCAAAAACTCATCCTTATATTCTTCTTTTGTTAATTTATCTAACTTTTCAAAAGTTTCGCCGGTAATAACCTTTTTGATGTGTACCAAGCCACCTGCTTCACGGTTTTGGCGAATTTCATAAATGCTTTGTTCTGCCGAATCAAGCAATCTGTCTGCTTCAACATCTTGCTCTGCCGCATCAGAAATGATTTTTCTTGCTGCCAAGATAAGTGAGCGAACATAGTGCTTTTCTTTAACAATTTTTGCGTAAGACACAGAGTTTGCAGAAGTTGGAACAATTTGAGCAAGTTGCAACAAATAAGATTTTCCGCCTGCGTCATCAAAAACTTTTTCACGTTTTAATTCTTCTAAAACAGTAATTGAGTCTATTTTTTTAGAGAGTGCGTCCATTGACCACATTGCTTCAGCAATTGCCTTGTGTTGTGGCAAATAAAAATGTTCTGGTTTTATTATTTCTGCAACGTCTGAAATTATATCAGGGTCTATTAAAACTGCACCAAGAACGGCTTGTTCTGCCTCAAGTGAAAACGGCAAAACCTGTGATTCACTATTTAAAATCTCTTGATTATCCACTTTTTTGCTCCTCTCTTTTTTTACTTTAATTTAAATTATTTTGCAGTAATTTGCACTGTCATTTTTGCAACTACACCTTGATAAAGTTTAACTTCAAATGAGTAACTGCCAACATTTTTCATATCAGGTGCTGAAATTTTCTTTTTATCCACTTTAATGCCAAAGTCTTTAGCCAAAAGTTCTGCTAACTCTTTTGAAGTTACTGCGCCAAAAAGTTTTCCGTTTTCGCCACATTTAGCTTGTACGCTAACAGATTTTCCTTCAAGCTTTGCTTTGTTTGCTTCTGCCGCTGCTTTTTCTTCTGCTTTGTGGTGTGCAGCCGCCTCAGTTTTACTATTTAATTCGCTCATATTTTGAGCATTTGCTTCAACAGCAAGACCTTTTGGCAAAAGCACATTTCTTGCATATCCATCAGCTGCGTTTTTAACTTCGCCTTTTTTGCCTAAGCCCTTTACATCTTGCATTAAAATAACTTTCATTACTTTTTCTCCTTAACTATTTTCTTTTGCCTTTTTCATAGCAGTGCTGACAATTTCAACTAAATCTTCAAAGTTGCTACATTCAACCTGAGCTGCCGCCATTGTTTGATGACCGCCACCGCCCAAAACTTCCATTACAACCTGAACGTTAACCTTGCCAAAACTTCTTGCCGAAATGTTAACCATTCCTTTGTCTTGTGTGAGCGCTACAAAAGATGCTTCAACATCTTTAATTGTGAGCAATTCATCCGCCGCTTGAGCAGCCGAAATTCTAGCAAAAGAACTTTTATTATCACAAAAAGCAACTGCGTAATTTTTAATTGTTTTTGCAGATGAAACAATTTCAGATTTTAATGAATAGGTTTCCATTGTTTCTGCAAAAAACTCTTTAACAACAACTGGGTCTGCGCCCTTTTCACGCAAGAATGCAGTTGTTTCAAAAGTACGAGCAGTTGTTCTTAACAACAAATTCTTTGTGTCAAGCATAATACCTGACAAAAGTGCGTTTGCACTTGATTTTTCAACAGTTTCAATGCCAAAATATCTGAGCAATTCTGTTACCATTTCACAGGTTGATGAAGACGAAGGGTCATGATAAAACAAAATTGAATTATCAATGCAGTCAACCGTTCTTCTGTGGTGGTCGATAACAACAACATCTTTACACTTTTTATAAACCTCTTCTGATTCGAGCGCTGAACTTCTGTGGGTGTCAACAACAATCAAAAGTGTTTTTTGCTTAATTTTTGGTAACGCCTCATCTGGCGAAATAATAAAATCATCAGTAGGTTGCATTCTTGCGGTATATCTTAACAAAGAACCAGCAAGAGTGTTTTTATAGTTACAAACAATGTTTGAAGTTTTGCCCAATTTTGTTATTGCGCAGTTAAGACCATAAGCCGCACCAAAAGCATCCATATCAGAGAATGAGTGGCCCATAATGAGAATGTTTTCGCTGTTTACAATGAGTTTTTTGAGTGTTTGTGCAACAAGGCGCACTCTAACTGCAGAGTTAACCGGTTTTGACTCAGCAACACCGCCGAAAAATTCAAAGTCTTCTGCGTTTTTAACTACTGCTTGGTCGCCACCACGACCGAGCGCCATATCAAGCGCAGAGTTAGCAAATTCAACACATTGTGACAAATCTTCGCCACCAACGCCAACACCAATTGACAATGTAGCAACGCCTTGCTCACCAATTTCAAGATTTCTTACTTTTGACAAAACCTCAAATTTGTTTTTAAGAATTTTATCAAAATTTTCTTTTTCACAAAGCAAGAAATATTTTTCTGCTGATATTTTTTGAATGTAACCCTTTGAACCTTGATTTAGTTCTTCAATTTGGCGTTCAATTGGCACCAAAATTTCATTTTTCTTTGATTCTGGGGTATTTTTCAACAACAAATCAAGCCCGTCTATATGCACAAACATTACACAAGGTCTTGACTTTTCAAATTGTTTTTTAAGCGATGAATAAGCAGTGTCATCATCAAAAAAGTAAATTGTTTGGCCTTCATATTTGTCAGAACAATTAAGTGGAAAAACATTGAAATAACGGTTGTTAAATTCAATTCTTGAAAACTCATTTTCATCAAGATATTCTCTTGTTTTTGCGCCAAAAATTGAACTGATGTGTTCGCCAAAAGCGTCGACACCTTTTAAAACCGAACATTTGAATTTTTCGTTGTACCAAACAATTTCATCATCTGGGTTAACAATCATCATTGCAATGCCAAATTGATTCATTGCAGAATCATCAGCAGATGTAATGTGTTTTGCTGCTACTTGAAAATAGTTGCTTATTGATTTTCTTGCAAACAACACAACAAACACGGCTGCAACCAAAATTACAGCAATTGTCAAAGCAACAAGCCAGATTAAACTTTTGTCATAAACAGAAACTGCGACTAAAGATGCAACAACTGCAATTATTGCAACAATTACAGCCAAAACTTTAGTAAACTTTACTTGCTGTTTCATAACTTTCTCCGTTCAAATTCTAAAAGCTTTAAATTTCTTCAACCAAGTCACTACCAAGCACTGAAGACAACACGTCTAATGGGTCATTTTCTTGAAGTTTGGTTGAGGTTTTTCTGTTATAAGGTCCTAAATTATACTTAACACCGCTTACTTTTAATGCGGCATCACGAATTGCGTTTTTATATTTTTCTGCACTGCGAATTGTTTCCAAAAAAGCAGGGTTTGGCGCATCAATCAACAAATAGTTGCCATCAACATAAGCTTTTGAGCCATTAAGCACGGCATAAATTATTGAAGATTCAACCTTCAAAATTTCCATTACCTCTGCCCATTGTTGAAATTTTGTTGCACCCTCTGACTTTTTAGCAGGTGCTTTTTGCTCTACTTTTTGTGGTTGAGCCGGTTTTTCTTTCACAACAACCTCTTGTGTGAATGTGTCTTGAGTTTCTTGTGGTTTTTCTTCTGCAACAGAAACTGTTGTGAAATTGCCACTTAAAACTTTTGTTTCAAGTTCGCCAATTCTTTTAAGCAAAGCTTCGGTTGAACCGTCTAAATCATTAGAGCAAAGTGAAATTAAAGTGGTTTCTGCAACAATTCTTTTTGAAGCGCCACTTTTCATTTTTTCTTGCGCCTGTGTCAATTTTTCAGAAGCATATAAAATATTTTCAAATCTAATTTGTTTTGCTTGGGTTTCAATTCTTGCAATGTCTTCATTTGTGCCGGTAATAAGGCGTGCAAAATCTTTTGAAGTTTTTGCAACAAGCAAATCACGATAATGTGAAATGAGTTCAACCAAAAGACGTTCAACATCACAAGAGTTTGAATAAAGCTCATCTAAAAGTTTAAGTGCAGCTGCGGCATCTCTTTTTTCAATAATTTCAACCAATTTGAACAAATGGTCTTTGCCAATAAGCCCTGCGTTTTTAACAACAACTTCTTCTGTGATGTTGTTTGTGCTGCCTGCACAAAGGTCAAGCAAACTAAGAGCATCTCTCATACCGCCATCTGCCAATTTTGCAATAAGCACTGCGGCATCATCATCAATTGAAAGTTCTTCTTGCATACAAACAAATTTTAAGCGGTTAGCAATAACATCAACCGAAATTCTGTTAAAGTCATAACGCTGACAACGAGAAAGAATTGTTGGCGGAATTGCCCACACTTCTGTTGTTGCAAGAATAAACACAACGTGTTTTGGTGGCTCTTCAAGAGTTTTAAGAAGCGCATTAAAAGCTTCTTTTGTGAGCATATGCACCTCGTCAATAATATAAACTCTAAACTTTGCTTTTGAAGGCATATATTCAACCTGCTCACGCAAGGTTCTGATATCATCAACACCACGGTTTGAAGCAGCGTCAATTTCAACAACGTCTAAAATTTCGCCAGAGTCAATGCCTTTGCAGTTTTCACACTCATTGCAAGGGTCACCATCAATAGGGTGCAAGCAGTTAACTGCCTTTGACATTATTTTTGCACTTGAAGTTTTACCAGTACCACGAGAGCCAGTAAACAAATAGGCGTGGGTAAAACGGTTTGTTGAGACCTGATTTTTCAAAGTTTCAGAAATATGCTCTTGACCGCAAACATCAGAAAAAGTTTGTGGTCGAAATTTTCTATACAACGCTTGATGCATACTACACTCTCCTTTTTAAAAAATTTGTTAGAAAAACTATGCGTTTAAGTCTGCGGACATCAGGTAAAACTGCGGCACACGGGCAAATTCGCTTAATGCTGCTCGGTTCCCCGCCTGACATGGTTCACGAAGGCCCGTTGCACAGGGCCCGACATCCGCATACTTAAACGCATAGAGAATTAACAACCGACGATATTTTCGTAAGATATATTATAATACATAACTATTAATTTTGCAACACTTTTTTTGCACGAAAAAAGGAACGCAAAACTTTTGCGCTCCTTTTGTGATTTAAAACTTTTTAGAAACAACATTTGACACCAATGAAACCGAGCCGGAACCGACCACTTTTATCTTGTAATAATACTTTTTACCTTTGGTTGTTGTGGTGTTTTCAAATGTATTTTTCTCATAAACAGGAAGTTCGGTGTAAAGTTTAAATTTGCCACCTGCTTCTTTTCTGTAAATAATCATACCTGTTGCATTTTTTACCTTGCCCCAAGAAAGCAACAATCCTTTTTTTGTTTTAGAAATTTTTAAAACCGGTGTTACCAATTTGTAGGCTTTAAACTGTGGCGAATAATCACTTGAAACGTCTGCATAATTTACTTTTACAGCATAAATTCTTTCAACTGATTTGCCGAATTTTACAACCAATTTGTCGGTTGTGACTGTTTTAACAAGTTTATATTCATTTGAAACAAATCTATAAACCGAATAAGAAACTGCGCCAGACACCTTTTCCCATTTAAGTTCAATGCCTTTTTTAACTCTTGTTGCTGCAATGATTTTTGTTGAAGAAATGCTCTTGCAACTCTTTGCGCCACTGCGATAACTTTCGCAACCAGACGCACCAACCGATGTCAAACGGTAATAATATTTCATATTGCCCACAACGGTTGTATCAACATAAGAATTTGTTGTTACATTTGCGATTTTTTTGAAGTTTTTTTCATCTTTTGCTCTTCTGTAAACATTGTAACTTGCAACGCCTGAAACCTTTGCCCAAGTGAGTTTAATTCCAGTTTCAACTGCCTTTGCTTTTTTGATTTTTGGCGGAGTGTAAAGAGCCGCAGTGAACTCTGCACTCTTAACCGATTCAAGTTCTGTTGAAAAAGCTTTCAAGTAATAAACATAATTCACGCCAGTTGTTGCATTTGTGTCTTTGTAACTAACAGTATTTGGGTTGTTAATTGTTGAAACAAGTGTGAATTTTGTTTCGGTTGCCGCTTTTCTGTAAACATAATAACCAGCTGCTTTTGCACAAACTGACCAGTTAATTGTAATGTCAGTTTTTGTGTTAGAAGCCGAAGAAATTGCAGGTGCGCTAAGATAAACGCCTGATTTAGCTTGTGCAGCACCACTCAAGCCACCGTTTTTAACAACCTTGACTGTGTAATAATAAACCACGCCGCCAACTGCTGTAGTATCGGTATAACTTGTGTTTGTAACGCTTGCGATTGTTACAAAAGTGCTGTCTGACTCATTTGCACGCATTACCTTGTAACTTTCTGCACCGTTCACCTTTTTCCAGCTTAATTTAAAGCCGTTTGCAAGCACATTTAAAGATTTTAATTCAACCGATTTTGTAAATGTTATTTGACAAATTCCACTTGATTTCGCATCTTTAGAATTTTTGTAAGAAACAACATAATAACCGTAACTTTGCTCTGTTACATCGGTATCAACAAAGGTTGTTGTAGCGTTTGTTTCAATTGTTTTTAAAAGTTCAAAGTCTTTGCTGCCTTGCTTTTTATAAATTTTATAACCAGTTGCACCTTTTACCTTTTTCCAGTAAAGAGCAATGCCGTTTTCTACATTTTCTACCTTGTAAAGACAGGTTGCAATTAACTTGTCTTTATCTGTTTCATCAAGACCAAACTTTGCATAATTCAATGAAAACCAACATTCAAGATTGTCGTTAGCAATTTTGCCCCAAACCACATCTGCTACATATTTTTTCTCTGAAACTACAACCAAGTCGCCTCTTTTTAATGAGCCAATTTTTGAGTAAGATGTGCCAGCACCACTTCTTATGCTAACAGAATCTGTAACAACATAAACCTCTTGGTTAAAGTCAAAATCATCGGTGCAAAAATATTTTGCTTCGGCTGCTCTGCGGTCAACAAGACCTTGCACAGTAACGCCACCTGCATTTACCCAAAGACCGAACGCATCTGCAATTTGTTTGTCGGTATATTTTTCAATGCCGTCTTTCAAATATTTCGCAATGGTTGGGTCTCTTTGCCAAATGTAAGCACCAAAATTGTATGTAAAACTAATGAGCGCATCATATTGATTTTGTGTTACATAAATGTTGTTTGTTTTCAAAAAAGAATTTAACCCTGCTTCATAACTTGGCAAGTTTTTCTTTAGTAATTGATGTGCAAAAGCCTCACTAATTCCGCCTGGGTATTCATCTTTTTCACAGGTTGTACCATAACCAATTGTATAATGTTGGTAATCCCAATATTGAAATTGGTAATAACCCTCAAACGCCTCAATAAATCCAACACCCAAGTCGCTTGTTTTTCTTGCAACATAATCTTTTTTAACAATTGCTCTTGCAGTGGTTGTTGTGTTAGAAGGAATTGTTAAAGTTGTTGAGGTGCTTTCACCAGTTGTGGTAGTAGTTGTGCTTGTTGTGGTTGCCGTTTCGCTTGTTGCAAACGCCAAAACATTTGGCAATAAATTCAACATCAAAACAACCACCAACAAAATTGCCACAATTTGTTTTTTCATTTTTCTCTCCTTTTATTTAAAACTGTTGGTATTTTCATCGTAAAAACAACCAACTGTTTCTAATGTTTTTTCAATATCGCACTTTTCAACCGAAAACTCATCACAAAAGTCATCTAACGACTTAAATTCATCTCGGAGTTTTGTGTTGACAAAGCTTAATAACAAAATTGGGTCTTTTGGTAAACTCATTTGCCTTTTAACCTTTCAATTAAAGTTTCATCTGGGTCAACAAAAGCAGTTTTGTTTGTTTTGTAAATTACCATTCCGGGTTTTGCGCCTGCAGGTTTTTTTACAAATTTGATTGGTGTGTAATCAACAGCAACCTGTTTTGAAGCAGATGCCTTTGAATTGGTTGCCGCAATTATTGCCGCTTCTTCTAACGTTTTATCAGGAATTTCTCTGCCATCTGACAACACAACAACGTGTGAACCAGGAATGTTTTTTGTGTGAAACCACACATCTTGCTTTTGCGCCACTTTTGTTGTTAAATAATCATTTTGCAAATTGTTTTTGCCAACCAAAATTTCAAAACCATCGCTTGAAACAAGTCTTTCCAAAGTAGGTTTTGTTGGTCTTTTATTGCGATTATTTTTGGTTGAACGAATAAATCCACCTTCTACTAACTCTTGCTTAATACTCTCAATATCTGAAGGGGTTTTTGCCATTTGAATTGACTGCAAAACCGACTCAAAATAAATCAAATCTTGTTTTGCTTTTTCAATTAAATCTTCAAGCATTGAAGAAGCAGTTGAAAGTTTTCTGTATTGATTAAAATATTTGTGCGAATTTTTAACAGGAGTTAGTGTTACATCAAGCGGAATTTCAATGTCTTTACATTCCTCGTCATAGTAATTCATAACTTTAACGCTGCTAACACCGTTTTCAATCATGTGCAAATTTGCTTTTATCAATTCGCCAAAAATTCTGTATTCTTCTTTTTTCTCGGTAGCTGCAAGTTCTTTTTCTCGCGCTAAAATTTTTCTGTTTGTACGAGAAATCAAATTGTTAATTGTTTTTGTAACCGAAAGAGAAAGTTGTTTAATCCTTTCAGCATTGTCTTTTTTTGAAAAATAATTTTCTAAAAGTTGGTGAACACAAGAAAATTCTTCGTGGGTGTAATTTTCGCCATATTGCTTAATTCGGGTAAAGGTAAAATCTTTAATATTACCCTTTTCATCTCTTAAAATTACAAACTCTGCGTTTGAATACTTTTCTTTAAAGTCATTCAAAACATCAACCATTTTTGAACGTTGGTAAGCGTTAATATTTCCAACATCTAAATCAAAATCGTTAAAAATTAGGTGTGCTAATTCACGGTAAAGAATTGGCGAAAGCCCTTCTATTACTTGCGAAAACGCATCAACCACACGGGCAGGTTTTGACTCTGCAATTTTTTGTGCAACCTCAGCCGCATCAGTTTCAAACAAATTAACTCTGCCAGAAATTTCAGGAAATTCATAGGTAGCCCCTGGCAAAATGAAACGTTTGCCTTCTTCTGGGTCAACCCTTTTAACTGCATCAATAATTTTGCCATTTTCTAAAAAAATGACATTGGAAAGTCTGCCAAACATTTCAACAACAATTGTTATTACAACATCATCGCCAAGTTCGTTTTTGCAGTCAAAATCTAAAAGCAAAACTCGGTCAAAACCAAACTGTCTTACCTGCTTTAATCTGCCTGAACCTAAGCGTTTTCTAAGCAACATACAAAGCATTGGTGGAACTGGTGGGTTTTCAAACTTTTCGGTTGTAAAATGAATTCTTGCTGAATTTGGATTAGCAGAAATTAAAAGTGTTTTTTTGAAATTTGGTTTGTTTAAATAAATGCAAATGCAATCCTTGTAGGGCATTGTGATTTTTTCAACACGGCTTGAAATTGCCGTTTGGTTTAAATCTTTGCAAACAAGAGAAAGCAACGCTGCGTCAAGTGCCAAACTGATTTCTCCTTTTTATAACACGTTGTAAGGTGCTGTTTGTGAAATAATTCTTACATCACATTCAAGTTTATCTTTAAGCAAAAGTGCTAACGGTTTTACAACAACATTTTCTGTTGAAAAATGGCCGGCGTCAATTACTGTCATATCAAGATTTTTTGCTTCTAACCATTGGTGGTGTTTGATTTCGCTTGTGACAAAAGCATCTGCGCCAGAAGCTTTTGCTTGCAAAATAAACTCATTGCCTGCGCCACCATAAACACAAACTTTGCGAATTGGTCTTGAGCCTTCTATGTATCGCACGCCTTCACAATTCAATTGTGATTTTACAAACTTAACAAAGTCAATTGGTGAAACTGCGTCAACGCTACCAATTCTTGCAATTGGTTCGGTGTCAGGATATTCATTGTCAACAAGTCTTTCAACATTTTCAATGCCAAGAGCAATTGCTAATCTGTCATTAACACCGCCCTTTGCAACGTCAAGATTTGTATGAGCGCAAATTGCTGAAATGCCATTTTTAACAAGCATATAAGGAATGCTTTCTGCAGTAACTGAAGAAAGTTTGTTAAAAATTACTGGGTGGTGTGCAACAATCAAGTCGCACTCATTTTCAGCTGCTCTTTTAACCACATCATGAGTTATGTCTAAACAAACTGCAATTCTTTTAACAGGGGCTGCCGGGTCGCCAACCAAAACGCCCACATTGTCAAAAGGAAAACGTGTGTTAAAAGGTGCAATTTTATCAATCATTTTATAAATATCTGCTACTGTTGTCATACATTTTACTCCTAATCTATTTTTTCTAACATTGCCAAAATTTCTAATGCTTCTAAATCTTGAGCATTTGAAGACAAAATGCCTTTTGCTCGTTTAACAAGCGATTTTTTCTGTTTTTCAATATATAATTTTGCTTTTTCATCGGTTTTGTCAAGCAGTTTTCCAAAGTGATAAAACACTTCGTCTTTTTGTGTGTTGCCACCAACAAATTTTGCATTAATTACTGTGTAAACCTTGTTGTTTGCAACTGCCGCTTTTTCATCAATAATCAAGAAACCGTTTTCGCAAAGCCATTTTCTAAAGTCATAAACCTTGCTCATTGGTTGCAAAACAAGGTTGAATTTTTCACTCTTTATGTAAGGGCAGTCGCTTAAAATTTTAATAATAAGCTCGCCACCCATTCCGGCAACAACCAAGTCAGTAAACTCGTCCTTCTTTACACCGCAAAGGCCATCGCAAAGTCTAAGCGTTACTTTGTCAACAACGCCGGCATCAATTACTGTTTGCTTTGCGCTTTCAAGTGGTTTTTCGTTTACATCACAAGCAAGTGCCGATTTTATTTTGCCATTTGAAATTAAAAATGCAGGTAAATATGCGTGGTCTGTGCCGACATCTGCAAGCACGGAATTTTCTCTAACAAAGTTAGCACACGCCGACAATCTTTCATCAAGTGTAATCTTCATAAAAACCAAACAATCCCCCAGTATTTATATTTATATTTTACATTTTAATAATATAAAAGTCAATAGTTTTGGGTTTAATGAATTTTTTCCATTTTTGTCAAATGTCTCATTTTTATTTTTACACCTTCAAGTATTGACAAAAATTCTGCCTTTTCTTTGTTCAAAATTAAAGGTCGCATTGCCGCAATATCAACGCCGATTTCTGAAATTTCTGAGTGGTTAACAAAAAAGGTTAAACTGTTTTCAAACTCTGTCCATTGTTCTTCTGCCTTTTTGCAAAGTTCAACCGCACTGCTTGGGTTTTCGTTATCCACTGCAATTTCAATTTGTTCAAAAGTTCTAAGCATTTTTTCGTTTGCTTGTGACAAAAAATGTATGCCGGTGCAAATGGTGGTTACCACCACGGCAAAAAATACAATTGCAAAATAACCTCTTTTCATTTTCTCACTCTTTTCTAATTACAACAAATTCGCCAAGGGCGTTAACGGTCATTAAAAACACATTTTGCACCATTAAATTTCTTGACTTTAACTCTTTTAAAATTTCAATTTTTGAAATGCTTTGGCAGGCTTCTTCAACGATTTTTCCGTCTGAAATTAACAAAATTGGCAATCCCTTATCAGCCGATTTAATCTTTAAATCTTGTCTTTGTGGTGGCTGAAAATTGGCTTTTGGTTGCACCGAAATTCTGCCGTTTGTTTCCATTATTGCAATGTCAACTGTGTCTATTGAAAAGTTGCCTGATTGTCGCAAACCTTCAAGCAAGTCATCAATTGTTATGCGCAAATCTTTCATCTTTTTCTGGTCAACAACGCCGTTTTTGATGATGGTTGCCGACCTGCCTTCAAAAAGTTTTCTTAAAACATCTGATTTTAAAATTGCAAACGACAACAAAAGTTCAAGCACAACAAGCAAGAAAATTGCCAAAATTCCGTTGGTTATTGGTCGGTTTAAATCTTGAATTGGAATTGAAGCGAGTTCTGAAATTAAAATTGTCACAACAAATTCGCTTGGTTGCAATTCGCCAACCTGTCGCTTGCCCATAATTCGCATACAAATGATTACCACAAAATACAAAATAATCGTGCGAATTGCTGTCATTATCATAAAAAATCACACCCAAAATATAATTACTCTTATTTTTAACTGCAATTATTTTTTTATTCATAATTGACAAAACAAACTAAAAGTGTTAAAATTAAAAAAACAATAAAAAAGGAGAAAATCAATATGAAAGCTTGGTTAATTTGGGTAATCGGCATTGCTTTGACTGCTATTATCGGTTTTGTTCTTGGCGTTTTAGTTGGCGTTGGTACATTTGGCTGGGTTATCGGTGCTTTTGTTGGCGTTTTGGTTATTATCATGATGTTCAAAGCAAAAGTTAACGCTGAAAACAAAGAAGTTAAAGTTTACGACGAATATTAAAAACAATTTAAAAGCCGCTCTATCAGTTGATAGAGCGGCTTTTTTATTTTAATTAGTCTTGTGGTGGTTTAACATTTGGACATTCAAGTGGAAGTCTCATTCCAGTATAAGCCCAGTTAATTGCATTTTTAATAACTGTTTGAATTTCAGGAACATGGTATGTAGCGTGTGATTCATGACCTGGTTGGAAGTAGAATACTTTACCGTTTTCTCTTCTATAACAACAACCTGCTCTGAACACTTCGCCGCCTTCATATGAGCCGATGAATACCAATTTATCTGGCTCTGGAATACCAAATGGTTCGCCATAAACTTCTTCTTCAGGAAGATAGATATACTCGCCAATGCCTTGTGTAATTGGGTGAGTTGGAGCAATGTTCCAAACTCTTTCATAGTCGCCGTCTTCTCTCCAGTGGAGTGTGCAAGATGTACCCATAAGACCTCTAAATGGTTTTGCAAGGTGTGCTGAGTGCAAGAAGATGATACCCATACCACTTCTTACTGCATCAGTAACAATTTGTACTGCTTCATCAGGTACATCGTTATGTTTGCAGTGAGCCCACCAAATCATAACATCAGTATCATCAATAAGTTCTTGTGTGATGCCTGCGTTTTCATTCAAATTACCATCTTGGTCATACAAAGAAGCAGTTTTTACTTCAAATTCGTCTTCCAAGAATGATGCAATGTAATTGTGAATGCCATTTGGATAGTGTCTTAAAACTTCTGGTTGTTTCCAAACTGTTTCATGACAGTTTTCGTTCCATACTGTAACTTTAATCATAATATTTACTCCTTAAATGTTAGTGTTTATAGCCATGCCTGTTTTGGCTGACTCGAAAGCCGCTTCCATAACACGCATTACTCTTAAAGCTTGTTCAGGTTTAATTGTTAATTCTGCTTTTCCTTCGATTGCGTCAACCATTTGTCCGTAAACAATTCTTAACTCATCAACCTTGCCTTCTGGCATTGAAAGTTCGATTGTTTCAACAGATTCTGGTCGTCTTGGCGCCATTGTTTTTGTTGGACCTGCTGCAGTCATAAAAATCTGCTCATCCCAAGAGTTGTCTTTATCAATAACTCTAACAATTTTGCCTTCACATTCCCAGTTGTCAATTCTTGCAGTGCCTTCGGTACCAAGAGCATACCAACGTGGTTTTGTGATGTAATTGTTTGTTGCAACTTCAATAAAAGCAGAAAGGCCGTCTGCAAAAGTTAATGAAAGGTGGAAGTTATCATCAACTTCAGGGTAGTCAATGCTAAACATTTTGCAATAAACATTTGTAACCGCTGACTTGTTCATATACATCAACTGGTCAATAAGATGAACGCCCCAGTCAAGCATCATTCCGCCACCCAAATGTTTAAGTGTTCTCCAGCCTTTTGGCATACCACGTGAGCCTTCAACGCGACTTTCAATGTGATAAACATTACCAATTTTGCCAGATTTCACAATATCACTCATAAGTGTGAAATCTTTATTTGTTCTACGGTTTTGGTCAATTGTGAAAACCATGCCGGTCTCTTTTGCAACTGCCATACATTCAAGCAATTCTTCGCTTGACATTGTAACAGGTTTTTCACAAATTACGTGTTTGCCGTGGCGCATTGCATCAATTACAATTTCTTTGTGAACTTCGTTGGTTGTTGAAACCAAAACAATGTCAATGGCAGGGTCCAAAAGCAATTCTTCTCTTGAAGAATAACCAACAATGTCCATATTAAATTCATCTTTACCACGTTTTATTGCTTCTTGAATACGGCTTTCATCAAGGTCATAAACACCATAAACTTTGATGTTGTCTTTATCTTTAAAAGTGTTGAGTGACCAAAAATGGAAACCTGCCATTCCACCGTATCCAATAATACCTACATTATAAACTTTTTGCATTTCTTTCGCCTTCTTTTTTTAAAAAACATCATATTGCGTTAGCAATACTTCATTGCCATTTGGCAACATCTCTCACTCGAAAGAGTGAACATCATTGCAACCCTTAGTTGCTTATGCCCACCACATCTCGCCGGCCTTTTTAGTAATTAAAACTTCTTTCAAGAAGTCAATTGCTTTTTCAAGACCTTCTTCAGGAGACATAAGCGCATCTTCATGTTCAATTGAAATTGAACCATCATAATCAACTGCTTTGAGTGTTGAAATAATATCATTCCAAACTTGTTTTGAGTGACCATAACCTACTGTTCTGAACACCCAACTTCTACCCAAAATATCGCCATAGTTTTTAGTGTCAAGCACACCGTTAACCTTGGTGTTTGTTTCATCAATTCTTGTATCTTTTGCGTGGAAGTGATAAATTGCACCTTTTAAAGCTTTGATTGCTTCAACCGGGTCAATTCCTTGCCAGAAAAGATGAGAAGGGTCAAAGTTTGCACCAATAATATCGCCAACTGCTGCACGAAGTTTGAGCAATGTTTCTGGGTTGTAAACAACAAAACCAGGATGCATTTCAAAAGCAATTTTTTCAATGCCGTTTTCACTTGCGAATTTAGCCATCTCTTTCCAATAAGGAATAACCTTTTCGTTCCATTGCCAGTCAAGAATTTCTAAATAGTCTTCTGGCCAAGCACAAGTAACCCAGTTAGGAAGTTTTGAAGTGTCAGAGTCGCCAGGGCAACCTGCAAAACCAATAATTGTTTTAACGCCAAGTTCTTTTGCTACTAAAATTGCATTTCTAAAATCTTTATCAAATTTTTCGGCAATTTCTTTATTTGGATGAAGCGCATTTCCGTGACAAGCAATTGCAGAAATTTCAACTTCATATTTTGCCATTAAATCTTTAAACTCTTTAACCTTTTCTGGTTTGCCAATGAGTTCTTCTGGCTTTAAGTGTGTGTCACCAGGATATCCACCTGCGCCGATTTCCATTTCGTGAACACCGTGGTCATAAAGAAACTTTAACGCTTCTTCAAATGTATAACCACCAAAAACAGGGTTCATTACACCAAGTTTCATAATTATCTACTCCTTAAAAATTAAAGTTTAACTTCTTCGCCGAGTTCTGCAGATTTATACATTGCTTCAAGGATTTTAACCATATTAACACCTTGAATTGGTTTAAAGTCTGGTTCAACACCGTCAGCAAGTACATCAAAGAAGTGTTTAAGATTAAGTTCGTGAGGTCCAATTTGTTTTGGAAGGTTAGGAACAATGTCAACAGTTGTTCCACCTTCTTCTGTAAATACTTTAAATCTACCATCACTTGTATGGTTTGTAGCACCTGCTTTTGTACCACGAAGGTCAATAAAAGCAATTTCTTTTTCAATGTTTGAAGCCCAAGAGAATTCAATTTGCATTGATGCGCCATTGTCAAATCTTATAAAGCCCATTGCAAGGTCTTCTACGTCAAAAGTACCATCTGCTTTTGCTTCACCAAAATCTGCGTGTTCAGAGTCAGCGCCTGCTTCGTTATTTGCAAATTTGCAATAAGTACAACCTGAAACTGCAACCGGAGTTGGGTTGCCCATAAGCCAAATAGAAAGGTCAATCATATGTACGCCCAAATCGATAAGTGGACCGCCGCCTGATTGTGCTTTAGTTGTAAACCAACCGCCTTTGCCAGGAATACCACGGCGTCTTCTCCAAGCGCAACGAGCTGTGTAAATATCGCCCATTTTGCCTTCTTCAATGAATTTTTTAAGGAACACTGAATATGTGTTGTAACGGTTGTTTCTCATAACCATTAAAACTTTGCCGCTTTTTTCAGCTGCATCTTGCATTTTCTTTGCTTCAACAACAGAAACTGCGTCTGGTTTTTCGCAGAATACATGAAGTCCGTTTTCTAAAGCGTGAACTGCAACAATTGAGTGAAGGTAGTTAGGAGTACAAATATCAACTGCATCTAACTCTTCTTTTTCAATCATTTCTTTAAAATCTTCATAACAATGTGATTTGTCAACGCCCAATTTTTCAGCTGTTGCATAAGCTTTTTCAATTTTAATATCACAAAGTGCAACAACCTTTGCTTTTGAATTGTGGTTTTCTGGTCTGTCATAAGCCCAAATGTGTGCGCCGTTAAAAATGCCACCGCAACCTACGACACCAATTTTCAATTTTTCAGCCATAATTAATTACTCCTTTTTCAAAGCAAAAAATAATTTTGCTTTTTTTCAAATAAAGTATAGCATATTTAGAAAAAATGTTGTATAATGATTTTGCTCAAAAATATCAAATTTTTGTCATTGGGGTGTTTTTATGGAACAAAGTAAACTTGAACAACGCTTTAAAAGACACGATGTTGAAATGCCATTTCATTGTTTAACCATTCATCAAAAACAAAGAAAAACCGAAAAAGAAATTGGCATTCATTATCACGAATACATTGAAATTCTTTATTCGCTTGACTCAAATTGTGAAATTTATTTGAATGGCAAGATTATTCCTTTTAAAACAGGAGATTTGTTTATTGTTAATTCTGAAGAAAACCACGCGCTTACATTTGAAAATGGCGACGGGCATTATGTTGTTATTAAAGTTTTGCCTGAAATTTTGTATTCAAACGACAAGTCCCTTTTCGAACTTAAATATATGATGCCTTTTATTGTTCAAGATTCAAATAATAAAAGATATTTTACTGCCGAAGAAATTGGTGGTAGATATATTAAAGATGTTATTTCTGACATTATGAACGAATGGTATGCCGAAAATTATGGTTATGAAATTGCAATTCGCTCTAACGTTTTGAAAATCTTTTTGTGGATTTTAAGATATTGGCAAGCAACAAATTTAGACTCAATTGACAAGTTTGATTATTCTGATGAAAACTTGAAAATCATTCAGTCCGCAATAGATTATGTTTCGCAAAATTATGCCGATATTACTGCTTTAGACGTTGCGAATTATTGCAATTTGAGTTACAGTTATTTTTCAAGAACTTTCAAGAAAATTATGAAACAAAGTTTCACTGAATATTTAAACTCATTCAGACTTTTGAAAGCAGAATATCTTTTGTCTGCAACCGACAAGTCAATTGTTGAAATTGCAGATGAATTGGGCTTTTCAACCCCAAGTTATTTTATTCAACAGTTTAAAGCAAAGAACGATGTTTCGCCAAAAAAATATCGCACAAACCTTGCAAACGAATTTGAAAATTAAAAAAAGCGTTGAAATCGTCTTGATTTCAACGCTTTAATTTTATTCATAATAAGGTAAATCCACAAAAATTGGTTTGTGATTTGTGTTTTCTAAAAATCTGTTAAGGTCATCTGTTTTAATGTTCAAACTTGATGTGTTAACGCAAGGGTGACAACCAACACTTGACTCATCAAACACCGCTTTGTCAACAACAAGTTTTACACGGTTTTGCCTGTCATTCATAAGCCCCATTACAGAAACGGCGCCCGGAGAGATTTTCAAAAACTCTTGCATATATTCAGCCGCTGCAAAAGACACCCTTGAAATGCCAAGTTGTTTTGAAAATTCTTTTGTGATAAAAGGTTTGTCGCCAGGCAACATCAACAAATAAAAGTCGGTTTTTTGACGATTGCACAAAAAGAGATTTTTGCACATTTTAACCCCTAAAACTTCATCAATTTTCTCACACGCTTCCATTGTTTCGGCTGGAGAGTGGTCAACACGCAAAAAGTCAATGTTTAATTCTTCTAATTTGTCATAAGTAGCAATTTCTACTTCACACCTGCCACTTATGTCTATCGGTCTACCGTTTAATAATTCCATTGTTTTTTCCTTCTTTTAAACATTTTTACTGATTTTAGATTATAACATATAACTTGTCATTTTTCAAGAAAACTGATTGATATAAAAAATAAACTGTGTTATTATATAATCAAAGCCGATTATATAATTCAAAAAACGGAGATGATTGTTATGACAAGCGAACAATATTTTAAAAATTTAACCGTACCAAAAGGCAAAATCGATGTAGTGCTTGATACCGATGCATACAATGAAATCGATGACCAATTTGCAATAAGTTATATGATTCGCAAAACACAGAAATTCAACATCAAAGGCATCTGTGCGGCGCCATTTTTAAACGGTAAATCTGTTAGCGCGAAAGACGGAATGAACAAGAGTTATGATGAAATTTTGAAACTTTTAAATCTTTTAGAAAAAGAAGAATTTAAAAGCATAACTTTCAAAGGCTCTGAAAACTATTTGCCAAATGAAACAACACCGATAGAATCTTATGCGGCTGATTTTATGGCAAATCTCGCAAACAAGTATTCTGCCGAAAATCCTCTTTATATAGTTGCAATTGGCGCAATAACAAACGTTGCTTCTGCAATACTTAAAAATCCTAAAATGATAGAAAACTGTGTTGTAATCTGGCTGGGTGGTCATGCAACCCATATGCCGTTTGCCGCTTCTGAATTTAATATGAAACAAGATATTGCCGCGGCAAGAGTTGTTTTTGGTTGCGGTGTTCCTTTAGTACAACTGCCTTGCGGTGGTATTGTTGACCATTTCTCAACATCAAAATATGAATTACAATATTGGCTTAAAGGCAAAAACGAGTTATGTGATTATCTATATGAAAATACTGTTTCAGAAGCAGAATCTTATGCGAAAGGCAAACCTTGGACAAGAGTAATCTGGGACGTCACTGCAGTTGCTTGGCTTTTAAACGCTGACAATAAATTTATGAAAGACAAATTGATTGCAAGTCCTATTCCAGAATATGATAAACACTATGCTTTTGACGAAAACCGACATTTCATTAAGTATGTGTATCAAATCAACAGAGATGCTCTGTTTGATGATTTATTTAAAGAGTTAGGTGAGTAAAATGAAAATATATAACCTTGGTTCATTAAATATTGATTATGTTTATAGCGTGGAGCATTTTGTTGCCGCCGGAGAAACTTTATCATCAAAAAATATGCAGATTTTCCCTGGCGGAAAAGGACTTAATCAGTCTGTGGCTTTAGCAAGAGCAGGCGCAAAGGTTATTCACGGCGCAATGATTGGTGATAACAGTGAAATGCTGTTAAATGTCTTGTCAGAAGCCGGTGTTGACACAAGCAGAATCGAAAAGAAAAACGGCAGTTGCGGTCATACAATTATTCAGGTTGACAAACACGGGCAGAATTGTATTCTGCTTTATCCGGGAACCAATCATTCTTTTGACAAAGCGTATATAGAAAACTTTCTTTTTGATGCACAAGAAAATGATGTTTTGCTGCTTCAAAACGAAACAAATTGTCTTGATATTATATTTGAAATTGCCCACGACAAAAAAATGCAGATTGCATTCAACCCATCACCGTATCAAGATGATATCAAAGAGTTACCGTTACACTTTGTCAAATGGTTTTTCTGCAATGAAATTGAAGGCAAAGCACTTTTTGGCAGTAGCAACCCTGAAAAGTGCGCCGATGAATTTGTAAAACAATTTCCAAATAGCAATTTAATTCTAACACTCGGTAAAGATGGCAGCGTTTTTAAAAACGCCGACACATATATCAAACAACCGATTTATGAAGCCACTGCGGTAGATACAACCGCCGCAGGCGATACATTTACAGGCTATTTTTTAGCCACTTTAATTGAAAAGAACAATGTGAGGCTTTCATTAGATATTGCTTCAAAAGCATCGGCAATTACAGTTTCACGCCAAGGTGCATCTTCTTCGATTCCTTTGTTAAAAGAGGTTTATAATAAATAATTAAATAATTTTACCGTCCATAACCGCTACTTTTCTCGAAGCAAAAGAAGCGGTTTTTGCGTCGTGCGTGATAAGCACAATGCTAACTCCTTGACTGTTCAATTTTTTCAAAAGAGTCATTATTTGCTCTGATGATTTTGAGTCAAGATTGCCGGTTGGCTCATCTGCAAGCAAAATTTGTGGGCGTGTTGCAATTGCTCTTGCTATTGCAACTCTTTGTTGTTGACCGCCTGAAAGTTCACTTGGTTTGTGATACATTCTGTCTAAAAGTCCAACCGACTCGAGCGCATTGCGCACCCTTTTTTCTCGTGATTTTGAGTCAAGATTGGCATACATCAATGGTAGCGCTACATTTTCAAAAGCATTAAGAGTTGAAATTAAATTGAACTTTTGAAAAACAAAACCAATGTTTTTTTGACGAATGTCACTCAACTCTTTTTCACTCAAAAAAGCAACATTTTGCCCTTGCAAAAAGTAGTTGCCACTGTCTGCAGTATCAAGGCACCCAATTATATTCATAAGGGTTGATTTGCCAGAGCCAGAAGCACCAACAATGCTTAAAAATTCGCCTTTTTCAACCGTTAAATCAATGCCTTTTAGCGCAGTTACACTTAAACTTCCGTTATCATAAGTTTTAAAAATATTTTCAAGTTTTATTACACACATTAAAAAACACCACCAAATTTATTTTTGGCGGTGTTTTTAATTTAATTCTTAAATTTTTAATTTCTTTGCCCAGTCGCCTCTGCCAAGAATTGCAACCGACTTTGGCTCTACTTTCAAAATGCCGTTTTCGTGATTGTTGCCAATCAAAATTTCATCATCTTTCCAACCTTGCAAAAGCCAAATGTCTTGGGTTTTGTCAGAAGGGTTAACAATAACCATAATTTCGCCTTGTTCACAAACACGAAGGAAACAAACAAAGTCTTTTTCCCACTGTACCGGCAAAAATTCTCCACAAACAAGCGCTGGACAAGCGTTTCTAATTTTGCCAAGAGTTTTGTACCAACCAAGCATTTCGTTTTCATCAGTTGCGCGGTCCCAGTCAAAACTTTTTCTGTTAAATGGGTCACGATAACCTTGGGTTAAAATCTCATCGCCATAATAAACACAAGGTACGCCTGGCAATGTGTAAAGCAATGTGCTTGCAAGTTTTAAAAGTTTTGCGCCTAAATTAATCTCACTCTCACTCATTTTTTGAACTGCTTGCCATTCTCTGCCACGAGAAAGTGACTCTTCGCCAGCAAGGGCGGTCAACACCCTTTCGGTATCATGAGTCGAAAGCAAATTCATCAAACAATCAAGGGTTTCTTTCGGGTAGTTTTCGCAAATTGTTAACACTTCTTGCATAAAACTTACACCAGAGCCACCCTTTACAAAAGAGTGAATTGCATTTAAAAATGGGTAATTCATTACCGAGTCAAGTTCTTCACCATAAAGAAATGCTCTTTGTTCGCCGTAAGAAACTTTGTTTGAAGCGTCTTCCCAAACTTCGCCATAAAGCACACCACCATTGCGCTTTACAGCGCAACGAATTTGTTTTATAAAGCAGTCCGGCAACTCATCTGCAACATCAAGACGAAATCCTGACGCGCCAAGTCCCATCCAATAATCAATTACGCCACCTTTACCTGTAATAAACTGAACAAAACTTTCATCTGTTTCAATTACTTCAGGCAAGGTTTTAAAACCCCACCAAGAAAGATATTTTTCTGGGTGGTTTTCAAATTTAAACCAACTGTAATAAGGCGATTCTTTTGATTGATAAGCACCAACCGAATCATATCTGCCTTCTTTATTAAAATAAATACTGTCCGAGCCAGTGTGAGAAAAGACGCCATCAAGAACAATTTTTATATCTAATTCTTTTGCTTTTTTGCAAAGGTCTGCAAACTCTTCATTTGTGCCTAAAACTGGGTCGGCAACCAAATAATTCGCAGTGTTGTATCTGTGGTTAGAATGTGCTTCGAAAATTGGGTTTAAGTAAATTATGCTAACACCCAAATCTTTTAAATAAGGCAATTTTTCGGCAATTCCGTTAAAGTTGCCACCAAAATAATCGTTATTTATAACTGCACCAACTTTACCGTTTGCCCAAAGTGGCTCATCGCCCCAATTAGCACAAACACGCTCAGGAAAAACTGTTTTATATTCAATTTCGCCTTTGAAAAATCTGTCAGGGAAAATTTGATAAATGACACCTTGTTTTGCCCAGTCTGGAGTGCTAAAATCTGCACTGTAAACCGTTTGTTGCCAATCTGCACGGCCAACGCTTGTGTCTGCCAAATCTTCGCCACGATAAATGCTTGTTCTGTGACGGTCATAACTAATTTCAAAGTGGTAAAAATAAACCCCAACTTCTGAAAAGAAAGTTTCGTTTTCAAACCAACCTTCGCCAACAATTTTCATATCAACATAAGAGTATTTTGCACTTTCTCCCTTGCGAATGAGCATTTGAACACCTGTGGCAAATGGCGCAAAAACTCTGTAAACAATTTTCTCGTTTGTTTTTATTGCGCCAAAAATTGATTTGTGTTCTTTATGTCTTGATGAATAAAACATAAATTCTCCTTTAATTTTTAAAAAACGGCGAGAAGGTCTCGCCGTTTATGTTTATTTAGTGTGCCAAATTCCTTTTGCATAATCCATAATTGCTCTGTCAGATGCAAAAATGCCGGCTTTTGCAATGTTTGTTACCATCATTTTGCCCCATGTTTCTTTGTCTGCATACAAAGCGTCTGCTTTTCTGTGTGCATCGCAATATGAGTCAAAGTCGGCAAGCACCATATAAGGGTCAACATTAACAAGTGAAGAAACAACCGATGGAGATTCAACACCATAATGTGGGTTTTTCAACAAATCAATTACATTTTTCACATTGTTATTGTTGTGGTAAATTGCTTGTGGGTTGTAATGTGGTTGCAAAGCAGCAACTTCTTCAGATGACATACCAAAAATAATGATGTTGTCATCGCCAACTGCTCTGTGCATTTCAACATTAGCGCCATCTTCAGTACCAATTGTAATAGCACCGTTAATCATCAATTTCATATTACCAGTACCAGAAGCTTCAGTACCTGCAAGTGAAATTTGCTCTGACAAATCAGCTGCTGGCATCAAAGTTTCTGCCAAAGTTACACGGTAATCTTCAAGATAAGCAACCTTAAGTCTGCCTTTAACATCTGGGTCATTATCAATCATTTTTGCAATGTTATTAATCATTTTAATAATATCTTTTGCAAGGAAATAACCAGGTGCCGCTTTTGCTGCGAAAAGGTAGGTTTTTGGTGTGAAGTTGCCGTTTGGATTTGTCTTGATTGCAAGGTAATCAGAAATAATGTGAAGTGCATTCATATGTTGACGTTTGTACTCATGCAAACGTTTTGCTTGAACGTCAAACACGGTGTTAGGGTCAAGGTCAATGCCTTGAGTTTGTTTAACCATATTTGAAAGGCGCACTTTGTTTTCATATTTAATTTTTTCAAGTTGCTCTCTAACTGCACTGTCATTTTTATATTCTTCAAATGCTGCAAGTTTTGAAGCGTTAACTTTGTAACCATCACCAATTGTATTATCAAGAAGTTTTGTAAGACCTGGGTTTGATTGACAAAGCCATCTTCTATGAGCAATACCATTAGTAACATTAGTAAATCTTTCAGGGTAAAGTCTGTAATAATCGTTAAACACGGTGTCTTTCAAAATTTCACTATGAAGTTCTGCAACGCCGTTTACAGAGTGACCACCAATGATTGAAAGGTTTGCCATTCTAATAAGGCCACCAGAAATAACTGCAGTACGCTCAACATAATCAACATCTTCAGTTTTAAGCCAGATTTCTCTGCGTGAACGATTGTCGATTTCTTCAACAATTTGATAAATTCTTGGCAATCTTTGTTTGAACAAATCAACAGGCCAACACTCAAGCGCTTCACGCATTACTGTGTGGTTGGTGTAAGCAACTGTGCGTTGAACAATTGACCAAGCGTGGTCCCAAGTAAGACCGCATTCATCAAGCATAATTCTCATAAGCTCAGGAATGCAAAGTGCAGGGTGGGTATCATTAATATGCACTGCCACCTTTTCTGGCAATGTTGACAAATCGCCATATTCTTTTAAATGTCTGCTAATAATGTCTTGAATTGAAGCAGAAACCAAGAAATATTGTTGTTTAAGACGGAGTGATTTACCTTCAATGTGGTTGTCTGCAGGGTAAAGTACCTTTGAAATAACCTCTGCCATTGCGTTTTGTTCCATTGCACGAAGATAATCGCCCTCGTTGAAAAGTTGCATATTAAAGCCTTGTGCCTTTGCAGACCAAAGACGAAGAACAGAAACGCCCTTGCCTTTGTAACCCGCTACCATAAGGTCATAAGGCACTGCCAAAACAGTAATTGCATCATTATGTTTAACTTGGTGATATTCGCCGTCCCAGTTTTCTTCTACCCAGCCGTCGAATTTAACTTCAACTGCATCTTCTGGGCATTCGTTCAACCAAACTTTACCACCATTTAACCAAAAGTCTGGCATTTCTGTTTGCCAACCATCAACCAATCTTTGACGGAAGATACCATATTCATAAAGAATTGAATAACCATAAGCAGGAATGCTTTGTGAAGCAAGACCATCTAAGAAGCAAGCAGCAAGACGGCCCAAGCCACCGTTACCAAGACCTGCGTCTGGCTCTTGGTCATAAATGCTATCAATTTTTACACCAAGCTCTTTGTAAGCTTTTTCAAAAGCAGATGTGAGCCCCATATTATATAATGTATTTTTTAAAGAGCGACCCATCAAAAATTCCATGCACAAATAGCACACTTGTTTTTTGCCGGAAGTCTTTGTCTTTTTAGCAAATTTTAATTGCTCATCTTTAAGCATTTCATTTACAATGCTAACTGTTGCATTGTAAATTTGTTTGTCGGTTGCATCTTGAGGTTGAATTTTGAATTGTGTTGACAATTCGTTCTTCAACAACTCAGAAATTTGAGGAGCTGATTTCTTAGCCATTAACCATTTTCCCTTCATATTTAAAATAGGTTTAAAACCCTTGATTTATCTATATTTTAAGTATATTTCAAAGCAGAAATAATATAGTTAATATAATACATTATTTAATAAAAAAATGCAAGTTTAATATTTATTCCATTTTTCAAAAAGAAGAAAACTACAAATTTTTCCTATAACAATGTCGATTTTTGCCATTTTTTGACAGTTAGTTTACATAACACTATTTATTATGTAAACTAAACGCTTTAAAAATGCTCTAAAATTTCGCAAAAATCGAATTTTAAGGTCCAAAAAACCTTTATTTTAAAGGGTTTTTTGAATTTGTGTAATTTTTTCACATAAAATTGTTGAGTTGCACAAAATTTTTTTAAAGTTTACGATTTTGAGTTACTTTTTAAGCTAAAAGTTACAGTTTGTAACCATTTTGTAGTCTTTTGTAACTTTTTCAACATTGACGTTTTGTGCACTTTGCACAAAAGCAACGTCTGTGCTTAGTTGACTTTCTACAACACATAGCATATAATCACTATCGGAGTGCAAAATATGTCTATGCGTGCCTACATTAAAATAGGCGGTGTAAGACAAAAAACACTTAAGGAGATTTTATGGTAAGAAACATTTTTGCAAAGATTGCAAACAATGCAGAAAACAAATTATCAACTTTTAAATTTAGTCGTAAATTTTGTGTAATTCTCGCAACAATTATTACTTTTGCAAGTATTGGCGTTTCTACAACAAAAATTGACTTTGACCAAACTAAAGTTTTGGCTTTATCAGAAACTGACACTCCTGCTACTTTAGCACCAATGAACACAACAGTTGCTGATGACGGTTTGGATGAAGTTACTATTGTTAAGTATGATCGCAAAGAAAAAACTGTTTATGTTAATGAAGACGGTACTGTTAGAAAAGCTCTTAAAGCTTCAAACACAGTTCTTAAGAAAAACGATGAAGTAAATTACAAACTTTCTGCTGACACTTATGACGGTATGACAATTACTGTTGATAAGGTTAAGTACAAAACAAAAACAGTTACTGAAGAGATTTCACTTAAAAAGTTTAAAAAAGAATATCCAAACAAACCAACAAAACGTATTACAAAAGGTTCAAAGGTTCTTGTTAACAAAACTGTTGAAGTTAAATATGTTAACGGCGAAGCTTCAAGCGAAAAGATTAAAAGCTTTAGCTACAAAAACGCTAACACTAAAAAGTATAGTGAGATTAATGCGATTTCTGAACTTAAACCAGAAAAAGACTTTGAACTTGACAAAAATGGCGTTCCGGTAAAATATTCAAAGAAAATTACAGGTACAGCTTCTGCTTACTGTTGTGGTACTCATACTGCTACCGGTAAGAGAGTTAAACCTGGTTACATTGCAGTAAATCCAAGACAAATTCCTTATGGCACAAAACTTTATGTTCGTACTGCTGACGGCAACTATGTTTATGGTTATGCTTCTGCAGAAGACACTGGCGGATTTGTTGCTTGGGGCAACACAGTTGCAGACCTTTATATGTGGTCTTATGGTGATTGTGTAAGTTTCGGCAGACGTTCTGTTGAAATTTATGTTTTAGATTAATTTAGTTGATAAATAAAAAACTCGATTGCTTTTGCAATCGAGTTTTTCTTTTTGTAAAGGGCTTAACCCATAATAACTTTTACTTCACGAGTTTTGTTGCCAACTGGTGCGATTGGACCAAATGGAACTTCAACGCCGTCAACAATGAGTTTTGCAACACCTTTTTGTGCTTTTGCAGTGTTGTCAACTGTGATGTTGAATGTATCGCCTCTAAATTTACGAGTTACTGTGAACTCTGTAATATCATCTGGCAAACAAGGGTCAACAACAAGACCGTCATAATCAGGCTTGATACCAAGAATAAAACGGGATACATTGTAGAATGTCCAAGCAGCAGTACCGGTAAGCCATGAGTTTTTAGCCTCGCCGTGATTTTTAGCGTCGCAACCAGCAATCATTTGTGAGTAAACATATGGCTCTGTTCTGTGAATTTCAGAAATTTCTTCTAAATATGCAGGGCAAGTTTTCTTGTAAACTTCAAATGCTCTGTTACCTCTACCAACAACTGTTTCAGCAATTGAAACCCAAGGGTTGTTGTGACAGAAGATACCGCCGTTTTCTTTATATCCTGGAGGATAAGATGAAATTTCGCCAAGTTCAATGTGATAACGTGTGTATGAAGGTGAGTTAAGAACAATACCATATTTTGTATCAAGATATTTTTCAACTGATTGTAAAGCTTTTAAAGCTCTGCCGTCTTCAACACCAATGCCTGCCATTACGCAGAAGCCTTGTGGTTCGATAAAGATTTTACCTTCATCACATTCTTTTGAGCCGATTTTGTTGCTATAAGCATCATAAGCACGAACAAACCATTCGCCGTCCCAACCAGCGTCAAGAACTGCTTCGGTCATTTCTTCAATAGCTTTCTTAGCTTCAGCCGCTTTATCAGCAAGACCTTTTTGTTCGCACATTCTAATATAATCAGGGCCAACTGCAACAAACATACCTGCAATGAATACAGATTCAGCAACAGGACCTTCTGAAGGACCAAATGTTTGGAAGCTTTCGCCTGGGTTTTCTGAGAAACAGTTAAGGTTCAAACAGTCATTCCAGTCTGCACGGCCGATAAGTGGCAATTTGTGTGGACCTAAGTTATTTGTAACGTGTTCAAATGAACGTTGCAAGTGAACTAACAATGTGTCTGCCTTTGATTCATCATTATCAAATGGCACCATTTCATCAAGAATTGACCAGTCGCCAGTTTCTTTAATGTAAGCGGCAACACCAAAGATGAGCCACAATGGGTCATCATTAAAGCCGCTACCGATATCGTTATTACCTTTTTTGGTAAGTGGTTGATATTGGTGATAAGCAGAACCGTCTTCCATTTGAGTAGCAGCAATGTCAAGAATTCTTTCTCTTGCACGTTCAGGAATAAGATGAATGAAACCTAACAAGTCTTGTGAAGAGTCTCTAAAGCCCATTCCACGGCCAATACCTGATTCAAAGTAAGAAGCAGAACGTGACATATTGAATGTAACCATACATTGATATTGGTTCCAAATGTTAACCATTCTGTCAAGTTTTTCGTCTGCAGATTTTACTGAATATGTAGACAAAAGGTTTGTCCAATAATCTTTAAGGTCTGCTAAAGCGCCTTCTACTTGGTCATCTGTTTTAAACTTGCTAAGCAATTCGTTGGCAGGTTTTTTATTAATAACATCTTGTGCTTCCCATTTGTCATCTTTAGGGTTTTCACAATAACCAAGAACAAAGATTAATGATTTTGTTTCGCCGGCTTTCAAAGTAATTTTCTTACTGTGTGAGCCGATTGGTGACCAACCAGAAGCCACTGAGTTTCTTGATTTGTTCTCCATTACAGCGTCAGGACAGTCAAAACCATTGTAAAGACCAATGAAAGTTTCTCTGTCAGTATCAAAACCGTCGATTTCTTCGTTACAAGAGAACACTGCGTAATGATTTCTTCTTTCTCTGTACTCTGTTTTGTGGTAAATTGTTGAGCCGATTACTTCAACTTCACCGGTTGAGAAGTTTCTTTGGAAGTTTGTTGTATCATCATTAGCATCCCAAAGACAAAATTCAACAAATGAGTAAACTGTGAATTCTTTGTCAGTTGCTGTTTCGTTAGTAAATTTCAAACGATAAACTGCAGCAGTTGTATCAAGCGGTACAAATGTTGTTTGCTCTGCTTTAAGACCATTAACTTTAGATGAAATTACAGAGTAGCCAAGGCCATGACGACATTCATATTCTTCATAGTCTGCTTTGCAAGGTTTCCAACCTGGGTTAAACACCTTGCCACCTTCGTTAATGTAAAAATAAATACCACCATCATCAGTTGGAACGTTGTTGTATCTATAACGAGTAAGTCTTAACAAACGAGCGTCTTTATAGAAACAGTAACCCCCTGATGTATTAGAAATAAGGCCAAAAAAGTCTTTGTTGCCAAGATAGTTAATCCAAGGATATGGAGTTTTTGGCTGGGTAATGACATATTCTTTTGCCTTATCATCAAAATGTCCAAATTTCATTTTGTTGCCTCCTATATATAATTATAATAATATAATAAAGTATAACTACATTTTTTTCAAGAGTTATTTTTAGTTATTAAGCAGTTTTGTGAAATTTGTCTTTTTTTGTCTTATTTTTCGTCATTTTGCACAAATCTGTGCGCTTGTCTTTATGAAATTACAACAAAAGATAGAACTTTATGCAAAATGGCGTTTTATTGTTGACATTGCATAAATTTGAGTGTATAATTTAGTCAAACAATACAAAAAGGTGTGTTGAATATGACTTTTGAACAAAAATTCAAATCATTAAAAGTAGCATTTGATAAAGCAGACACCAAAAAGTTTGACAGATTCTTTGCTATTCAAATCACAATGACTGATGAAGATTGTGGCGGCACTTTTTACATTGAAAATAAGGACGGCAACTACAGCGTTGAGCCATATGATTATTATGACAACACTGCAAAAGTTTTTGCAAGCGCTTCAACTGTTGCTAAACTTTCAAAAGGCACTATTGCTAGAGACTTGAGTGTTGAAGGCAATGTGGAAGATGTTAAACTTGTAGCATCAAGTTTAAAGGTAGCTAAAAAAGCTACAAAACCAGTTGCAAAAGCAACTGTTAAAAAAGATACTAAAGCAAAAAAATAACTTTTCTTTAGTATCTATATTACTTAGATATTCCTCTTTTAAGTTTTTTCATTATATACTCCATTTCAGAAAAGCCACCAGTTTTACTGGTGGCTTTTCACTTTATATATTTTCTAATTTTTCAATCACTTCATCGCACCAAGCGTCAAATTCAGGGTCATCCTTTTGCAACTCTTTGTGAGATAAAATATACTCAAGCGTTGACTTTGCGCCGATTTCAAAAGGAGTTTTTGCTTCAAAACCGCTTACAAATGACTTGATTTTTGAGTTATCAAAAATAACGCTTCTTGCTTTGTCGCCCAAAAGTCCGCCCTCTAAATCATACTGTGGGCCTAGTTTTGCAAGTGTGGTTGAAGAAACGTAAAACGGCTTGAATTCAACACCCAAAATTTTAGCAATTGTTCTGTAAATTTGATTCCAAGTTAGCACTTCATCACTTGTGATGTGGAATGTTTCGCCAACTGCCAAATGGTTTGCCAAAATGCCAACAAACGCAGATGCAAAATCGGTGTTGTGTGTTAAAGTCCAGAAAGATTCGCCATCGCCATGAACAATAACCCTTTTGCCTTCTAACATTCTTTTTACAACAGCAAAAGAGCCGTTTTTGCCATGCACAGCGACAGGAATGCTCTTGTTGCCATAGGTGTGGCTTGGACGAACAATTGTAACGGGGAATCCTTCTGTTTTATAATAACCCATCAACAATTCTTCGCACATTCTCTTGTTCTCAGAATACTGCCAAAATGGGTTTTCAAGTGGAGTTTGCTCGGTTATTACTGGGTTTAAAAGTGGCTTTTGATATGAGGAAGCCGAGCTAATGAAAATGTATTGCTCGCATTTGCCTTTAAAAATTTCATAATCCCTTTTAATGTGGTCGGTTGTAAAAGCAATAAAATCTGCAACTGCATCAAAATGCAAATCCTTTATTTTTTCTTTTACCCTTTGCACATCGTTTATATCGCAAACAATTGAATTAACCCCTTGTTTTGCAGTAGAGTTTCCACGGTTTAATAAATAAAGTTCAACATCACTTGATTTTAGCAACAAATCCGTAATTGCACTGCTAATTGTACCGGTGCCACCGATTAATAAAATTTTCATTTTTCACTTCCCCCTTTTACATTGTTATTTTAACACATTTAGTTCTTGATTTATATTGATATATTAAATAAAAATTTAGGAGTCTATTTAGTTAATTGTTACATAAGCCGAATAAAATAACTTGATTTATCAAAAGATATGATGTAAAATATTTATATATTATTGAAAGGTGTTTTTATGAGTAAAATTTACAACTCGGTAGAAGAATTAATTGGCAAAACCCCGTTGGTTAGATTTAGTAACATTGAAAAAAAGTTTGATTTAAAGGCAAAAATTCTTGCAAAACTTGAACTTTTTAATCCTGCCGGCTCTGTTAAAGATAGAGTTGCGCTTTCAATGATTAATGATGCCGAAGAAAAAGGGCTTTTAACAAAAGGCGCTACCATTATTGAGCCAACTTCTGGCAACACAGGAATTGGCATTTGCGCAATTGCGGCTGCTCGTGGTTACAACGCTGTTATTGTTATGCCTGACACAATGTCAATTGAGCGCATTAAACTTATGAAAGCTTATGGCGCAAAGGTTGTTTTGTCTGACGGCAAAGAGGGTATGGCTGGCGCAATAAAATGCGCAGAAGAATTGCAAAAAGCAACACCAAATTCTTTTATTGCAGGTCAGTTTGAAAACCCTGCAAACCCAAAAATTCACGCGCAAACAACCGGTGTTGAAATTTTTGAAGACACCGACGGCGAGGTTGACATTTTTGTTGCAGGTGTTGGTACCGGTGGCACATTAACCGGTGTTGGCGAGTATTTAAAATCAAAAAATCCTGACATCAAAATCATTGCAGTTGAGCCAGAAGCTTCGCCTGTTTTGTCAAAGGGCGAGTCTGGTGCGCACAAAATTCAAGGCATTGGCGCAGGCTTTGTGCCAAATATTTTGAACACAGAAATTTTTGATGAAGTAATAACAGTTAAATGTGATGATGCAGTCGAAATGGCTAAAGAAATTGCAAAATGCGAAGGCGTTTTGGTTGGCATTAGCTCCGGCGCTGCTTTAAGTGCGACTGTAAAAATCGCAAAACGAGATGAAAATAAAAACAAAACTATTGTAACACTCTTGCCTGACACCGGTGAGCGTTACCTTTCAACAATAGATTTTTAAAACTTTAAGGGGGATATTATGGAAAGAGAAAAATTTGGCTCAAGATTAGGTTTTATTCTAATCTCAGCAGGTTGCGCAATTGGTCTTGGCAATGTTTGGCGTTTTCCTTACATTGTTGGTCAATATGGTGGTGCAGTGTTCATTTTAATTTATTTTTTGTTTTTGGCTATTTTCGGTTTGCCAATTATGACAGCAGAGTTTGCAGTTGGTAGAGCAAGTCAAAAAAGTATTACAAAGTCATTCGATGTTTTGCAACCAAAAGGCGCAAAATGGGGCGCTTTTGGTTGGGTTGGTATGATTGGCAACTATCTTTTGATGATGTTTTATACCACAGTTACCGGTTGGATGTTCGCTTATTTATTCAAATTCTTGCGTGGTGACTTTAGCGCACAAATGACAACCACACAGATTACCGACCAGTTTGGCGCTTTGACAGACAACCCAATTGCTGTTGTTGGTTGTATGCTTTTGACAGTTGTTATTGGCTTTATTATTTGTTCATTAGGTCTTCAAAAAGGTGTTGAAAAAATAACCAAGGTTATGATGATTGCACTTTTGGCTATTATTTCAATCCTTGCAGTGCGTGCAGTAACATTGCCAGGCGCTTCAGAAGGTTTGAAATATTACTTAATTCCTGATTTTAACAAAATTGCCGAAGTTGGACTTGGCGAAGTTGTTTTTGCGGCGCTCGGTCAAGCATTCTTCACCCTTTCAATTGGTATGGGTTCAATGGCTATTTTCGGTAGTTACATTAAAAAAGACCGCACACTTTTTGGTGAGTCAATTTCAATTGCAGTGCTTGACACATTTGTTGCATTTGTTGCAGGTTTGATTATTATTCCTTCTTGCTTTGCTTATGACATTGAGCCAGGCGCAGGCCCAGGTCTTATTTTCCAAACCTTACCTAATGTGTTCAAATCAATGCCAGGCGGCAGAATTTGGGGCTCACTTTTCTTCTTGTTTATGCTCTTTGCGGCGGTTTCAACCGTTATTGCAGTTTTTGAAAACATTCTTTCAATGGCAATGGACAAGTGGGAAATTAGCCGTAAAAAAGCTTGTTTAATTTGTGGCGTGTTGGTTGCAGTTTTATCTGTGCCTTGTGCTTTGGGCTTTAATTTGTGGTCATCTTTCCAACCACTTGGTGCTGGCTCAAACATTCTTGACTTGGAAGATTTTATTGTTAGTAACAACATTTTGCCACTTGGCTCTCTTGTTTTCGTTGTTTTCTGTTGCTCTAAAAAAGCATGGGGTTGGGACAACTTTATGAAAGAAGCAAACGCAGGCAAAGGTTTAAAATTCCCAAAATTCTTAAGAGTTTATATGACCTACATATTGCCAATTATTTTACTTGTAATTTGGGCGCAAGGTTATATTTCAAAATTCTTCTAAACAAAAAAATAAAAAAAGAGGTGTGATTTTATTCACGCCTCTTTTTTGTTTGCTAAAAAATAAGTAATTATCTTGGAGAACCAAATTTAATCATTTTCTTTGCAATTTTTCGTTGTGCTCCAACCATAACACCAGGTAAAAGGAACAATGATTTTGGAATAACTGTGCATGGTTCTGAATCTGTAACATCATAAAAACCAACAGCATATCTTGATGGCACATAAGCACCATAAGAATTCTTTGCACGTACCACCATTTCTGCATATGTTCTACCATAGGCATCAATTTCTATGTTCTCAAAATCACCATATTTTACACTTTCAGGGTCTTTAAGACCAGCCGCAATCGCATCTTTAATTGCCAAGAGCATCCATCCTTCTTTTGTGGTTGGTTGTGTAGCTTCAGTAGCTGCAACTTCGCCTAATTGAGCACCACAACTTGAACAGAAAGCGCTATTATCTGGAATTTCCTTTCCGCATTTTGAACAAAACATATTTTTTCCTCCTAAATAAAAATTTTTATATGCCGATTGCTGCAGACATTAAATAATACATTAATATCCCCATCAAAGTACAGCCAACTGAAAGAAGAACCCACAAAAGAATAGAGCTAGAACATGATTTTGTATCTGCTCCAACATATCTTTTTGAAGGATACCAAGCCTCATTAACTTTACAAACAGTTATGTTAAACGGTCTTTTATTTCCTTGATACATATAATATCCCACAACATCATATCCAGTAAGAGTTTTTGAAACAAATAACTCGCTATCGCTACAAAATACCACTTCTTCTTTTGAGTAAATTGTTTGCTTGACTAATATTTTTGCAAAAAGCATTGCTTCTTGACTTTCGTTTAACTCAATCTGATTGTTTTTTAATTTTGTAAGCTCGTTCAAATATTCATTTTGTGCTTGTTGAACATTATAACCAGTCATATCAAAACCCCCTCAAAAAATCTATCCTTATTATATGACAAATTGTCATATTTGTCAACAATAAATATGACATAATGTCATTGGAGGATGTATTATGAAAAACAATCTTAAATTATTACGAAAAAGCAGGGGCTATACTCAAATTGCCCTACAAATGAAAACTGGAATAGAACAAGCGTTGCTCTCAAAATTCGAAAATAACGAAAGAGTTCCTCCAACAGAAACTCTAATCAAATTAGCAGACTTTTATAACGTTAGTATCGACTATATTTTATGCAGAACCAACGTGCCAGAAATAAACAAAAAATGAGCTACTGTTTTAAAACAGTGGCTCATTTTATTTTATAATTTAATTGTTGGTCTTGTCTTTCCAAAATACCAAGCGCTAACAAGGCCTGGCCCTGCATGTGTGCCGATTGTTGTGCCAAATTTTAAATATTCAACATCTTTAAAACCAAACTCATTTACAAGTCTGTCTGCGTATTCTTGCGCTTTATCCATTGCGTCTGAATGGGCGATGTAAAGGGTTTGCTTTTCTGGTTTTAACACAGTTTGATTGACACATTCAACAAACTTTTCAAGCGTTGCGGTGTTGCCTCTTGTTTTGTGAGTTACAAAAAGTTTGCCTGACTTTGGCAAAGAAATTATTGGGCAAATGTTTAAAACTGAACTAATAATTGCCCCTGCTGTACTAACTCTGCCGCCCCTTCTCATATAGGTCAAATCATTGGTTGTAATGAAAACATTGATGTTGTATTTAATTGCGTTTAGATGCGAAATGGCTTGGTCAATTGTTTTGCCTTCATCACGAAATTTTATTGCTTCAAAAAGCAACATTGCAAGACCTGCCGAGCCAATTTCAGAATCAAGCACATAAATTTCTGCGTTAGGGTTTCTGCTCATTACATCTTGCGCTGCATTGACTGCGCTCGTAAATGTGCCAGACAAATGGCTTGAAAGTGACAAATGCAAAACCGGTAACCCAAGTTTTATTTGCTCTTCAAAAAATGAAATGAATTCCAAAGGGGTTACTTGCGAAGTTTTTGGCACTGCGCCTTTTCGCATTTTTTCATAAAACTCATCAATATGCTCTTCAACCATATCATCACAAAAAACATCGTTTTCAATGGTGTAAGAAAGAAAGGCACATTTTACGCCTAAATCTTCTGCCTTTTGCAAGGTCAAATCACAACTTGAGTCACTTGTAATCACAAATTTTTTCATATAACTCTCCTTTTAAATGCAATAAAATAACACAAAAAAGTAATGCAAAATGCTACCTAAAAGCACAAACAAATGCCAAATAAAATGCATGTACTTCTTTTTTGATTTATAAAAACAAACACCCACTGTGTAGGAAATTCCACCGAGTAAAAGCAACAAAAACGCGCCAATGCCTTTTGCAAAAATCACTTTAAAAACTGGAACTGCAGTTAAGAGAACCGACCAACCCATTATTATATAAAGAACGAGCGAAAGTTTTGATGCTTTTTCAAGATTTATTGAATTAAACACAATGCCAAGCACTGTGCAACCCATATTTATACCAAAAAGCGTCCAACCAATCCAATTGCGCATTAACGACAACGAAACCGGAATGTATGTGCCCAAAATCAACAAGAAAATTGAGCAATGGTCAAAAATTCTGAAAACATATTTCGCAGTTTTGTTGGTAAGCGAGTGGTAAAGTGTTGAATTTGTGTACAAAATGATAAGCGTTGCACCGTAAAGCGCCGAACTTACCACTGCCAAAGCGTCTGATGTGATTGCGGCAATCACGATTAACACAGCCGTTGCAGCAATGCTCAAAAGTGAGCCGACACCGTGCGAAATTGCATTTGCGATTTCTTCGCCAATTGTTTGAATACGTTTAATTTTTGTTGACATACACAAGGACCTACCTATCATTTCATTTAGTAACCGATACTAGATTAACACATTATTAAAACTTTTTCAAGTGTTTTTTGCAACTTTTTCAAAAAGTTTTTAAAATTTATCTTTCATTTTTGAAAACTATGTGTTATTATATATGTGCTTAGAACACAAAAAGGAGCGTTTTTATGCTTGAAAATAAAGAAATTTTGATTAACGAGTTAAATAATTGCAAGGAAATTATGATTAACGCAACCTTGCCAACTTGGGAAGAGTTGCCTAAAATTGAGCTTTATATGGACCAGGTTGTTGCACTTTTGAACGACTATTTGGGATATATTTCAAAGCTTGACAAAGCAGAAAAAGGCGTTACTTCTTCTATGATTAACAACTATGTTAAAATGAAGGTTATTCCTGCACCACAGAAAAAAAGGTATTCAAGAATTCATCTTTCTAGACTTATTATGATTTGTGCGTTAAAGAAAAGTTTAAACCTTTCAACAGTTAGCAATCTTTTGCCACAAACCGAAGATGAAGATGAAAACAAAGCAATTTACAACGCTTTTGTTAATTCACGAAAAGCAACAATTGAAGCCAATTTGCAAAGAATTGAAAGCGAGTTTTATTCAATTATTGACAATGCCGATTCTGTTAATAGTGAAATGTTAACACGCCTTGCAGTTTCAACCGACATTAGAAAACTTATTACCGAAAAGTTTACTGATGTTGTTTTTCCGCAAGATGAAAAATAAAAAAAATAAGGAGTTGACAGTTTGTCAACTCCTTTTAAATTACTTAATTTCTTTTAACGCCTGTGCTAATTGGTCTGGGCAAGATGTTGGTTTAAAACCACATTTAATGCCTTCAAGACGCTTAATTACTTCTTCTGCTGGCATTCCTTCAACTAATTTTGAAATGCCTTGCAAGTTGCCCATGCAACCACCGAAAAATGAAACATTTGTAACATTGCCTTGCTCATCTACTGAAAAAGAAATTTCTCTTGAGCAGGTGCCTTTTGTTTTATATTTATATTCCATAGTTTTTACCTTTCTTAGTGGCAATGACCATCTTCACAATCAAGAATTTTGCCAACGATTGGTTCTGGGTCAATGCCTTGACGTGTGTAATAATCAGCAATTGCAGATTTGATTGATTGTTCTGCCAAAACAGAGCAATGGATTTTGTGAGCAGGAAGACCGCCCAACGCTTCAACAACGGCTTTGTTTGAAAGTTCAAGCGCTTCTTTAATTGTTTTGCCCATAATCATTTCTGTTGCAATTGAAGATGTTGCAATTGCAGAACCACAACCATAAGTTTTAAATTTTACATCAGTAATAACATCGTTATCAACCTTGATGTACATTTTCATAATATCGCCACATTTTGCGTTACCAACTTCGCCAATGCCGTCAGCATTTTCAATTTCGCCAACATTTCTTGGGTTTGTAAAATGGTCCATAACTTTTTCTGAATACATTATTTACTACCTTCTTCTTTCTTAATTTTTTCCCAAAGTGGAGACATCATTCTAAGACGCTCAATAATTGGAGTTAATTTTTCTAAGATATAATCAACATCTTCTTCGGTGTTTTCTTCGTTAAGTGAAATTCTAAGCGAGCCGTGCGCTACTTCGTGTTTAAGTCCAATTGACAAAAGCACGTGTGAAGGGTCAAGCGAGCCAGATGTACAAGCAGAGCCAGATGAAGCAGAAATGCCGTGCATATCAAGCATTAAAAGCAAACTTTCGCCTTCAATGCCTTCAAACGAGATGTTTGAGTTACCAGGAAGTCGCATTTCTCTGTCACCATTAAGTCTTGAACGCTCAATTTTCAAAGCGCCGTCAATAAATCTGTTTCTAAGGGCTGTTACATATTCAGCACGTTCATCAATTGTGCTGCAAGCAAGTTCAGCCGCCTTTGCAAAGCCGAGAATTGAAGGCACATTTTCGGTGCCGGCACGTTTTGAACGCTCTTGACCGCCGCCTTCCAAAAATCTTGCCAAACGCACGCCGTTTTTAATGTATAAAAAGCCTACGCCTTTTTGTGCGTGAATTTTGTGGCCAGAAGCAGACATCATATCAATGCCGAGTTCGTTTACGGCAATATGAACGTTACCGTAAGCTTGTACTGCGTCAACGTGGAACAAAATTTTGTGTTTTGCGCAAATTTCGCCAAGCTCTTTAATTGGTTGAATTGTGCCGATTTCATTGTTAGCAAACATAATTGTAACAAGACCGGTTTTTTCAGTAATTGCTTTTTCAAGGTCTTCAGGTTTCACAATACCGTTTTCATAAACCGGCAAGTAAGTAACCTCAAAACCTTTTTTCTCTAAACTTGTCAAAGGATGAAGAACTGCGTGGTGCTCAAAAGCAGTTGAAATAATGTGGTTTTTGCCTTTTTGAAGCATTATTTCAGCAGCGCCTTTGATTGCCCAGTTGTCACTTTCAGAGCCACAAGAAGTAAAATAAATCTCATTTTGTTTTGCGCCAATTGTGTTAGCAATTGTCTCTCTTGCAGTTTCAATTGCGTGCTTTGACTCGCCACCAAGTGAGTAAAGACTTGAAGGGTTGCCAAACATATCAAGCGCATCTATTATAACCTTTTTAACAGGTTCGCTAATTTTTGTAGTAGCCGCATTATCGGCATAAACAAATCTTTTTTCCAAAATTAATAAACCTTCTTTTTTTATTATTTTTTCACATATATATAATATACCATTTTAGTATAGTTTTCAATAGTAATTTTAAAAATTTTTAAATTTCATTAAAAATTCATAATATTTTGGCTTTTCAAACCAATTGTTTTGTGATACAATATTTAAAAGATAACATTTTAGAGGTGTTTTTGCTATGAATGAAAAGAAAGTTAATTTAGTAGCAATCATTTTCGCACTTTTTTTGGTGGTTGTAATTGCCTTAACTTCGGTTGCAATTTACAAAACCCCTACAGAAGTTGTTGCCGGCACTGCAGGTAATTATTCAATTAACCTTACAAATGGTGGGCACATTTTAGAAGATGATGGCTTTTTGTTTTATACAATTCCAGGGCAAAAAGGTGTTTGGCGTGCAGAATTAAACAAGCCAAATTCGGCTAAAAAGATTAGTGATATTGGTGATGGCAATTTGCAGTTAGTTGGCAGTGGTTATTATTTTACTGATGATGACACACTTTATAGAATGGATTGGGATGGAAACAAGCGTCAAGTTGTATTAAAAAATGCAACCGCCCCAAAAGTTGTTGGCTCATTGGTGTTTTATCAAAAGAGTAATACTGGTAGCACTATTTATAAGTATTCAATGAAAAATGATAATGAATTCGACGTTGTTTCTGACCTTTCTGGTTTTGGCAGACGAATTCAAGAATATTTGGTTTATTACAGAAAGGTTTATTCTGTTGAACCTGAAGGCATTTATAAAACAAGCATAACCGATTATTCTAATCGTGAACTTTTTTTAAAAGCAGATGCTAAAAGATTGTCAATTGATGGGCAATATTTGTTCTTTGTTGAAGACGGCACTTTGAAATCAGTAGTACTTAAAGACAAACAAATTGTTAAAACCGATTTGATGAAATTAAAAGCTTATGCTGTTTATGGCAACGCTTGTGTTTATTGCGATGGCAAAAAGACCTATTTTGCCGACATTAACAAATTCTTAACCCAAGACGGTTACAAACCAAAAGTGTTGGCAAACGCTCCTGCAAAGGGAATTTCAATTGATGATGAAAACTTCTATTTCTTTAATAAAGGCAAGTTAAAAAAGGTCACACACGAAGGCAAAAATTTAACTGAAATTAATTAAAAAAACGCACCCGTTTGGGTGCGTTTTTTGTTTTTAACTAGAAACAAATTTTGCCTGGATTTAAAATGTTTTTCTCGTCAAATGCACGTTTAATTTGTTGCATTAACAAAATTGGTGTTTCGCCATATTGTTGTTTTAAAAACTCTTTTTTAGCAAAGCCAATTCCGTGTTCGCCAGAAACCAAACCACCAAGTTCTTCTGCGCGTTTATACATTTTGTCAAAACAAGCAGACAAGGTTTTTTGCCAGGCTTCTTCTGAAAGTTCATCTTTGCAAATGTAAACATGCAAGTTGCCATCTCCTGCGTGGCCGAATGACGGAATTCGCACATTAAATTCATCTGCTAATTCGTGGGTGTATTTGATAAACTCATCAACCTTGCTTACCGGCACAACAACGTCGCACTCATCCATTTCAGTAGTTGACGCTTTGATTGCTTCAAGAAAAGCGCCACGAGCCGACCAAACCGATTTTTTGCGCTCATCAGTATCAACAATGTAAGCATCAATTGCGCCAATTTCAAGGCACAAATCTGCAACGGTTGTCATATCTGCTTCCACCTGTGCTTGAGTGTTGCCGTCAAATGTCAACAAAATGTAAGCATCATTTTTTGTATCTGGGAATTTTTTGCCCAAATAATCTTCAGAAAAAAGAATTGTATCTCTTGACATATATTCAATTGCAGTTGGAATAACCTTTGAACGAAAGATTTTTGGCACAGATTCAATTGCGCTTTTCATATCAGGAAATGGCACCAAAAGCGATGTTGAAACCTTTGGCAATGGCACCAATTTTAACACCGCTTCACAGATGATGCAAAGTGTACCTTCAGAGCCGATTACCAAATCTTTGAGTGAATAACCTGAACTGTTTTTGGCAACGGTTGCGCCAAGTTTTAAAATTTCGCCATTTGGCATTACAACTGTGAGTGAACGAACATAATCTCTTGTTACGCCATATTTAACGGCTCTCATACCACCTGCATTGGTTGAAATGTTGCCACCAATTGTTGCAGACTTTTCACCTGGGTCCGGTGGGTATAAAAAGTCGTTTTCTTCACAAAATTCTGCTAATTCCATTAACAAAACGCCAGGTTGAACAGTAACGGTTGAGTTATTTTCATCAAGTTCTAAAATCTTGTTCATTTTAGTAGTTTCAAGCAAAATTCCGCCTTCAACTGCAACGGCAGAGCCAACAAGACCTGTGCCACTTCCACGAACTGTTACTGGAATTTCTCTTGTGTGTGCCAACTTCATAATGCTTGAAATTTGGCTAGTAGAAGTTACCCTTACCAAAACTTCAGGCATTTTATAGGTGCCACCCAATTCATCGTGCGCATAGTCAGGATTTATCGCATCGCCAACAATTACATCGTCACAGCCGACGATGTTTTGCAAAGTTTTAATATCATCTAAACTAACCTTGTTATACATTACGACTCCTCCTTAATTTTTTCAATTAACATTGGCACAATTTCGTTAACATCGCCATTAACACAGTAATGAGCAACATCAAAAATTGGCGCAGTTTTATCAGTATTAATTGCAATAATGCAGTCAGAAGATTTCATGCCAGCGGCAAATTGAACAGCACCAGAAATGCCCAAACAGAAAATGAGTTTTGGTTTTACTGTTCTACCTGAAAGACCAATTTGATGTTTTGCATCAAAAATATTACTTTCAACTAACGGTCTTGTACAAGCAACAACGCCACCTAACAAATCTGCCAATTCTTGTGCTTTTTCTCGCATTGTGTCAGATGAAGCACCCCTACCAACTGCAACAATAACATCTGCTTCAGAGATGTCAATGTCTTTTGGTTTTAACTTTGAAGAAAGCACCTCAATGCTTGAAAAACGCATTTCTTCGGTTACTTGCATTTTAACAATTTCGCCATTTGCAGTTTCGGTTCGTGCTGGCTCATTGAACACTTTATATCTTGCGGTGCAAAACTGTGGTCTTGTGTTTGGAGTGATAATTTGCGCCATAATGTTGCCACCAAATGCAGGACGAATTTGCACCAAATCGGTGTTTTCTTTCATTTGGAGCACGGTGCAGTCGGCGGTAAGACCGGTTTTACATCTTGCGGCAACCCTTGGCGCTAACTGTCTGCCAAGGTTTGTTGCGCCAACCAAAATTGAAGAAGGTTTTACCTTTTCAACAAAGTCATAAAATGCGTTTGTAAACGGCTCAATTCTAAATTCTTCAAAGGCCTTGTCATCATAAACAAACACCTTGTCAACACCGTAATGCAAAAGTTCTTGCGCGCAATTTTCAACATTAAAACCAATCAAAATTGCATAAACTTGTTGCGAAATGACATCTGCTAGTTCTTTTGCTTTGCCACAAAGTTCAAATGTTACAGGGTGAATTTTGCCGTCACAAGCGTCGGCATAAACACAAACGCCGTTGTACAAAGATTTATCAACAGAACGTTCTTCTTCAACAAAATCGATTAAACCATTGCTGCGTTTCACACACATTTTGCACATTTTACAAGCAGAAGAAATGTCTAATTTTTCGTTCTCATAACTTATAGCATTAAAAGGGCAAAGTTCTACTAACTCTTTTGCGTTTTGTGAGTTGATTTTGTTATGATTAATAACTAATTTTCCCATTTTGTTACCCCCTTAAAGCATTTTTCCTTCACGCAAGATATTAACCAACTCTTGCGCACAATCAAAAGCAGAGCCGGAAATTTCTTTCTTTTCTGCTAACTTTTCAGGCGGAAATATTCGCTCAACCTGAGTTGCCGAACCATTAAGACCATAATTATTTTCATCTTGGTCTTCAAAATCTGCAAAACTAAAGAATGTAACTGCATCATCGGTTAATTGCTTTTTAACCTTATAAGAAGGCAAACGTGGGGTATTAATATCGCCATCAACCGAAATAATGCAAGGCATTTTTACACTCATTTCAACCTGTTTTTCATCTAAAGAAGCAGTCAAGTAAACCTTGCCATCTTTTACTTCTTTAATTGACAAAACGTTTGAAACATTAGGAACGCTCAAATATTCTGCAAGTTCTGCGCCAACCTGAGCAGTATCACCATCGGTTGTTTGCTTGCCACAGAAGATAATGTCAAACTCGCCACATTTTTGAATGCCTTGCGACAAGGTATAAGCCGTTGCCAAAACATCTGCACCGGCAAACTTTCTGTCAGAAAGCACTGTGCCAGCGTCAGCACCCATACAAACAGTTTCTAAAATAACTTCTTTTGCTTGAGGTGGTCCCATTGTGATGCTTTGCACACTGCCACCATATTTTTCTTTGAGCGTTAATGCAGTTTCAATTGCATACAAATCATAAGGATTGATTTTGCTTGCAATTCCGCTACGCTTTAACACGCCGGTAACTGGGTCAACTTCAACGTTGTTTGAGCCAGGCACCTGCTTTACACAAATTAAGATTTTCATAATACCCTCCAAGTATATAAAAATACAATAAAATTGTAACATATTTTATTCGCTATTTCAATATTTTTAAAACAAAAACCGACCTGAACATTCAGGCCGGTTTATTCAAATACTCCATAACTTAAAAGTTATTATTTAACTTTAACTTTTTGTGTTTTACTCCAATTAGAGTAAGCTTTTTTAACCATTGCTCTTACTTGTACTTTGTATGTACCTTTTTTGAGCTTTTTGATTGCTTTTGTAACATTTTTCTTAGCAGTAAATGTTTTAACTGTCCATTTACCTTTAAGTTTATATCTTACTTGGAAACCAGTAGCGCCAGCAACTTTAGTATATTTAACTTTAAATTGCTTTTTGCCTGAAACCAATTTGAATTTTGGTACTTTTAATTTTAATTTAGCAATTGTTTTACCTTGTGCAAGCATACCGTCACAATCTGCACAGTATTTATCGCCTGAGTAACCAGCTGCAAAATATGTAGCTGCTTTAGCGTTTTTGTACACAAATTTTACGTGTTGACAAGCTGTTTGTTGTGTAGGAGCTTGTGTTGGTGCTTGTGTAGGAGCTTGTGTAGGAGTTTGTGTTGGAGCTTGAGTTGGTGCTTGAGTTGGTGCTTGAGTTGGAGCCTCAGTTGGTTTATCTGTTGGCTGAATTGGAGCCTCAGTTGGTTTGTCTGATGGTTGAGTTGTTGGCTCAGTTGTTTGAGTTGGTTGAGTTGTTGGCTCAGCAGTAGTTGGCTCAGTTGTTTGAGTTGGTTGAGTTGTTGGCTGAGTTGAAGCCTCAGTTGGCTCAGTAACTGATGTGCCTGCAATATCTTTAACACAGGCAACACTACCATTTACAAAAGCAATGTCTTCAAAAATATCATCGCCATCAACATTTATAACGCTCTTTCTGTCAGTGTCTTGTTTGAATTTAACATCATATGACGCCCAATCTGCATAAGCTACTGTAAATGTAATATTAGCGATTGCACCATCATCAGTAAAGTTTTTTGTCAATGAATCATTAGAACTACCTTCAATTACCAATGTAAGAACATTGTTAGCAGCATTGTTAGTAATCAAAAAGAAGTCATTTGCTTTTTCAACTGAGTAAAAAGTAAGACCTTCAGCGTATTCAATTTCGATATTTGCGCCCCAGAAACCTGCGTTGTTAGAAACTGAAAGTGGAACAACTACTTCGCCTGCTTTAGTGCATCCAACAGAACCAAGAGTAAATGTCATGCCTTCAGCACTTGCTGGAACTGCAGCAACTGCAACTGAAACTAACATAACAAGTGCGAGCAATGCACCTAAGATTTTTTTAGAAATTTTCATAACAGTACCTCCATACTATTTCATTGTAAATTAATTATATATTAATACGCAACAAAAGTCAATTCGTTTTTGCATTTTTGTGCATTTGCTTAAAAATTCTTCACAAAGTTGTGTAAATTGACTAAATCAATGTTAAAAGTTCTTTTTCATTAATGATTTTTACGCCTAAATCGGTCGCTTTTTTGAGTTTGCTACCTGCTTTTTCGCCGCAAAGCAAAATATCGGTGTTTTTTGAAACTGAATTTGTTACCTTTGCGCCAAATTCTTTCATTTTTTCGCCTAATTCATCACGAGAAAAATCTTCAAATGAGCCGGTAATTACAACAGTTTTGTTGAAAAATGGGTTGCTTTGGTCAATTTCTTTTTTCTCTAAAATTTCAAACTCAAGTTTTTTTGCAATTTCTACAAACTCTTCATAGTTTTTTGCCTGCTTAAACCAATTATAAATTTCATCATTCATAATTGTGCCAAAACCATCAATTGTTGTAAAGTCAAAACCCTCATCAATTGCCGTTTTAAACTCATCAAAACTGCCAGAAAATCTGTTTGCAATGTCAAGCGCCGCATTTTTGCCAATTTGAGGAATGTTCATTGCCACAAGATAGTTTGAAAGGCGTGTGTTTTTGGCGTTTTCTATTGATTTTACAAGGTTTTCATAAGATTTTTCGCCAAAACCTTCGAGCGACACAATTTCATCTTTAAATTGCTCAATTTCAAAAATATCTTCTAAATTTTTAATGAATTTTAATGCAATAAATTTTTTCAAAGTTGCCTCTGAAAGACCATCAATATTCATTGCTTGTTTTGAAACAAAATGAGTGAATTTTTTGATTTGTCTGCCTGGGCAATCTTGATTTTTGCAGTACAAAACCTTGATAATTCTGCCTGATGAGTTGGTTTCACTAATACTGGTTTGCTCGCCACAAACAGGACATTGTTTTGGAAATTCCAATGTGTAATTTTCTTTGTTTTTTGCCGACAAATTCTTTTCAACATGCGGAATAATCATATTGCGTTTTGAAACCAAAATTTCATCGCCAATTTCAAGGCACAAATCTTCAATAAAGGTCATATTGTGCAAAGACGCTTTTTCAACATTGGTATTGTCAATTTCAACCGCCTTGAATTCTGCAATTGGAGTCAACTGCCCTGTGCGAGAAATGTTCCAATCAATATTTTTCAACGTTGTTTCAAACTCAGGGTCGCCAAATTTATAAGCAATTCCATCTTTAAAATGATGAGAAGTTCTGCCTTGCGCTTTTGAAAATTTCAAACTGTCAAAGGTGAACACAATGCCGTCAATTGGCAAGCCGTTTTTGTTTGCAACTTCTTTTAACAAAAGAATTTTTTGCAAGATTTCTTCAACACTTGTTGTTTCATCAATTTTCTCAGTTGGCAAACGAGAAAATCCAAATTCAGCCAACAAATCTAACCTTTGGAATTTGCTGTCAACCTCTTCAAGCCCTTCTAACACATTAAACGGGAAGAATGAAACACCACGTTTTGCGCAAATTTCTGAATCAAGTTGTCGCACCGAACCAGAAGCCAAATTTCTTGGTGTTGAATATTTATCTTCATCGTTTTCAAACTGCTCATTAATGCTGTCAAAGGTTGCAATATCAATAAACGCTTCGCCGGAAATGGTAATATCAATCTTTTGTTTTAATGTTTTTGGCACTGATTTAAACACCTTGGCGTTGTGGGTAATATCTTCACCGATTTCGCCATCGCCACGGGTTGACGCTTCAACCAAAACGCCATCTTTATAAACCATTTTAACAGTAAGACCATCAATTTTAAGCCCTAAATAGCCATTTGACTGTTGAGCCATTGCATAAATATCATCCGCTGATTTTGTTTTTGCAAGTGAAAGAAGCGGAATGTTGTGAGCAACCTTTTTAAGTTCACTCATAACCTCATAACCTGCTCTGCGAGTTGGCGAATTTTCAAGAATGTAACCCGTTTTTGTTTCAAGTTCTAAAAGTTCGTCAAACAATGCATCATATTCAGCATCTGAAAGTGTTGGGTTGTTTTGGTTGTAATATTCATCACAACATTTATTAAGGTATTCTACCAAAAATTCTATACGATTTTTCATAAAAACTCCTAATTAATTTTCTATTATAATTTTAACACAATTATTATTTGTAGTCAACTTTTGTTTAAAAAAATATGTGTTGTCGCAACAAATATGCACATACTAATTTTATAAATTTAAAAGGAAGGTTTTTATTATGAAAATCAAAAAAATATTTTCGATTTTAATTTGTATTTGTTTGGTTTCGATGTTTACTTCTTGCGCAAAACAAACACAAGAAACAAAAACAGCAAAAATTACAATTGCTTATCAAGGTGGTATTGGTTATGCGCCTGTGCATATTTTAGAGGCAAAAAATTTAATTGAAAAAAATTATGATGGTGAAGTTGAGGTAACTTTTCAAAAGTTAGACTCTGGTGCAGACATTAACACAGGTATTATTGGTGGCACAATTGACATTGGTTGTATGGGTGTTGGTCCTGCAATTTCTGCTGTGTCTTCAGGTGTTCCTGCTAAAATTCTTACAAACCTTTGCTCGCAATCTCACGGTCTTATGACATCTGACAAAAACATTAAAACTTTAAGCGACATTAAAGACGAGCAAATTGCGCTTGTAAACATTGGCTCTTTTCAACACATTTTGCTTGCAATGGCTGCCGAAAAAGAATTAGGCGATGCTCACGCACTTGACAAAAACATTGTTAAAATGGCGCACGCCGAAGGTTTTGCAGCGCTCGAAGGTGGCACAGTTAAACTTCATTTAACATCTTCTCCTTTTATTAACCGTGAAAGAGAAAATGAAAAATACACCGAAATTAAAGCCGTTAATGAAATTTGGCCAGACGGCAACTCTTTTTTAGTTGCGCTTTGCAACACAAAAATCCAAAAAGAAAATCCTGAACTTTTTGAAACAATTTCAAAAGCGTTTGAACAAGCAATTGAATTTATTAACACCGACAAAAAAGGCGCCGCCGAGATTGTTGCAAAATATCTTGAACAAGACACCGAAACAACACTTGCTGACCTTTCAGACAAAAGCAGCAGTTTCTTTGGCGAGTTAAAAGGCGTTGGCGATGTGGCAGACTTTATGTTCAAAGCAGGTTTTATTGAAACTAAAGTGAATTTTGACGATATTAAATTCGAAAATGTTAAAGGTAATTAACTTATGAAAAAGTACCAGAAATTAGCTTTGCAAATTGGATTTGTAGTTGCTGTACTGCTCTTTTGGGAGTGGTACGCAAACTACCGCTCAATTATGGCTTTTCCAACACTTTCTGAAATTGGCAAAACACTTTACACCGACATTTTTGGTGCAGGTGCCAGACCAATTTTAAAATACTTAGGCAAGTCTTTGGTTTTAATTGGGCAAGGTTTGTCAATTGGCATTTTGCTTGCGTTTTTGTTTTCAGGACTTTCGGTTGCAAGCAAAGTTTTCAATGTTATTTACAATCTTATTGTTTCAATTTGCGACCTTTTGCCTGCCGTGGCACTTATGCCAATTTTGATGATAACACTTGGTGCAACCGACACAACAATTATTGTGCTTGTTGTTCATTCGGTTGTTTGGCCAATGTCACGAAACATTATTGAAGGTTTTAAATCAGTGCCACAAATGCACATTGAGTCTGGCAAAAACATTGGGCTTCATGGCTTCTCTCTTGTTTTTGGAATTTACATTCCTTGCGCTTTTGCATCAATCATTGCTGGTCTTCGAGTTGGCTGGGCAAGGGCTTGGCGAGGACTTATTTCTGCCGAAATGATTTTTGGCGCAGCATCTGCAGCCGGCATTGGCACCTATATCAACAACGCACGAACAATTTGGCTTAACTACTCAAGTGTTTATGCGGCACTTGTACTTATTATTATTGTTGGTGTCATTGTTGAATATGTTATTTTTACTAATCTTGAAAAATATACCGTTAGAAAGTGGGGTATGATTAGATGAGTTTTTTGCAAATTGAAAATTTGACCAAAAGTTATGCAACACAAAACGGTGTTAACACAATACTTCAAAATTTGAATTTAGAAATTGAAAAGGGTGAATTTGTCTGTATTTTGGGTCCTTCTGGTTGTGGAAAATCCACCCTTATTCGTTGCATTGCAAGTTTTGAAGATTATGACGGCGTAATTAAATCTAACGGCAAAATTGTGACAAAGCCCGACACCGACAGAATTATGGTTTTTCAAGATTTTAATCAGCTTTACCCTTGGAGAACGGTTGAAAAGAACATTCAATTTCCACTAAAGCTAAAAGGAATTAAAGACAAAGAAACCTTGAAAAAAATTACTGACAGCGTGCTTAAAAAGGTTGATTTAGATGGAGCGCAAAAACTTTATCCACACGAACTTTCAGGTGGAATGAAACAGCGTGTTGCAATTGCAAAAGCACTTGCGCTAAAGCCAGATGTTATTTTAATGGATGAGCCGTTTGCAGCTCTTGATGCTATGACACGAAACAATTTGCAAAAAGAACTTTTGAAACTTTTTGCAAAAGAAAACATTACAATTATTTTTATTACTCACAACATTCAAGAAGCAATTGTGCTTGGCACAAGGGTGATGTTAATGAGCAAAGAAGGAAAGTTTATTATAGATAAAATTAACCCGCTTGAAAAACCTTGCTCACCTTCAACAAAAGGTTACGGCGAATTGTGGGACTTGTTTTCAAAAGCACTTTATGCCGAGAATGCAAGAAAAAAAGTCACTCTTTAAAAGAGTGACTTTTATATTTTTTAAAATCCATAAAGCCAACTTGAAGGCACCAAAAATGTGTAAGGCGCTGTGGCAATTGCAACTGTTAAAGCAAACTTCTTTCTTTGCACTTCATCAAGGTCTTTAAATGAAAATTTGTAGTTGAAAAGATAGAGCAAACCTGCGCTGATAAGCAAAACCGGTATTGTTAAATACCACTCATCACCCATTGAGCTAATGCCGGCATACATAAACCCTAACATAAGCACAAATCCAACAATGTCTGCTAAAAAGCCAAAAAGATAAACCTTTAAAATATGCTTTTTGTAAAACTCTTTTTTGTTTGCCATTTTCAAAACAGAAGCGCAAATCAAAATAACTGCTGAGTCAACAGCAAAATTGCCCACAAGACAGATTACAAAAATTATTGGGCTTACAAGCCAAAACATCCACAAAGGAAAAAACACGTTATATAATTTTGTATCTTTTTTCATAATGTTACCTCGCACAGTCTTCAACAATTTTTTTCATTTTGTCCCAATTTTTGTCCATTTCTTCAACAAGTTTGAATTGGGTTCTGCATCTATCAAGATTATGCTCAGGGTAGGCAGTTTTGAAGTAAACATCGCCCTGCAAATAGTCGGTCAAGAATCTCATGCCACATTCAATTGTCATCATTCTTGCGCCTTCTGGCATTAACTGAATTTCTTCAAAACTAAGTTTATTATCGCAACCTTTAATAAAGCCCTTTGCAAAAATTTCAAACTTTTCTAAATCAAGTTGAACTTTAGTCAAATCTTTCTCATCTTCGGTGGCTGTGTTTGCGCCATATCTAATTGCATCACCAAAATCGGTTACTGAAAAACCTGGCATAATTGTGTCTAAATCAATTACACAAACTGCGTGTTTTGTTTCATCATCAAGCAAAACGTTGTTTGATTTTGTGTCATTATGTGAAACACGAGTTGGCAAAACGCCCTGTTCATTTGCCTTTATAAGCATACCGAAAAAGTCTTTGTTTTTGTGAACAAAATCAATTTCTGCTGCCACTGTTTTGGCTCTGCCACAAACATTTTCTTCGACTGCGAGTTTGAAATTTTCATAACGTTTTGGGGTGTTGTGAAAATCAGGAATTGTTTCATAAAGACAGTTTGCATCAAAGTCGGTTAACATGCTTTGAAAGTTGCCAAAAGCCACGGCACACTCAAAAAACTCCTCATTTGTAGGGTTGTCAACGCCACTACAGTTGCCAACAAACTCATAAACACGCCAAAAGTTGCCCACAGCGTCTTTATAATAAAATTTATTGTCTTTTGTTTTTAAAAAGTTTAAAATTTGGCTTTTGTTTTCGGTTTTTGACTTCAAATGCTCTGAAACCTTGCCAATGTTAAACATAATTTTTTCCGGCTCTTTAAAAGCAACAGAGTTTATTTTTTGCAAAATGTATTTTTCATTTTGAGCAACAACTTTGTAAGTAGAATTTATATGTCCACTACCAAATGGTTCGCACTCTTTTACATCATTAACATTAAACTGTTCTAATATTTTTTCAAACATTTTTAACTTTCCTTTGGTTTTATTAACATTATTATACCAACTTTTCTCACTCTTTGCAAGAGCAAAAAACACACCCACCATCATTCTAATCGAATTAACCCGAGACGCTAGAATCTTTAAGACGTTTAGCTAAAGACAACATGAAAGAACGAAAAAAAGGAGTGCTTAAAGCACTCCTTTTTGTTTTTACCATTTATCGTTCTCGTATGGATCGTATTTGGTAGGTTCAGTTGGTTTAACTGTTGGGTCTGTTACATCTTCTTCTGGAGATGAAGCAATGATATCAAGAGATTCATATTTTTCTAATTCT
>JAZRPW010000051.1:0-42474 GCA_045649405.1 Acutalibacteraceae bacterium
GAGACTTCTCAGCTCGTGCTTATGTAATTCTCACAGATGGTACAGTATTGTATTCAGCATCAACATCTACAAGAAACTTAGCATACATTGCAGATGCTTTCATTGCAGATAATAATAGCAATTACAACACTTTAGATGCAGAGCTTAAAGCATCAGTAGATGCTTGGGCTGCTGCTAATGACTAATCAAGGGAGGGTATTTGAAATGAAATTTGAAAAAATTACAGTAGAATTAGAAAAATATGAATCTCTTGATATCATTGCTTCTTCACCAGAAGATACAACAGATCCAACTGAAAAACCAGTTGAAACAACAAAATACGATCCATACGAGAACGATAAATGGTAAAAATAAAAAGGTGTTTCGCATTTGCGAAACACCTTTTTTTATTTTATTGTTACAATTTTCTCAAAACCTAATTCTTTTAATTTTTTATACTGATTTTCAAAATCAAAACCCAAACCCTCTTTGCTGTGTGCATCACTTGAAAGACAAACTGTACCGCCTTTTTCTGCAATGCGTTTTAAAATAAATTCAGCAGGGTAAGGGGTAGATTTATAACCACGAGACATAGCACCTGTGTTAACTTCAAAAATAACATCATTTTTAATAAGTTTATCAACCGTGTCGAGTGCTAACTTTTGGTATCTTTCATCATTCTCATCAAAAAGAGTGCCATTTTCATTAAACTTTGTAATAATGTCAAAGTGCCCAATTACGTCGCATTTTGTCTTGTTAACAACATCTTTTAATGTGTCAAAATACTCTTTTGCAAAGGCAAAATAATCACCGCCAAAATGCTTTGCAACATTGCTTACAAAATCATCTTTTGAAAGGTCAACTGAAAGATAATTTTCGCCTTTCTTAACATAATGCACCGAGCCAATTACATAATCAAACTTGCTTGTGTCAGTATCGGAAAAGTAATCCTTTTCAATGCCACAAAAAATTTCAATTTTGTCGGCATATTTTTCTTTTAAAATCTTTATTTGTGCAAAATAATCTTTTGTGTCTTGCTCATTCATACAGTAGTCGGTATCAAATGGTGTGTATGAGTGCGAAGAAAAACCAATTGTTTTAAGCCCTTTGTCAATTGCGGCTTTTACAATATCTTCTGCAGCGTCTTTGCCATCACAAAAGTCTGTGTGAATGTGAAAATCAAAAGGATAAATCACTTTGTCATTTTCTCCTGTTTTACTTTGTGGTTTATTACGTGTCTTGAAGCCAATTCTTTTTTTATTTGTTCAACTGAAATGCCCATTTCAACCATCAACACCATTGTGTGATAAGCCAAATCTGCAATTTCATAAATAGTTTCGGCTTCATCGTTGTTTTTAGCACCAATAATAACTTCAGTACACTCTTCGCCAACTTTTTTAAGTATCTTATCAACACCTTTTTCAAAAAGGTAAGTGGTGTAAGAGCCTTCTTGTGGATTTTCTTTTCGTCCCTTTAAAAGGTCATAAAGTCCTTCCATTGAAAAAGCATCTAACTCATCATTTTTAAACAAAAGGTTGTTAAAGCAAGAGTCTGTGCCAAGGTGACAAGCAGGGCCGTCCTTCTTAACAACAACAGTTAAAGCATCATTGTCACAGTCAGAAGTAATGCTAACAATGTGTTGAAAGTTGCCTGAAGTTTCGCCTTTTCTCCAAAGTTCTTGTCTTGAGCGTGACCAAAAACAAGTCTTTTTCTCTTTAATGCTAATTTCCAAACTTTCTTTGTTCATATAAGCAACGGTCAAAACCTTTTTAGTGTCGGCATCAACCACAACCGCAGGAATAAGCCCTTTTTCATCAAATTTAAGATTATCAATTGTAATCATATCAAAACTCCTTATATTCTTGATGGAATACCATTTTTTAATAAAATTTGTTTTAAATCTTTAATTTCAATTTCTCCAAAATGGAAAACACTTGCCGCAAGACCAGCGTCAATAGTAGGCAATTTTTTGAACAAATCAATAAAATCTTGTGTTTTGCCTGCACCACCAGAAGCAATAACCGGCACATTAACCGCATTTAAAACGGCATCAAGCATTTCAATGTCAAAACCTTGTTTCACACCATCCGTGTCAATGCTGTTAACAACCACTTCGCCGGCACCGTTTGAAACGCAACGTTTAATCCATTCAATTGCTTCCATTCCGGTGTCTTCACGACCACCTTTTGAGAAAACTCTAAATTCATTTCCAACTCGTTTAATGTCGCAAGAAAGCACAACACATTGGTCGCCATACTTTTTAGCAGCTTCTAATACCAAGTCAGGATTGCGAATAGCACCAGAGTTAACGCTAACCTTGTCTGCACCGCAAGACAAAACCCTTTCAAAATCATCAAGGGTGTTAATTCCACCACCAACAGTTAGCGGAATGAAAACCTTGCTTGCCGTTTCAACCAAAATGTCAGTAAAAAGTTTTCTACCATCACTTGAAGCAGTAATGTCATAAAAAACTAATTCATCTGCACCACATTTTGAATAATATTCGGCTAATTTTACAGGGCTTGAAACATCTTTAAGTCCTTGAAAATTAGTACCTTTTACAACCCTGCCATCTTTAACATCAAGGCAGGGAATAATTCTTTTTGTAATCATTTTTACTCCTTTGAAACCATAATAGCCTCAGCCAAATCAATACTGTTTGTGTAAAGTGCTTTGCCTAAAATTGCACCATATAAATTCATTTCTTTAAGTGCTTTCACATCATCTAAACTTGAAACGCCACCAGAAGCCACAATGTCAATGTTGAATCTTTGTGACAATTCTTTGTAAAGCGTAAGATTTGTACCACTCATCATTCCGTCTTTAGAAATATCGGTGCAAATAACAGTTTTAACACCTAAATCTTGCAATTTTTCAATGAATTCATAGGTGGTAAAATCTGCAGTTTCAGTCCAACCGTGAATTGCAACTTTGCCATCTTTAACATCAACACCAACGGCAATTTTTTCACCATAAAGTGCTAATGCAGATTTCAAAAACTCAGGGTCAGTAATTGCAGCAGTACCGATAATAACACGCATAACACCGCAATCTAAATACTTTTTAACGGTTTCTAAATTTCTAACACCGCCACCAATTTCGGCTTTAAGTCCGCTTGTTTCAACAATTGATTTTACAACATCAAAGTTGTCGGTTTTGCCACTTTTAGCGCCGTCAAGGTCAACTAAATGTATAAATTCTGCACCTTGATTTTTAAACCCAATTGCAACTGAAACAGGGTCGCTATTATAAACGGTTTTTTGGTTATAATCGCCTTTTTTAAGGCGTACTGCTTGACCACCAATAAGGTCTATTGCAGGGAAAATGTTCATAAATCGGTCTCCTTTAATTCTACAAACGCCTTTAAAATGTTAAGCCCAACTTCACCACTTTTTTCTAGGTGGAATTGTGTGCCAAAAACATTTTTGCTTTGCACCGCCGCAGTAAGTGGGGCAGAGTAATCAGTAACAGCAATTTGATTTTCGTCACATTCATCTGCAAAAAATGAATGAACAAAATAAACATAATCGCCTTCGTTAATGTATTTAAAAAGTGGGCTTTTGCCGTTTTTAAATGTAAGTGAATTCCACCCAATGTGTGGAATTTTAAACTCTTTTGGCGCAACAATTGGCTTAACCTTACCAGAAATAAGAGAAAGTCCTTCATACTCGCCATATTCATAACTTTTATCAAAAAGCATTTGCATTCCAAGGCAAATACCAAGCATAATTTTGCCGTTTTTGGCCTCGTTTATAACAACCTTGTCAAGCCCACTTTGGGTTAACTTTTGCTTAGCATCACGAAAAGCCCCAACGCCAGGAAGCACCAATTTGTCTGCTTTTTTAATAACCTCTTCATCATTTGTAACAACAATGTCAGCACCGATAGACTCAAAAGAACTTTTAAGTGAAAAAAGGTTGCCAACGCCATAATCAATAATTGCAATCATTATAAAACACCTTTTGTTGATGGAATTTCATCTTTAAAACATTCGTCAATTTTTACTGCTTTTTTCATGGTTTGTGCAAAGGATTTAAAAGTACCTTCAACAATGTGGTGAGAATTTTTGCCATAAAGTTGTTTAATGTGCAAAGTAACATTTGCACGTCTGCAAAACGCCATGAAAAATTCAACAACAAGTTCAGTGTCAAAGTCACCAATTTTTTCTGTTGGAATATTTAAATCATAGTTTAAATAACCTCTGCCAGAAATGTCAACTGCAGTCAAAATCAAACTTTCATCCATAGGCAAAGTTGTGTCTGCATATCTTGTAACACCTGCCATATCGCCAATAGCTTTAGCGAAAGCATCACCCAAAACAATGCCAATATCTTCTGCAGAATGGTGAAAATCAACATAAGTGTCGCCTTTGCATTCAACTGTCAAATCAAATCTTGCGTGGCGTGCAAAAAGTGTCAACATGTGGTCAAAAAAGCCGTTGCCAGAATTAATTTTTGCTTCACCCTTACCATCAAGATTAAGATAAAGTGAAATTTCAGTTTCGTTTGTTTTTCTGTTTAAAGTTGCTTCTCTCATTTTAAAGTTACCTCTTTTAAAGCGTCAATTAACGCTGTCATTTCTTTAGTTGTACCAATAGTAATTCGTAAGAAATCTTTAATTCTTAAAGATTTAAAGTGTCTTACCAAAATGCCTTTGTCATAAAGTGCTTTGTACAAGTCTTCGCCTTCAAAACCTTTAAGTTTTGCAAACACAAAGTTTGCGCTTGAAGGCAAAACACTAAAACCTAATTCTTCTAACGCCTTAACAGTAAATTCTCTGTTTTCAATAATTTTTTTGCAGTTTGCAACGTAATAATCATTGTCTTTTAAGGTTGCAGTACCAACTGCTTGAGTAAGCGAGTTAATGTTGTAAGGGTTGGTTGAATATTTGATTTTGTTAATATCTTTAATAAGTTCTTCATTAGCAATTGCAAATCCGAGTCTAGCACCTGCAAGTGAGCGTGATTTTGAAAATGTGCCGGTAACAATAAGGTTGTCATACTTGCTTGTAAGTGGGTAACAACTCTCGCCACCAAAATCAATGTACGCCTCATCAATAACAACAATATTATCAGGATTGCTTGCAACAATTTTTTCAATTTGGTCTGTGCTCAAACAAATACCTGTCGGTGCATTTGGGTTCGCAATAACAATGTTTTTGCCAATTCCAATGTAATCATTAATGTCAATTTGGTAATTTTCATTAAGCGGAATTTCTTTATAATCAATGCCATAAAGTTCGCAAAAAACTTTGTAAAAACCATAAGTAATGTCAGGGAAAACAACGCTGTTTTCTTGTGAGCAAAAACCATAAAAGCAATAATCCAAAATTTCATCAGAACCATTGCCGAAAATAACATTTTCAGGTTTTACATCGAAAACATCACAAAAAGCATTAATAAGTGAAGTGCATTCAGGGTTGCAATAAAGTTTTAAATCTTTAACAGTTGTCTTGTCAATTGCCTTTAACACCTTTTTTGAAGGCGGAAAAGGGGACTCGTTTGTGTTAAGTTTAATATACTTTTTATCTTTTGGTTGCTCGCCCGGAGTATAACTTTGCAAACTTTGTAAATTTGAGTTTAAAAATTTACTCATTTCAATTAATTGTCCTTTTCAAATCTAATAGTAGCGCTTTTAGCGTGAGCAGTAAGCCCTTCTTTAGTAGCAAAATAACTTACATCATCTTTAACTTTTTCAAGCGCATCTGCAGTAAAATAAGTATATTGCATTTTTTTAATAAAATCATCAACTGATAATGGAGAAGAGAATTTAGCAGTACCACTTGTTGGTAATGTGTGGTTAGGACCTGCAAAATAATCTCCCAAAGCTTCAGGACAGTTTTTACCAAGAAAAACAGAACCTGCATTTTTAATAAGTGGTAAATAATCAAAAGGATTATCAACGCAAATTTCCAAGTGTTCAGGTGCTAAATCGTTAGAAACTTTGCAAGCTTCTTTCAAGTCATCAGTAACAATAATCTTACCATTGTTATCAATTGAAGCCCTTGCAATTTCTGCACGAGAAAGCATTGGAATTTGCTTTTCTAATTCTTCACAAACGGCATTAGCAAAATCTTTATCATCAGTAATAAGCACAGATGTTGCCATTTTGTCATGCTCTGCTTGAGACAACAAATCTGCCGCAATGAATGCAGGGTTGTTTGTGTTATCGGCAATGACCAAAATTTCACTAGGACCTGCAATCATATCAATTGAAACTCTGCCAAAAACTTGTTTTTTAGCCTCGGCAACAAAAGCGTTACCAGGGCCAACAATTTTATAAACAGGTTTAACAGTTTCAGTACCAAAGGCGAGCGCTGCAATTGCTTGCGCACCACCAATTTTATAAACCTTGTCAACACCTGCTTCTTTAGCCGCAACCAAAATGTTAGGGTTAACTTTGCCATCTTTTGAAGGTGGTGTTACCATAACAATTTCTTCACATCCTGCAATGCGTGCTGGAATACAGTTCATCAAAACAGAAGAAGGATAAGCTGCTGTGCCACCAGGAACATAAAGACCAACCTTTTCAATTGGAATAATTCTTTGCCCACAAACAACGCCATCTTTTTCAGCCATAACAAAACTTTGTCTAACTTGACGCATATGAAAATCAAAAATGTTTTTCATTGCCTTTTGAATAACTTCAATAAACTCAATGTCAACAAGTTTGTAAGCTTCATAAAACTCTTCATCAGTTACTTCAATGTTAGAAAGTACAACACCATCAAACTTTGCAGAATATTCTAAAAGCGCTTGGTCGCCATTCTTTTTAACATTTTCAATAATCTCTTCAACTGTCTCTTGAACTCCGGTTTTATTATCACTTCTTATAAAAAGTTCATTTTTTTGTTTTTCATCAAAATCGTAAATTTTAATCATTCTTTGTTCCTCAAAAATTAAAGATTTTTCGCAATTTCTTCACGAAGAAATGTAATTCTCTCGTTTTTAAATTTATAACTAGATTTATTTGAAATAAGTCTTGCGCTAATTTCAACAATTGTTTCTTTTGGCTCAAGGTCATTCTCAAAGAGTGTTTTGCCAGTTTCAACAATATCAACAATAACATCAGAAAGTTTAAGAAGTGGCGCAATTTCAATTGAGCCGTTAAGTTTAATAATGTCAATTTGTCGGCTAATTGAATTGTAATAAGACTTTGCAATGTTAGGGAATTTTGTTGCAACAACAAGTGTTTTGTTTTTGTCATCAACAAAATCTTTTTTACCGGCAACCGCCATTCTGCATTTGCCCAATCTCAAATCAAGCATTTCATAAACATCAGAACCTTGTTCAAGCAAAATGTCTTTACCAACAATGCCAATGTCAGCGGCACCTTTTTCAACATAAATTGCAACGTCAGAAGGTTTAACCCAGAAATATCTAACCTTTTTATCAGGGTTTTCAAAAATAAGTTTTCTACCCTTATCATAAATAGCAGGACATTCAAAGCCACTCTTTTCTAAAATTGCATACGCCTTTTCGCCAAGGCGTCCTTTTGGTAGTGCAACGTTAATGTAATCATCATTTTCAGCGCTTGTTTCATCAATTCTTTCTAATAAGTCAAGATAAACTGCAAAACCAATTGCACCTTTTTTAATACCCATTTTTTGAACAAGGTTGTCATAACGACCACCTGCCAAAATGCCTTCTGAAAGTTCACCAACATAACCATCAAAAATAATGCCGTTGTAGTAATTCATATCATTTTCAATAGAAAAATCAAGCATAACCTTGTCGGCAATGTTTTGCTCAGTCAAATTTTCTAAAATTTCATTCAACTCATCAAAAGCATTTTGCATTGTGTCATTCAAAATGAGTGATTTTGTTTCTTGCAAATTTGAAATTGGCTCATAAATCAAACAAAGTTTTAAAAGCACATCTTCGACTCTTTTGTCAATGTCAGCTTCAGCACAAATGCTGCTGATTAAAGCGGTATTTCTTTGGAAAATTGCGTTGTAAAGTTTTGATTTAAGTTTGTCATCAACCTCAACTTCATCAAAAACACCTGCAACAAAACCGTTGTGAGAAATATTAAGTAAATAAGTATCACTTAATTGTTGCAAACTTGAAATTGCAAGCGAAATAACCTCACAAACATTTTTGTTGTCAATCTCGCCAATGCATTCAAGACCAGTTTGATTAATCTCTCTAAAACCATTTTCATCATTTGGTCTGTAAACAACTTCGTTGTAATAAACTTTTTTAAGTTGGTCATCGGCTTTTGTGTTTTTAATAATAGAAAGGGTAACGTCAGGCTTAAGCGCCATCAACTTTCCGTTTGTGTCAGTAAAAGTTAAAACATTTTCAGAAACCAAGAAACTTTTATTCTTCATATAAAAGTCATATTCTTCAAACTTGTTAACCTTGTACTGTTCAAAGCCGTTATCTTTAAACAACTTGCGAAGCAAAAACATTGCCTTTTCGCAACTTGAAAAAATCTTTTCGTCAAAAGACATAAGAACTCTCCTTAAATTAATCTTCAATCATTTCAAAAACTTTGGCATAACCATCTGTGCCATAATTCAAAGCTCTTGCAACTCTGCTAATAGTAGCAGTTGAAGCGCCTGTTAACTCAGCAATTTTTGTGTAAACAATGCCTTGTTTTAAAAGTTTAACAACCTGCATTCTTTGAGCCATGTCAATAACTTCCTTGGTTGTCATCAAGTCAGTAAGAAAGTCTTTAATGTCTTGCTCGTTGTCTAATTTTTTAATTGCATTAATAAGCAAATCTGCGCCTTGTGTTTCAAACAATTTCATTTTAAGTTTCAAACCTTTCAAAAAATTTAGTGTGCCACCACACTTTAACACTTTAGCATAGTAACACACGAAACATATTTTGTCAATAGTTTTTTATTCTTTTTTTAATGTTTTTTACAATTTTTCAACGCCTGATTCAACAAGGTCAACAAATTGCTTTGCACATCTTGGTGTTGCACCACCATTGCGAATTGCAAATGCCTGCGCGCGAATAAGCAAAGCTTCCTTGTTATAAACAAGTCCTTTTTCATCTGCCATTTTCAAAATAATGTCTTCAAAGGTTTGTTTGTCAGGGCGTAAGTAGGTAATAGTAAGACCAAATCTTGCGGTAAGCCCCAAAATGCCTTGAATGTTGTCAGTTGCGTGAATAAGGTCAGCGTCACGCTCAGATTTTGTTTCTTTAATTAAATGGCGGTGGTTGCTTGTAACATAAACCGCAATGTTTTCGCTAATGCCCTTTGAGTCGCCATCAAGAATTGTTTTAAGCGCACAAAAAGCAGGGTCTTCAGTAGAAAAAGTAACATCATCAATGAAAATAATGAATTTAAGTGGGTTGTTTGCAATTTTGTCAACAATGCTTGGAATAAGTTCAATTTGTGACTTTTTAATTTCAATAAGTCTCAAACCATCACTGAAAAACTCGTTTGCAATTGCTTTAATTGAACTTGACTTGCCAGTACCGGCATCGCCATATAAAAGCACATTGCAACATGGTTTACCTTGCACCAAAGCACGTGTGTTATTAATAATCTTTTCACGCTCACGCTCATAGTTGTACATATTGTCAAGTTTGCGAATGTTAAATGTTTTAACAGGCACAAGTTCGCCCTCATCATTTGCAGTGAAAACAAAGTTGTAAGAAAACTTGCCAAACCCTAGTTTTGAAAAGTTTTTAATTCTTTCAAAATAATCTTTGCTAAAATCTTCATCGCAAACAGGGAAGAGTTTGAAACTTTCTTTAATCTCATCACAAAAATCGTCTTTGCAGATTTTTGAAACTTCATAAAGATTTTTAAGTTCAAATTCAACCTGTGGTTTTAAAGATGACCAATCTTTGTTTTGTGAAATCATCTCGGTTAAAATGTTTTCATCACAAAAAACCAAATCTTTGACAAGTTTTGTGAAATTCAAATCATATTTAATAAGTTCATCAATAAACTTGCTGTAACTTTTGATTTTGTGCTCATCATTTTCAAAAACACCTTTAAGCGAAATAAAACAAGGTGAGTATTTTAAGTTTTTGAAAACAACAAGTGAGTCAATTGCACTTTTCACGTTTTTCATCTTTCGCACTTCCTACATTATTATAAATATATACAATTATAGCACAAAATAGTGCAAATTTGATAAAATTCGTCAAAATCATCAAAAAGACTAAAAAATCATAGTTTTCAACAGTTATATTTATAACAATTCACTATTGACAAAAGCGCTTTAGTATAGTAAAATATAAGAAATTATTTAATAAAGTACGAAAACGCAATGATAGGGTAAAAGATTTGTTGCAAAAAACATCTACAGAAAGTTGTCGGTTGATGCAAGACAACGGTGTGCAAAAATCAAACTCCCCCTTGAGCGGCAAACTGAAAAAGGCAACTTGAGTAGGCAAGACGGAGCTTCACCGTTACAGGAAGTAGGCATTATGTTGTGCTGATGAGCGGGTTTGAATTTCAAGCCAAAAAAAGTGGTACCGCGGAGAGTTATTTACAGTCTTCGTCTTTTTTGAGAAAAGACGAGGGCTTTTTTGTTTAAGGGTAAGCCTATAAATCTAACGGATTATTAAATAAGAAAATTCAGCAAAAGGAAGGTATTTGTTTTATGAAAAATTATCAAAGATACAAAAGACAATACTACAACCCACCAGTTTGTGAATATGAATGGGTTAAAAAAGAATATATTGAAAAAGCGCCAACTTGGTGCTCGGTTGACCTTAGAGATGGTAACCAATCACTCATCATTCCAATGAGCATTGATGAAAAATTAGAATTCTTTGACTTGCTTGTAAAACTCGGCTTCAAAGAAATTGAAGTTGGTTTCCCGGCAGCGTCAGAAACTGAATACAACTTCCTTCGTCGTCTTATTGAAGAAGACAGAATTCCAGATGATGTTACTGTTCAAGTTTTGACACAAGCAAGAGAACATATCATTAAGAAAACTTTTGAAAGTTTGAAAGGTTGCAAAAACGCAATTGTGCATTTTTATAACTCAACTTCTTTCGCTCAAAGAGAGCAGGTTTTCAAAAAAGACAAAAAGCAAATTATTGACATTGCAACAAAAGGTGCAGAACTTATTGTTAGATTGCAAGAAGAATATGGCTCAAACTTCAGATTTGAATATTCTCCTGAAAGTTTTACTGGCACAGAGCTTGACTTTGCTCTTGAAATTTCAAACGCAGTTCTTGACATTTTGAAACCAACACCTGAAAACAAAGTTATTCTTAACCTTCCTGTTACTGTTGAATTGTCATCTCCACACATTTACGCAAATCAAGTTGAGTATATGTGTAAAAATATCAAATATCGTGAAAACGTTGTTGTTTCATTACACCCACATAACGACCGTGGTTGTGCAGTTGCTGACTCTGAACTTGGTATCTTAGCAGGTGCTGACAGAATTGAAGGCACACTTTTCGGCAATGGTGAGAGAACAGGTAACGTTGACATCATCGCACTTGGTATGAATATGTTTACTCACGGTGTTGACCCTGAACTTGACTTTTCAAATATGCCTGAAATTTGTGAAGTTTATGAAAGAGTTACAAGAATGCATGTTTATGAGCGTTCACCATATTCAGGCGCACTCGTGTTTGCAGCATTCTCTGGCTCACACCAAGATGCTATTGCTAAAGGTATGCACTGGCACGAAGACAAAAATCTTGATACTTGGACTGTTCCTTATTTGCCAATTGACCCTTCTGATGTTGGCAGACAGTATGAAACAGATGTAATTCGTATTAACTCACAATCTGGTAAAGGTGGCATTGGTTATCTTATCGAAAAGAATTATGGCTACACATTGCCAAAAGCACTTTGTGAAGATGTAAGTTACTTCATCAAAGGCGTTTCTGACGTTCAACACAGAGAATTGATGATTAATGAAGTGTTTGACCAATTCAAAGAGCATTACATTAACATCAACGCACCAATTGAATATGTTGATGCGCACTTCTCTAGATTGGAAGATGAAAAGTTCAACGCAGTTTTAACTGTTGTTATTGATGGCGAAACAAAGGTACTTTCTGCAGAAGGTAACGGCCGTCTTGATGCAGTTAGCAACGCACTTTGTAAAGAAGTTCACATTGATATTGCAGACCTTACTTACACAGAACACGCTTTGGAAAAAGGCTCAACCTCAAAAGCTGTTTCTTATGTTGGTATTACAGATAAATCTGGCAAAACCGAGTGGGGTGTTGGTATTCATAACGATATCATCACTTCATCAATCAAAGCACTTTTCGCTGCAGTAAATAGATCTGCAAAAGGCGAATAAAAGGAGAAAAATGCTATGGGTATGACAATGACTCAAAAGATTTTGGCAGCAGGCGCTGGGTTAGACTCAGTAGTAGCAGGTCAATTAATTAAAACAAAGTTAAGTCTTGTTTTGGGTAACGACATTACAACACCTGTTGCAATTAATGAGTTTAATAAAGCAAGTTTTGACGGCGTTTTTGATAACAAAAAAATCGCACTTGTAATGGACCACTTTGTTCCAAATAAAGATATTAAAGCAGCACAACAAACAAAACAATGCAGAATGTTTGCAGGTAAATATGACATTGAAAATTATTTTGATGTTGGTGATATGGGTATTGAACACGCACTTTTGCCTGAAAAAGGCTTGGTTGTGCCTGGTGATATCGTAATCGGCGCAGACTCACATACTTGTACATATGGCGCACTTGGTGCATTTTCAACCGGTGTTGGCTCAACTGATATGGCGGCAGGTATGGCAACCGGCGAAGCTTGGTTTAAAGTTCCTTCTGCAATTAAATTTGTGCTCACTGGTAAGCTTCAACCAAAAGTTTCAGGTAAAGATGTAATTCTTTACATCATCGGCAAAATCGGTGTTGATGGCGCTTTGTACAAATCAATGGAATTCACAGGCGAAGGCCTTAAAAACCTTTCAATTGATGATAGACTTTGTATGGCTAATATGGCAATTGAAGCAGGCGCTAAAAACGGCATTTTTGAAGTTGATGATGTAACACTCGAATATGTAAATGCAAGAAAACAACACGACTACAAAATTTTCACTGCAGATAAGGACGCAGAGTATGACGAAGTAATTGAAATTGACTTGTCAAAAATCAATTCAACAGTTGCTTGTCCACACTTGCCAGAAAATACAAAAGATGCGACAGAACTTTCTGATGTCCGTGTTGACCAAGTTGTAATTGGTTCTTGCACAAACGGTAGAATTTCTGATATGAAAGCCGCTGCTGAAATTTTAAAAGGCAAACGCATTGCAGATGGCGTTCGTTGTATTGTTATTCCTGCAACTCAAACAATTTATAAAGAGTCAATTAAAGCAGGTTATATTGATACATTTATTGATGCAGGTTGTGCAGTTTCAACTCCAACTTGCGGTCCTTGCCTTGGTGGTTATATGGGCATCTTGGCAGAAGATGAAGTTGCAGTTGCAACAACAAACAGAAACTTTGTTGGTAGAATGGGCCACGTAACATCAAAAATTTATTTGGCTTCTCCTGAAACTGCTGCAGCAACAGCACTTACTGGTTATATTACCGACCCAAAGGAGGTTAAATAATGAACGCTCAAGGTAAATCACATAAATACGGCGATAACGTAGATACAGACGTAATTATTCCTGCAAGATATCTTAACACTGCTAACCATAAAGAATTAGCAGAGCATTGCATGGAAGATATTGATAAAGAATTTGTAAACAAAGTAAATGATGGCGATATTATGATTGGTGGCGCAAACTTTGGTTGTGGTTCATCTCGTGAACACGCTCCAATCGCAATTAAAGAATCAGGCATTGCTTGTGTAATTGCAAAAAGTTTTGCAAGAATTTTTTACCGCAACGCAATCAACATCGGTCTTGCAATTTTGGAATGCCCAGAAGCATCAGAAGGTATTTCTGATGGCGATGAAGTTAAAATCGATTTTGACAGCGGTGTAATTACTAACATTACAACCGGTAAAGAATTCAAAGCACAACCTTTCCCACCATTTATTAAAGATATCATTTCAAAAAATGGTTTATTAAACTCAATTAAAGGATAAGAACAATGGTTAAAAATATTACAGTTTTAAAGGGCGATGGAATCGGCCCTGAAATCGTAGATGAAGCATTAAAAGTGCTTGATAAAGTAGCCGAAAAGTTTAATCACACTTTCAATTACACATTTGTTGATATGGGTGGTTGCTCAATTGATAAATTTGGCGTGCCAATCACAGATGAAGGCTTGGAAATCTGCAAAAAGAGTGACAGTGTGTTGCTTGGTGCAGTTGGTGGTCCTAAATGGGATACTATTGACCCTGCAATTCGTCCTGAAAAAGGTCTTTTAAAAGTAAGAGCAGAGTTAGGTCTTTTTGCTAACCTTCGTCCAACAAAAATGTTCCCACAATTATCACACGCTTGCCCATTAAAAGAAGCAGACGGAATTGATTTGATGATTGTTCGTGAACTTACAGGTGGCATTTACTTTGGCGAACATAAAACAGTTGGCGACACTGCAACTGATATTATGCTTTACACAGAAAAAGAAGTTGAAAGAATTGGTAGAGTTGGTTTTGAAACTGCAAGAAAACGTGGTGGCAAACTCGCTAGCGTTGATAAAGCAAACGTGCTTGATTCTTCAAAACTTTGGCGTAAAGTAATGCACAAATTAGCAGAAGAATATTCAGATGTTGAATATTCAGATGTTTTAGTTGACAACTGCGCAATGCAGTTAATTCGTCGTCCTTCACAGTTTGATGTAATCGTAACTGAAAATATGTTTGGCGACATTTTGTCTGATGAAGCAAGTATGCTTACCGGCTCAATTGGTATGATGCCTTCTGCTTCACTTTCAGAAACAACACTTGGTATGTATGAGCCAATTCACGGTTCTGCACCTGACATTGCAGGTCAAAACATTGCAAACCCACTTGGTACAATTTTGTCAGCGGCAATGATGCTTCGTTATTCTTTTGATATGCCAGCTGAGGCAGATGCAATTGAAAATGCAGTAAACGCGGCGCTTGACAACGGTTATCGCACAGTTGATATTTTGGGTGATGGAGAAGGCGTTACAAAGGTAAGTTGTAGCGAAATGGGCGACGTAGTTTGTAAATATCTTGCATAGGAGAAATAAAATATGCTTACACTTGAAACAGTTTATCAAGCAGCTTTTGCTTTAAAAAACGTTATAAGAAATACAGAGCTAATTCACGCTCCACAAATCAACCCTGATGTAAATGTTTACATCAAACCTGAAAATTTACAGGTAACAGGTTCATTTAAGGTTCGTGGTTCTGCATTTAAAATTTCACAACTTTCTGAAGAAGAAAAGAAAAAAGGCGTTATTGCTTGTTCTGCTGGCAACCACGCACAAGGCGTTGCTTTAGCAGCTACAAAAAACGGCATTAAATCAATTATCTGTTTGCCAGAAGGTGCTCCAATTTCAAAGGTTGAAGCAACTAAAAAATATGGCGCAGACATTGAAATGGTAAAAGGCGTTTATGATGACGCTTACCAAAAAGCGCTTGAACTTCGTGATGAAAAGGGAATGGCTTTCATTCATCCGTTTGATGATGAAATGGTAATCGCAGGTCAAGGCACAATTGCTCTTGAAATTTTGGAAGAAAATCCAAATGTAGAAGCGGTTGTTGTTCCAATCGGTGGTGGTGGCCTTATTTCTGGTGTTGCTTACACCATCAAAACCCTTCGTCCTGATGTAAAGGTTTATGGTGTTCAAGCAGAAGGCGCTGCTTCAATGTACGAATCTGTTAAAGAGCATGAAATTTTGCGTCTTGATAAAATTTCAACAATTGCAGATGGTACTGCAGTAAAAGAACCTGGCGTTAATACTTTTGAATATTGCGAAAAATTCGTTGATGAAATTGTAACAGTAACTGAAGATGAAATTTCAGCAGCAATTTTGGAACTCATTGAACAACAAAAATTAACTGCAGAAGGTGCAGGCGCTTTGTCTGTTGCAGCAGTAATGTTTAACAAAGTTCCGGTACAAGGCAAAAACACAGTTTGCATTGTTTCAGGTGGTAATATCGATGTAACAATTCTTTCTCGTGTAATTAGCCGTGGTTTGTTAAAGACAGGTCGTCTTTGCAAGTTTGTAATTGAACTTATGGACAAACCTGGCCAACTTCGTGATGTTTCAAAAATCATTGCAGATATGGGTGCAAACGTTGTATCTGTTAACTATGAACACGCAGGCAAAGGCTCAAATATTAATGACTGTGTGTTAACAATTGAAACTGAAACTAAAAACCAAGCCCACATTAAAGAAGTGGAACAAGCACTTGTTGATAACGGCTTTCATTTGATAAAATAAGAAAAGGAGATAAGTTATGGAAAAAGTTTATACAAAATCAGCTCCTGACGCAATTGGCCCATATTCACAAGCAGTTGTAACTGGCAACTTGGTTTTCACATCTGGCCAAATTGCAATAAACCCACAATCTGGCGCAGTTGAAGCAACAACAATCAAAGAGCAAACAGAACAAGTTTGCAAAAACTTGAGCGAAGTGTTGAAAGCTGCAGGCTCATCACTTGAAAAAGCAGTAAAAACAGTTTGTTTCTTGTCTGATATGGACAACTTTGCCGAATTCAATGAAGTTTACGGCAAATATTTCACTGAAAAACCTGCTCGTTCATGTGTAGCCGTCAAAACCCTTCCTAAAAATGTACTCGTAGAAGTAGATGTAATTGCAGAAATTTAGAAGGAAAGGTATTTAAAAATGAAATTAAATGGTTCAGAAATCTTAGTAAAGGTATTCTTAGAAAATAAGGTTGACACCGTTTTTGGTTATCCGGGCGGTGCAGTTCTTAATATCTATGATGCCCTTTATAAAAATAGTGATAAAATCACTCATTATATGACAGCTCACGAGCAAGGCGCTGCACACGCAGCTGACGGTTATGCTCGTTCAACCGGCAAAACAGGTGTTGTTATTGCAACTTCAGGCCCAGGTGCAACAAACCTTGTAACAGGTATTGCTACTGCTTATATGGACAGTGTGCCAATGGTTGCAATTACTGGCAACGTTGGTAATTCACTCATTGGTCGTGACTCTTTCCAAGAGGTTTACATTGCAGGCATCACAATGCCAATCACAAAACACAACTTTGTTGTAAGAAGAGTTGAAGAATTGGCTGATGTTTTGAGAGAAGCGTTTAAAATTGCTTCTTCTGGCAGACCAGGTCCTGTTTTGGTTGATATTCCAAAAGATGTTACCGAAGCAGTTTGTGAATATACACCAAGCGAGCCAAAGGTTGAACAACACGCTCAAAAAGAGTATGATTTGAGTGAAATTGCAAAGGTAATTAATAATGCTAAAAGACCTGTTGTTTTCGCAGGTGGTGGCACTAGAATTTCAAAAGCAGAAAACTCTGTTTTAAAATTCATTAAAAAAGCAAACATTCCTTATGTGCATACAATTATGGCTGCAGGTGTTGTTAGATACGATGAGCCACTTAACTGTGGCATCTTGGGAATGCACGGTAACATTCACGCAAACAAAGCAGTTGACAAAGCAGACGTTGTAATCGCAGTTGGTACTCGTTTTTCAGACCGTGTTGCTTTGAATACTGATAAATTTGCTTCTCGTGCAAAAATCATTCAAATTGACATTGACAAGTCTGAAATCAACAAAAACGTTGCAGTTGACTATAATTTAGTTGGCGACGTTAATGTGTTGTTAGAGTTGTTGTTGCCACTCATTAATGAAAACGACCATTCTGAGTGGCTTGAAAAAATTGAAAGTTACAAAGTTAAATCATTGCCAAGAAAAAATGAGTTTAATCCAAAAGCAATTTTTGGCGTTATCAATGATTTTACTAACGATGATGACATTTTCATTACAGACGTTGGCCAACATCAAATGTGGGCTTCACAATATCTTAATCACACACACGCAAATAACTTTTTAACAAGTGGTGGTCTTGGCACAATGGGTTACGGTTACGGCGCTGCAATCGGTGCTGCAATCGGTAGAAAAGCCAAAAGAGTATTCCACATCACAGGTGACGGCTCGTTCCATATGAATATGAATGAGGCCTGCACAGCCGTTTCTTACGGTGTTCCGGTTGTAACAATTATTATGAACAACTCGGTTCTTGGTATGGTTCGTCAATGGCAAGGTACATTCTACGGCAGAAGATTCTCTTCTTCAGAACCTGAAAGGGTTACTAACTACAAAGCAGTTGTAGAAGGCTTTGGTGGTAAAGGTTTTGTTTGCGAAACTTTAGCTGAACTTAAAGCGGCGTTAAATTCAATTGAAAATATTGATGGTCCTGTTTGGATTGATTGTAAAATTGACAGAGAAGAAAAAGTTTTACCAATGATTCCAGCCGGCAGAACTGTTAATGATACAATTAATGAGTAAGGAGGGAAAGTGATGGAAAAGAAATATATCAGTATTTTGGTTGCAAACTCTGAAGGTGTTTTGGCACGTTTGTCATCACTCTTTTGTCAACGTGGTTTCAACATTGACAGTTTGACTGTGTCTGCAACAGACAACCCTTCGCTTTCTCGTATCACCATTACAACAATGGGCGATGAAGCAGAACTTACTCAAATTATGCGTCAAACCGAAAAACTTCACGAATTCAAAGGCTTTTTCGAACTTAACTCAAAAAAAGCACTTCTTCGTGAATTGTTAATGGTAAAGGTTGAAGCAAACGAAGGCAATCGTACAGCCCTTCGTGAAATCGCAGGAATTTACAAAGCAAAAATCATTGACCTTTCAAAATCAAGCATGGTGTTTGAACTTACAGGCGAACCTGAAAAATTAGATGCTTTTCTTGAAATTTTGGGAAGTTATGATATAATGGAAGTATGTCGAACAGGGGTTACCGCTTTGCAACGTGGCGAAGTAAAACTCTTGAAATAAATTAATTTAGAATTTTTTAAAATCAAAAGGAGATTTTTATTATGATTACAAAATACTATGATTCAGATTGCAATTTAGGACTTTTAGATGGCAAAACCGTTGCTATCATGGGCTTCGGTAGCCAAGGTCACGCTCACGCTCAAAACCTTCATGAGTCAGGCGTAAAAGTTATTGTTGGTCTTCGTTCAACTTCAGCTTCTTGTGCAAAAGCTCGTGAAGCAGGCCTTGAAGTAATGGAAATTGAAGATGCTGCAAAAGCTGCAGACGTTGTTATGATGCTCGTTCCAGACGAACTCGCTGCTGACATTTACAATGAACAAGTTGCACCTTACATGAAAGAGGGCGACGTACTTTGTTTTGCTCACGGTTTCAACATTCACTACAACCTCATCAAACCTGCAAAAGATATTGACGTTATTATGATTGCACCAAAAGGTCCTGGCCACACAGTAAGAAGCCAATACCAAGAAGGCAAAGGCGTTCCTTCACTCATCGCTGTTTACCAAGATGCTTCAGGCAGAGCTAAAGATTATGCGCTCGCTTACGCTTCAGGCATCGGTGCTGGCCGTGCAGGTATTCTTGAAACATCATTCAAAGAAGAAACTGAAACAGACCTTTTCGGTGAACAAGCAGTTCTTTGTGGTGGTGTAACTGAACTTATGAAAGCTGGTTTTGACACACTCGTTGAAGCTGGTTATGAACCAGAAATGGCTTATTTTGAATGTATCCACGAAATGAAACTTATCGTTGACCTTATCAACAACGGTGGTTTCGCAATGATGAGATACTCAATTTCAAACACTGCTGAATACGGTGACTACAGAACAGGTACTCGTCTTATCACAGATGAAACAAGAAAAGAAATGAAAAAAGTTCTTTCAGAAATTCAAGACGGTACTTTTGCTTCTGAATTTATGCAAGAATTCTCAGCTGGTAGAAAAGCTAAATTCTTGGCTACAAGAAGAAAAGAAAGCGAACACTTGCTTGAAAAAGTTGGTGCAGAGCTCAGAAAAATGATGACTTGGCTCAAAAAATAATTTAAAATAAAAAAAGGCGGTCATTTTGACCGCCTGTTTACTCTTTAAAATACAGGTGTTTTTATGAACTTAAGAAGTGATAATGTAACAAAAGGTGCTGAACGTGCACCAAACCGCTCATTGTTTTATGCAATGGGTTACACAAAAGAAGAGTTAGAACGCCCATTAATCGGTGTTATTTCTGCTCACAGTGAAATTGTACCTGGCCACCACCATCTTGACAAAATTGCCGCTGCAGTTAAAGCTGGCGTGCAAATGGCAGGTGGTACACCAATTCTCATTCCTTCAATTGGTGTTTGCGATGGTATCGCAATGGGCCACATTGGTATGAAATATTCACTTGCTTCTCGTGAACTTATCGCAGATAGCGTTGAAACAATGGTAATGGCACATCAACTTGACGGTGTTGTGCTTGTGCCAAACTGTGACAAAATCGTTCCTGGCATGGTAATGGCTGCAGTAAGACTTGACATTCCTGCAGTTGTTGTTTCAGGCGGTCCAATGCTTGCTGGCACATATGACGGCAATGAAGTTAGCTTGTCAAAAATGTTTGAAGCAGTTGGCGCTTACAAAGCAGGTATGATTGATAAATGCAAACTTGAAGAGTGTGAAAACGGCGCTTGCCCGGGTTGTGGCTCTTGCGCTGGTATGTACACTGCTAACAGTATGAACTGTCTTTGCGAATCTTTGGGTATTGCTCTTCCTGGTAACGGTACAATTCCTGCAGTTTACTCTGGCAGAACAGCCCTTGCAAAACACGCAGGTATGGCAATTATGAATTTGCTTGAAAAAGGCATTACTGCACGCCAAATCATCAATGAAAAATCAGTTAAAAACGCACTCGCTTGTGATATGGCTCTTGGTTGCTCATCAAACAGCGTTTTGCACTTGCTCGCAATTGCAAATGAAGCAGGCGTTCCGCTTGATTTAAAACTCTTTAATGAAATGAGTGCAAAAGTACCTAATCTTTGCCACTTAGCCCCAGCAGGCGACACTCATATGCAAGACCTTAACGCAGCGGGTGGCATTCCTGCAGTTCAAGCAGAACTTGCAAAGAAAAACTTGCTTGATTTAAGTCTTATCACTGCAACAGGTAAAACAGTTGGTGAAAATATTGAAGGAGCTTTTATTAAAGACACAAATTCAATTCGCCCAATTGATAATCCTTACAGTGAAACTGGCGGCATTCAAATTCTTTGGGGTAACATTGCTCAAAACGGTTGCGTTGTAAAGCGTAGCGCAGTTGCTCCTGAAATGCTTTGTCATTCAGGTCCGGCTCGTGTGTTCAATAGCGAAGAAGAAGCAATTTCAGCAATTTACAACAGCCAAATCGTAGATGGCGATGTTGTTGTTATTAGATACGAAGGTCCAAAAGGTGGCCCTGGCATGAGAGAAATGCTCAACCCAACATCAGCGCTTGCTGGTATGAAACTTGACAAAACAGTAGCGCTTATTACTGATGGTCGTTTCTCAGGCGCATCTCGTGGTGCATCAATCGGCCACGTTTCTCCTGAAGCCGCAGTTGGTGGTAATATCGGTCTTATTGAAGAAGGGGATATCATTGAAATTGACATTCCAAATGCTTCAATTAACGTTAAAGTTACCGATGAAGTTTTAGCAGAGCGTAGAGCAAATTATGTAGAACGTGAACCAAACATCAAAACAGGTTGGCTTTCACGTTATTCTCGCCAAGTTTCAGGCGCAGATAAAGGCGCAATAATGCAATAATAAAAAGAGGATTGCTTAGCAATCCTCTTTTTCATTTATATATTCAGCTATATCTTCTAATTTACAATCAAGTATTTTGCAGAGTTGATTGAGAGTGAAAGTATTAACATTACCGTTTTTGCGAAGTCTGTCGAGTTGACCTGTGCTAATGTGATAACTCTTGATTAACTTGTATTGAGAAATGCCCTTTTTCTTCATAGTTTCCCATAATTTATCATATATTATCATAAATCCATCAACTCCAAGTTAAGTATAAAATATTGTTTTATACTTGACAATTACCCATAAAAGGGCTATAATAAAATTACCAATATCGTCGATTTAACTTATTGCAAAATTATATGCGATATGGTATAATATAGTTATATATAAGAATGGAGTAATGAATTATGAAAAAAATAATCGCAGTGATTTTAACTTTATCTATGGTTTTGTCGATTTCTTTTGGTGCAAGTGCTATAGTAGATGTTAAAGTTGAACAAAATGATATTTCTGCTTATGTTAACGAGTCCGGTGCAATAGATATTTCTAATTCAAGTCGTTATTCAGAGGCTGAGTGTGGCTCTGGCAAAAAGAAATATGTTGATGCAGTGAATGGCAGTGATTCAACTGGTAACGGAACCCAAGAAAATCCATATAAAACTATCGAAAAAGCAAAACAAAATTTATCTGCAGGAGATACCGTTGTATTAAAAAGCGGTGTTTACAACGAGAAAATTGGTGGTTGGCAGATGCGTGGAACAGAAACTCAGCCAATTACCTTTACTGCAGAGAAAAACGCTAATGTTGCAGTTACGGCTTACGATCCAATATCTGCTGATTGGACAAAATATTCTGATAATATTTATGTAGCAAACATTGGCTCAGGGCGTGAAATTGCTCATGCATTACAGTTGAAAGACAATAAGTTTTATAATCTTATTGAGGCTCGTTGGCCAAATGCCGATCCTGATTATATGTTAGATATGCCTCGTGCGTTTGCAGGCAAAGGTACAGATAACAATACCCTTTGCTCGAGTGATTTGCCTGAAGGTGATTGGAATGGTGCAACTGTTTATACTTGGACAGGTGAAACATGGGAACAATACGTTGCATATTCGCGTACAATTACTAATTATGTTGCGGGACAATCGCTCAAATTTTCTTCACGTGTTCCTGACGCTAATGATACTTCAGGCACATATACACCAAAGCAAGGCGTGTGGTTTTATCTTACAAATTCATTTGCAGGATTAGATTCAAAACGTGAGTATTATTATAATAATACAAGTGGAGAGCTGTTTATCATCACCGATGACGGTGAAAAACCTGATGATAATGAAATTTGGGTAAAATCGCGTAACTATTCAGTTGAATTGTGGGATTGCAGTTACATCAATTTTAGCAACATCAATTTCTTTGGTGGAATATTGCTTGGCGATACTAATTATTGCAACCTTGATAATGCTAACGTTTATTATGCTGATTGGTTCCGTGAAAGCGATGGTTATGGAACAATGCTTGATGAGTTTAACAGTAACCGTATTAGAGGTACTCATAATACTTGGAAAAACTCTGAAATTGCCTATACAATGAGTACAGGTATTCTCATTCAAAGCCATTATAATACTATTGAAAATTGCGTAATTCACGATGTTAATATCACAGGTGGATATAATTCAGCGATTACAATAAATCCGAATGTAAAAGGAACTACTATTCGTAAAAATTCAATGTATCGTTCGGGCAGATTTTTGATTTATTTCTCATACGATTCATATTACAATAGTGGTTATGAAGATACGCTTATTGAATATAACGATTTGTACGATGCTATGTATCTTACACAAGATGGCGGCTTGATTTATGCTTACGGTCGAGATGGCGCAGGCGTTACTATTCGATATAATTGGGTGCATTCAACTGATAAAGAAGGCACACGTGGAATTTACATAGATAATAACTGCTATAATTTCAAAGTGTATCGTAACTGTGTATGGGATATTAAAGAAGCAGGGCTTGTTCTTAATACTCAAAGCGAAAACAATGAAATTTATAATAACACTATTGTAAATTGTCCTGTTGGTGTTCAAGTTTGGCCGAAAAATAGTGATTCAAGTATGAAAGGCACTAAGATTTATAACAATATTATTACAGGAACTCATGATATGATTGAAGGGGCTCTTGCGCCTAAGTTGAGTAATAACTATTTTGTTGAAAATCCTGAGATTGATTCATTCCTTGTTCCGTTAAATACCGCCAACAATATTATTGATAGTGCAACACAAATTAGCGGTGTTACCGATGATTATCATGGCAGTGCTGCAGATATTGGTGCTTATGAATACGGTGGCGAATATTGGCAACCTGGTGCAAACTACAAAGATGATGTTGTTGATGGAAATGTAACTTTTGCAATCGAAACCGATGAAAGCGCTTCGATTCGTTTGAACAAGAAAAGTGGAATGCGTTTTTACACAACGGTTGACGATGAAAAATTACAAAAACTTGTTGGAAACGAGAGTTATGAACTTGGTACAATAATTTCGCTCAAAGAAATATGTGGTGATGAGCTTACTATAGAAGATAGATGTGCAAAAGTAGTTTATACTCCACAAAACAACCAGGATGTTGAACTTTGGGAAGGCGACCAGTTTGTTGGTTCAATAGTTTCAATTTTAGAGAAAAATTATTCTCGTGATTTTGTTGCTCGTGGCTATGTTAAAGTTGGAGATACTTATTATTATTCAAAAACAAGTTGCATTCGCAACGTTTCACAAATTGCTGATGCTTATATTGCAGATGCTAATAGTGGCTATTCTGAATTATCGCCTGAATTAAAGTTAAAGGTTGATGAATGGGCATCAGCTAATGATATCAAGCCAGAACCTACAACTAAGCATGATCCATATGGTTCTGATATTTGGTAAAAGAAAAAAAGAGTTCCGTTATTGGAACTCTTTTTTCTTTAGTAAAAACATAATTTTGTAGTATTTTGTATTTTTTGTAAAAAACATAAAACGCAATCAAAATGTTTACAAAATGCAATTGAAAAAACTAAAAGAAACTCTTGACAAAAATTTGCGTGGTAGAGTATAATATAATATAATATGTATAATTTTCTTATACCATTTTTGATCAAAAATAGTATAAAAAAAGGAGGACTAATGGTATGAAAAAATTATTGGCACTTACCCTTTCATTGTTAATGGTATTTTCATTAGTACCAATGACAATGGCAAGCGCAGCAGGCCCAGTAGTTGAAGTGTTCCAAGACTTCGAAAAAGACGTAGGCGGTTTGACAGCAACAAACTCAAACGCTTGGCGTACAACATCTTATTTTTACGAAGGTGCATATTCTTATCGTACAATTGGTAAAACTGGTGTTTGGGACCAAAACGGTAAAGTAGTTTCATCTTCAAACTACAAAAACTATGTAAAAATTGCTCTTCCAGAAGCAAACATTGTAGGAGCAGTAGGTTTTTATGCAATGAAAACTCAAAGCAACACTTCAAAATTTGAAGCTGTTGGTGTTCAATTTGCAGATGGCACAATGTATTTCACAAAATTTAGCACAGGCACAGTAACAAAATCTTGGACTAACATTAACTTTGTTGGTAGAACAATGTACAAGTATGGCGACAGCGCTACAACAAAAGTTATCGCTGTAGAAGATTTTAACAATGACACAAACAAAGTTACACATCTTATTCTTGTAACTGGTGGTTCATCAGGTTCGGGTTACGAAACATACATCGACAATATTTACTATGAAACTGACATTGCAAAATCATCATACATCATCACAATTGATGGTGAACAAGTAGCAGAAGTTCCATTTGGTGAAACTTTCACAGTTCCAACACCAGCTGAACACAAATACTACACAGATGGTACAAACAGCTATTATGGTGGCGAAGTTATCACTCCAGATGATGACTTGGAACTCACTACAAAAATTGAAACAGCAACACTCGTTTACACAATGGACGAAGGCAAACAAATGGTTGGTGGTGCAACAGCTAACATTGGCTATGGTAAAGAGGGTGCTGAATACCTTGAAGTTAATGGCGACTACAAACTTGCTATTAAAGTTAAAAGTGACCAAAGAGGTTATTTCCAACTTCCTTCATCTTGGTCAAGCAAACCTTATTTCAAACCAGTTTCATTAAAAATTGAGTTTAACAAAAACATTTCTGGTACAGTTTCATTCAGAAATCTTGATTTCTCAACTGCTCTTGGTAGCAACAACCAAGCAGGTGGCGATGTTTATAAGATTTTTGAATCAGGATTAACAGGCCTTCCAGTAGTAGCAGAAATTGCTATCACAGAAGAAATGTATGATTGTAAATACGTTTCAGGTGTGTTCTATGCATCAGCAAGCTGGTCAGAATCAGCTCCAGTTTATGCTTATGTTGACAATGTTACTGTAACATATGAATATGACTTTGATTATGTTGAGCCAGAACCAGAAGTAAAAACATACAATGTTTCAATCGACGGCGAAGTTGTAGCAACAGTTGTTGAAGGCGAAACATTCAAACTTCCAGCACTTGAAGCAGGTAGATACTACATTGGTTATGGTGTAGGTGAAGAAATCGTTGTAACTGGTGACATTGACATTGCAACAGCTCTTTATGATTGCGATATCAAAGTTGATGGCGTTGTAGTTGCTACAGTTAAATACGGTACAACTTACACACTCCCAGAACTCGAAGCTGGTAAATACTATGTAGATGTTACTGAAACAACATTTGTTGTAACAGAAGGACTCGAATTCACAACAGCTACTTACACATATGATGTAACAATCGACGGTGTTGTAGTTGCAACTGTTGCTTACGGCGAAACATTCACACTTCCTGCAGTAGCAGAAGGTATGCAATATGTTGATGGTTTTGTTGCTGGTCAAGAATTTACAGTAACAGAAGCTTTAAGCTTTGCTACAGAAGAAATTCCTGAATTCGCTGGTGAATCAACAACAATCGTTGAAACAGACGACAAAGCTTCAATCAGACTTGGCGAAGTATCAGGTATTCGTTTCTATACAAAAATTGATACAGCAGCACTTGCTGAATTGGTTGGCGACGAAGAATACCAAGTTGGTACACTCATCGCTCCAAAAGACATTGCTGGTGACTATCTCACAGCAGAAGATGATTGCGCAATCGTTCCTTATGATATGAACGAAGAACTTTGGGACGGCGAAATCGTTGGTTCTATCGTTAACATTAAACCTAAAAACTGGGCAAGAGATTTCGTAGCTCGCGCTTATGTTTTGGTTGATGGTGTATATTACTATTCAGATGTTCAATGTGTTCGTAACATTGCTGGCATTGCAGATGCTTATATGACAGACGCTAACAGTGATTTTGCAAACTTAGACGCTAATACTCAAGCAATGGTAGAAGCTTGGGCAAAAGCAAATGACTAATCAAGGGAGGAAAGAATAATGAAATTTGAAAAAATCGAACTTACATTAGAAAAATATGAGTCTCTTGATATCATTGCTACTTCTCCAGAAGAAGAAACACCAACTCAAACAGAGACAACAACCAAACACGACCCATATGCGGACGATAAATGGTAAAAACAAAAAGGAGTGCTTTAAGCACTCCTTTTTTTAATGAATAATGAATGATAAAAAGCCTCCCCTGTGAAGGGGAGGTGGCAACCGTAGGTTGACGGAGGGGTTGCATTGTTTTGTCCCTCATCCGTCATTGCTACGCAATGCCACCTTCCCCAAGGGGAAGGCTTAAAAGATTCTTCGACTTCGCTCAGAATGACTCGTAGGGGCTCACTTTCGTGGTCGCCCGTTGTTTCGGGCGCCCCTACGAATCTACCACAAAAAAGCCAACTCAAAAAGAGTTGGCTTTTTCAATTTACAATTTATAAATTCCTGACTTTGTTAAAATAACTTCATTTGAGTCAACTTTAATATATTTTTGAACTGGCTCTTTCGCTTCAAACATAGTTTCAATTTTATATTCATCATACAAAACCTTTTGCACAAGACCGGTGCTTTGTGAAGTAACCACAATTCCATCTTCAAGAGGAAATAGTGAAAATGGCTCAGTAAGTTCTTCTTCAACACCACTACTAATTTTAAACTCTTGTCGCAAAGAGTTTGCGTTGTATTTAATAATTGTGTTTGAATCAGGATAAGCGCACCACAATGATTCACCTTTAACAACCGCATCAGAAGGCGCATAACCTTTATATTTCAAATTGCTTTTGAATTTGAAATTGCAGTTGTAATCAAAAACCGTTGCAATTCCGTTAGGGTTCAAAATAATACATCCCAAATTCGGTGTAAATGCAGTGGTAATGTTGATATAATCTCCAATTTGCTCACGCAAAAAGTCGCTGTGGTTTGCAAAAATATTATTCAAATAAGCAGTTTTTGTAATTGCAGTTGTCTTGTTAGTATCAAAACTATACTCGTTAAAAGCAATCAAATTTTTAACCTCGCCATTTTGCAAGTTTTTGTGTGTTTCAGCAAAAACAAAACCTCTATTACTTGGCGCAATGTTCAATGCGCCTACTCCAAAAATCTGTTCCAAAACTTTACCCCTAATCAATAATTTTCAATAAATCTTCAGGTGTGTCAACAACGCTAACAACACCGTTTTGTTCTAATTCTTCTTGTGTTCCAAAACCATACAAAACGCCAACACAATCCATTCCCATAAAATTTGCACCAATTGCATCGCTTTTAGAGTCGCCAATCAAAACACATTCTTCCAAACTAGTTGGTTTTAAAAGTTCAATTGCATGCTTTAACACGTCTTCTTTTGTTTTGCGTGCACCGTCAAATGTAGCGCCTGAAATAACATCAAAAAGTTCAAAAAAACCGTTTGTTTGCAAAATGTTAATTGCAAGTAATTCAGGCTTAGATGTAGCAATAGCAAGACATTTACCCCTTTGTTTAAACGCCTTTAACATATCAATAACGCCATCATAAACCCTGTGCATTTTAACGCCTTGCTCTTTGTAAAACTCTCTAAAAAAAGCAGTTGCTTTGTCGGCATCCGTATCGCTCATACCATTAAAAGTCATAAATGAAGCTTCAAGCGGTGGGCCAATATATTTGCGTTTTTCAGGTAATGAAAGAAGCGGCAAACCCATTTTTTCAAAAGCATAATCAAGCGCGTGATAAATACCTTCGCTTGTATCAACAAGCGTGCCATCAAAGTCAAAAAAGATATATTGCTTTTGCATTTTTTACCCCACCTTTCATTTAACTTTTCTTATTATACCACAACAATTTGTCTAATTCAACAAAAAATAAAGCTCACTCTCCAAATTAAGAGTGAGCTTTGCTTTTAACGAATTTCAATTTGTGAAGGAGAAGATATTTCAATTTGTGCTACACCGTTATATGTTTCAATATAACCTGTGATAGCAACGGTATCGCCATAATAAATCTCATCAAGCACAGATAAACAAGTATTTCTGTTTTTGCCCCAAATAACAGGAGAAAATCGATAACTGTTTGGATAATCTTCACCAATGTTAATAAAGGTTGGAGAACCGTTTGAATAACTTGAATATTTAATGCTTTTAACCTCGCCTACAACAGTTGCATATTCTCCTACGTGGTCAATAGCATCATTCCACATTATTTCTCCGTTTTCGGTTGTTTCTTCAGTTGTAGTTGTTTCTTCAACAGTAGTTTTAAGTGTTGTAGTTGAAGAAGTGCTTAGCACTGTAACAGAATATGTTGGAGTGCTTTTATTGGTAGAACACGAAACACTAAAAAAAACACAAGCGAAAATCATTAAACCAAGTAATGCCTTTTTCATTGTTTTACCTCCTTGTTTTTATTTATTGACATTTAGTGAATGTCAATAAATTCATTATACTGCTTATAATAAAATTGTCAAGCACTGAATGTCAATTTTATTGGAGTATGATATGTTTAAGAATAAAAGTGAAAATGGTAGAAATAATATTTGCGGAAAAAATATTTATGAATTGAGAATTAAAGCAGTACCAAAAATGTCTCAAAGACTTTTAGCTGAAAAGTTACAGTTACTTGGAATTGATGTTGATAAAAATGCAATTCAAAGAATTGAAAGTGGACAAAGATTTGTGACCGATATTGAGCTTTCGGCTTTGTCTGAATTGTTTGGAGTTTCTTGTGATGATTTAATAAAATAAATTGACTTATTGTGAATTTTATGCTATAATAATTATGCTGAAACCAAAGATTTTTCTGCGGTGGAAGTATTACAACAAATAACTGATATCAAAATTTTATTGCGATAGAAGGCAAAGTTAATAATTATGGAATAATTCTGCCTTTTTATCGTTAAAAGGCAGTTTTTTGTTTTTAAGGAGAGAAAAATGGAAAACAGAGTAGCGCTTATTGGAATAATTGTTGAATCAAACGATTCGGTTGCAAAACTCAATAGCATTTTATCAGAATACGGTGAATATATTATCGGCAGAATGGGTGTGCCTTACAAAGAAAAAGGCATTAGTATAATTTCTGTTGCAATTGATGCGCCACAAGCAGTAACAAGCGCCTTGTCGGGAAAAATTGGCGCTTTGCCAGGCATTAGCGCAAAAACAATTTATCAAGGAAATAAAAAATGAAAAAATTAATTGATAAACTTTATAAAACCCAAACACTTGCACCACAAGAACTCGAACTTTTAATTAAAAATATAAACGATGAAGAATTGCAATATTTACACTCAAAAGCCAGAGAAGTTGCAAATAATGTTTATGGAAACCGAGTGTTTGTAAGGGGTTTGATTGAGTTCACAAACATCTGCAAAAACAATTGTTATTATTGTGGTATAAGAGCAGAAAACAAATGTGTTAGCAGATATAGACTTACAAAAGAAGAAGTTTTAGAGTGTTGTGAAAATGGTTACGCACTCGGCTTTCGCACCTTTGTTTTGCAAGGTGGCGAAGACCTTTATTTTGATGATGACAAAATGGTTGATATTATTTCAATCATTAGAAATAAATACCCTGACTGTGCAATAACATTGTCGATTGGCGAGAAGTCAATTGATACCTATCAAAAGTATTTTGATGCAGGCGCTGAAAGATATTTGTTAAGACACGAAACGGCGGATAGCGAGCATTACAGTAAATTGCACCCTGAAAATCTAACTCTTGAAAACAGAATTGAATGCTTGAAATCACTCAAACAAATAGGTTTTCAAACTGGTTGTGGGTTTATGGTTGGCTCGCCTTATCAAACAACAAAAACAATTGTAAAAGATTTAATGTTTATTAAAGAGTTTGAACCTGAAATGGTGGGCATCGGTCCGTTTTTACCACACAACGACACTCCGTTTAAAGATTTTGCTGCTGGTAGTGTACGGCTCACTTTAATGCTTTTAAGCATTGTGCGACTAATGTTGCCAGATGTTTTGCTTCCTGCAACCACTGCTCTTAACTCAGCAGACAAAGGCGGCAGAGAAAACGGAATTTTGGCAGGTGCAAATGTAATAATGCCAAACCTTTCACCAGAATCAGCCAAAGAAAAATATATACTTTATAACGGAAAGGTTTCAACCGGTGCTGAAAGTGCCGAGCAAATAGAAAAATTAAAACAAGATATAAACAAAATCGGTTACAACATCGTTTGCGACCGTGGAGATAACAAAAGATTTGTAAAGGAGAAAAATTATGTATAACAACAAATCATTAAAAGCAGAAGAATTTATAAACCACGAAGAAATTTTGGCGACTTTAGAGTATGCCGAGCAAAACAAAGATAATGTTGAATTAATTGATAAAATTTTAGAAAAAGCAAGAGAGTTAAAAGGCCTTTCATACCGTGAAGCATCTGTGTTGCTTGCTTGTGAAATTCCAGAAAAAATCAAGGAAGTTTATTCACTTGCAGAACAAATTAAAAAAGATTTTTATGGCAATCGTATTGTAATGTTTGCACCACTTTATTTGTCAAACTATTGTGTAAACGGTTGTGTTTATTGCCCTTACCATCATCAAAACTGCACAATTGAGCGTAAAAAATTGACTCAAGAAGAAGTGCGCAATGAAGTAATTGCGTTGCAAGATATGGGTCACAAACGTCTTGCAATTGAAGCAGGCGAAGACCCGGTTAACAACCCAATTGAATACATTTTAGAGTGTATTGACACAATCTATTCAATCAAACACAAAAACGGCGCAATTCGTAGAGTTAACGTTAACATTGCTGCAACAACAGTTGAAAACTACAAAAAGTTGGCAGATGCAGGCATTGGTACATATATTTTATTCCAAGAGACATATCACAAAGAGTCTTATGAAAAACTCCACCCAACAGGACCTAAACATAACTATGCATATCACACCGAAGCAATGGACCGTGCAATGCAAGGTGGCATTGATGATGTTGGCCTTGGCGTTTTGTTTGGACTTGAGCTTTATAAATATGAGTTTGCAGGTTTGCTTATGCATGCAGAACATTTAGAGGCAGTTCATGGCGTTGGTCCGCACACAATTTCTGTGCCAAGAATCAAACGTGCAGCAGACATTGACCCAGGTCAGTTTGACAATGGTATTGACGATGAAACTTTTGCAAAAATCTGCGCTTGCATTAGAGTTGCAGTGCCTTATACAGGAATGATTGTTTCAACAAGAGAAAGTCAGGAAGTAAGAGAAAAACTCTTGCACTTGGGCGTTTCACAAATTTCAGGTGCTTCAAGAACATCTGTTGGTGGTTACACAGAAGAAATTCGTCCAACCGATACTGAGCAGTTTGATGTTTCAGACCAAAGAACATTAGATGAAGTTGTAAAATGGTTGATGGATTTGGGTTACATTCCATCTTTCTGTACTGCTTGTTACCGTGAAGGCAGAACAGGTGACAGATTTATGGATTTGTGCAAATCAAAACAAATTCAAAACTGTTGCCACCCAAATGCGCTTATGACACTGAAAGAATTTTTAGAAGATTACGCTTCACCTGAAACAAAACGTGTTGGCGAAGAGTTAATTAAAAAAGAAATTCACAACATTGGCAAAGACAAAGTTAAAGATATTGTTCGTGAAAGACTTACAAAGATTGAACAGGGAAGTCGTGACTTTAGATTTTAATGGTGAATGATTATGGAATATACAATGATTGAAAGGTGCAATCTTATTGTTTTAGAATGTTTAAATTCAAAAAGCACAAACCCAACTGCGCTTTTTGAAATCATTGCAAATAAAGATTTTGTTCGCATTCATGGACCAGAACATCATATCCTTGATGGTGCTTGTTTGTTAACTGCTTTTTTTAATGCAGGTGGTAAAATCGATTTAAAAGCAGGTCTTGAGCATGTTGTGCAACAAGGTTTGAAAATGCCAGGGGCATCTTGTGGATTGTGGGGCGTTTGTGGCGCTGTAACATCTTGTGGCACTGCACTCGCATTTATAGATGGCACAGGGCCACTTACAACAGATGAAAGTTGGGGTAAACATATGTTGTTTACATCATCTGCTTTGTTTGAAATTGGCAAAGTTGGTGGACCAAGATGTTGTAAAAGAGATGCGTTTACAAGTCTAAAATTAGCGGTTGATTTTGTTAATAAAAATTATAATGTAACTTTAGAAACTGCTGATGTTAAATGTGAGTTTTCAAGTAGAAACAGTCAATGCATAAAAGAAAAATGTCCGTATTTTAAAGGTAATTAAAAATGATTAAAATAGCGTTTATTTGTGTTCATAATTCTTGCAGAAGCCAAATGGCAGAGGCTTTTGGTAAGGCATACTTAAATGGTTTGTGCGAATGTTTTTCAGCAGGCACAGAAAAAGTTCCAAATATAAATCAAGACGCAGTTAGAATTATGAAAACTAAATATAACATTGATATGTCAAGTCAATATTCAAAACTTCTAACAGACATTCCACCGGTTGACATTGTTATTACAATGGGTTGCAACGTTGCTTGTCCAAATATACCTTGCAAAGAAAGGTATGATTGGGGACTTTTAGACCCAACCGGTAAAGATGATGAAGAGTTTGTTAAAGTCGCAGAAAAAATAAAGAAAAATATTTTAGAGTTAAAAAATAAACTTTCATAAAGGAGAACATTATGTCTAACTTAAATGCTACTCCAAATGCAAATAGATTACATATCGGGTTTTTCGGCAAACGAAATGCAGGTAAATCAAGTGTTGTAAATGCAGTTACAGGGCAAGAGTTGTCTGTTGTTTCTGATGTTTTAGGTACAACTACTGACCCAGTTAAAAAAGCAATGGAATTGTTGCCTTTAGGCCCCGTTGTTATTATCGATACCCCTGGTTTTGATGATGAAGGGCTTTTAGGTAAAAAACGTGTTAAAAAAACAAAACAAATACTCTCAAGCGTTGACATTGCAGTGCTTGTTGTTGATGCAACTGCTGAAAAAAGTGAAACCGACAACCAATTAATTGAAGTTTTCAAATCAAAAGACATTCCTTATATTGTTGCTTATAACAAAGCAGATTTGGTTGAAAATTTTGAAATTGCAGACGATGAAATTCTTGTTAGCGCAAAAGAAAACATCAATATAAATGAGTTGAAAGAGCGAATTGCAAAGTTAAATCCACAGACTGAAGAAAAGCAGATTTGCTCTGATATATTAAACAAAGACGATATAGTTGTGCTTGTAACACCAATTGATAAATCAGCGCCAAAGGGAAGAATGATTTTACCGCAAGTGCAAACAATCCGCGATGTTTTAGACGGAAATTGCATCTGTGTTGTGGTACAAGAAACAGAACTTGAAACTGCATTAAAATCTCTTTCTAAAAAGCCGAAATTGGTTATAACAGATAGTCAGGTTTTTGGTTTTGTTAAAAGTCGTGTGCCAGAAGATGTCTTGCTTACTTCTTTTTCTATTTTAATGGCAAGATACAAAGGCTTTTTGAAAACTGCTGTTTTTGGCGCAAAAACTCTTGAAGCCTTGCAAGACGGCGATAAAATTCTTATTTCAGAAGGTTGTACTCATCATCGTCAATGCGGAGACATCGGCAGAGATAAGTTACCAAAATGGATTACCGATTATACCGGTAAAAAATTAAATTTTGAATGGACATCTGGCGCAGAGTTTAAAGATGATTTAACTGATTATAAATTAGTAGTTCATTGTGGCGCTTGTATGCTTAACGATAGAGAAATGCTCTCTCGCAGAAAACAAGCGGAAATACAAGACGTTTCGTTTACCAATTATGGCGTTATAATCGCGTATATGAATGGAATTTTAAAGCGTAGCATTGAATGTTTTCCTGATATTTTCTCATTGCTTAATTAAAATAATTAAATTTTAAGCCACTGTCTATTTAGACGGTGGCTTTTTTCACAGTAGGTCTTCTTTTGAATATAATATATTGAAAGGAGGATGAAAATATGTGTTGTAATAATATTGTTTTAAGAGTTTTAAATGTTCTAAATGTTATTTTCGCTTTAGCACTTGGCATCGCTGCTGCTATTCTCGTTTCAGTCGGCTTAATCACCGCCGCAACAATTCCAACTTTAGTGTTTATTCTGCTTGGCGTCGCTGGGGTTGTTGGTTTGTTAGGCTTAGCGGCTTTGTTTTTCCCTTGTTCGCTAAGATGTGAGTTTACAAGATGCGCTATTTGCCGATATTTTGTAAGAATTGTTGTTTCTTTAATAGGCGTTGTATTAGTAGGTCTTATAATTTTTGCTTTAGGACTTGTTGAAACACCAGTTGTAACTCCTATTTTTGTTGGTGTTTTAGTAGCGTTGTTTGCTTACTTTATCGGTACACTCATTCAGTATGCTTATGTAACAGTTGATGAAATTTGCGAAGATGAAGAATACAATTGCAATTGTGATTGCACTTGTGAAAGAACAAGATAAAACTTAAAAAATAATTAAAAAGCGGCTTGATTTGGCCGCTTTTTTCTGTGTTCACAATTTATTAACAATTTTATATACAAAATATGTTATCATAAACAAGGTTAATTGTTAACCAGGTTAATTGTTCGACAAAATTCGTGTTTTTTGGGGGAATTAATTGTGAATACAGAATATGGTATTATTGCAATGATTAAAAAACTTCACTCAATAACCTTTAATCCGCTTATTGATGAAGTCAATTCAAGTGAATATGGAATTTTGAAAATCGTTTACAAAATGAACAACGAGCAAAACGATTCGTTTGTAAAAGTTTCTGACATTTCAAAAAGATTAGGTGTTTCAACTCCGAGTGTAACAAAGGTGTTAAACAGTCTTGAAAAAAAGGAACTTATAATTCGAAAAATTGACAAAGAAAATCGCAGAAACACATTGGTTCATTTAACAGACAAAGGCATTTGCGTAAAAGAGCAGAATGACAAAACATTAGCAAAGTTCATTGAAAATGTTTATGAACGTGTTGGCAGAGAAAACATTGTTCAGTTTTTGCAGTTGTCTGAATTAATTTATTTAGCATTTGACGAAGAAGTTAAAAATATTTCTAACGACAAGTAAAGGGAGGGTAAAACATGAAAAAAGATTTTTCAATCATCACACCAGAAATTTCAAAATTGTCTCAAAAGTGTGAAATGAATAACATTATCGATAAAGATTTATATAAAAAATTCGCTGTTAACAGAGGTCTTCGTGATTTAAATGGCAACGGTGTATTAACTGGTCTTACAGAAATTTCTGAAATTAAATCTAAAGATATCATCGGCGGTCAGGTTGTGCCTTGTGACGGCGAACTTATTTACCGTGGTTATAACATTATTGATATTGTTAATGACTTGATTAAAGATGACCGTTTTGGTTTTGAAGAAATTACTTATCTTTTGTTAATGGGCACATTGCCAAATAAAGATGAATTAAAAGAGTTTAAAAATGTTTTGAATAGTTATTCTTCATTGCCAACATCTTTTGCGCGTGACGTTATTATGAAAGCGCCAAGCGAAAATATGATGAACTCACTTGCAAGAAGTGTTTTGACTCTTTATTCATATGACAACAATCCTGATGACACAAGCTTGCCAAACGTTTTGCGTCAATGCTTGCAACTCATTGCAACCTTCCCACAACTTAGTGTTTACGGTTATCAAGCATATAATTATTATATCAAGGGCAACAAAAGTTTCTTTATGCATGACCCTAACCCTGATTACTCAATTGCAGAAAACATTTTGCATATGCTTAGACCTGACTCAAAGTTTACTCGTTTAGAAGCAAAAATTCTCGACATTGCACTCATTTTGCACGCAGAACACGGTGGCGGTAACAACTCAAGTTTTACAACTCACGTTGTAACTTCATCTGGTACAGATACTTATTCTGCAATTTCTGCAGCACTCGGCTCATTAAAAGGTCCAAAACATGGTGGCGCAAACATCAAAGTTTGTGGAATGTTTGACAACATTAAAGAAAATATTCGTGACTGGAACGACGATGAGGAAATCGAGGCTTACATTCAAAAAATTCTCAATAAAGAAGCGTTTGACAATGCTGGCTTGGTTTATGGTATCGGCCATGCTGTTTATTCAACATCTGACCCAAGAGCAACAGTTTTCAAACAATTTGTTGAAAGTTTGTCAAAAGAAAAACACAGAGAAGATGAATATCATCTTTACACAGCAATTGAAAGAATTGCACCAAAACTTATCGCAGGTAACAAAAGAATGTACAAAGGCGTTAGCGCAAACGTTGACTTTTATTCCGGCTTTGTTTATGAAATGCTTGAAATTCCAAGAGAGTTGTTTACTCCACTTTTTGCAATTGCAAGAATTTCAGGTTGGTCTGCACATAGAATGGAAGAGCTTATAAACGCAGGCAAAATCATTCGTCCGGCTTACAAAGCAGTAGGCGAGCGTAAAGATTACATTCCATTTGCTGACAGATAAAGTAGGGTGATGATATGAAAATTCAAGAATCAGCAGAAAATTATTTGGAAACAATATATGTTTTGTCACAAAAGAATGATTCTGTTCGTTCAATAGATATTGCCAATGAATTGGGCTTTTCAAAACCATCTGTTTCGGTGGCAATGAAAAACTTGCGTGAAAAAAATCTTATCGAAATGGATAAAGAAGGTTTTATTAAACTTTTAGATAGTGGTAAGGAAATTGCCAAAAAAGTTTATGAAAGACACACCATTTTGACCGATTGTTTGGTAAAACTCGGCGTTAGCAGAGAAGTTGCAGTAGAAGACGCTTGCAAAATCGAGCATATAATTAGTGATGAAACATTCAACGCAATTAAAAACTTAATAAAATAACAAAAAATCCGACTTTTTAAAGTCGGATTTTTTTGTATATCTCATTTGAAATTTTATCAATTTTTTTGCTTTCTTCAATAGAGCAAGTTTTAAGTTTTTTGCAATTCGGCTTACCCCAAATGTTAAACCATTTTGGCCCAAACCAACAGTGATAATCGGTACTTTCAAAAACGCCTTTCAAAACACTTTTTGCCGCCAAACTTGGCTTCATAAATACAATTTTCATTGGATATTTAATAATTGCAAAAATTAGTTTTGGATAATGATTTGTAATGTTTGTAAAAGTAATTCCAGGGTGGGTAACAGCTAATTTTTTAGAGTCGTTTTTAAAAAATTCAAAAAGTGAAAACATCAAAAATCTTTTGGCATTGCCATAAACTTTTGAGCAGGCCTTTTGTGTTCTAAAATCAATATCGTTTTCATCTAATTTTGAATAATTGTGAGCAATTGACCCCACCACAACAAACTTTTCAACAGATTTTGAAAGTTCTCTTGTTATGTAATAAGGAGAAGCAAAATTAATTTGAAAAATGTTGTCAAATCCAATTTCAGTGATTTTTCTACCAATTTTATATGCGCCTGCATTGTGAATAAAAACATCAATTTTTTTACTGTTTAAAACTTTAGTAGCGTTTTTCACACTTTCAAAATCTTCTAAATCGCAAGTCACAAAATCAATGTTTGTGTTATTAAGTTTTTTAGCAAGTGCAACCGACTTTTCATAATTTCTATCAACCAAAATCAAGTTTGCACCTAAAACAGATAACTCCTTGCACAACTGAATACCAATTCCACCAGTGCTACCGGTAATAGCAACGGTTTTTCCACTTAAATTATATTTCATAACTGTTATAAATTTCGTCAGTTTCTAAATTGAAAAAGTCGAATTTGTCGTTTTCATAAATCACATAAGAATGAGCGCTGTTTTCTTTTGGAATTGAAACCGAGCCAACGTTTAAATAGGTGTAATTTTCTCTTTGTTCAACCACAGGCACATGTGTGTGACCAGTTAAAACAATTGCGCCTTTTTCAAACTTAATTTCATCAATATGATGTCCGTGAGTTAAATAAAAAGTTTTGCCATCAACTTCTAATGTTTTATATGTTTGCAAAACATCAAAATCGAGTACCATTTGGTCAACTTCAGCATCACAGTTGCCTCTGATTGCAACAATTTTTTCAGCCAACGGATTAAGCATAGCAATAACCTTTTTAGGTGCATAATCTTTTGGCAAATCATTTCTAGGTCCGTGATACAAAACGTCGCCTAATAAAATCATTTTTTCTGCATTTGAACTTTCAAATGCCTTTACTAACTTTTCACAAAAATATGCGCTTCCGTGAATGTCGGAAGCAATAAAATATTTCATAAAAATTCACCACACTTTTTTAAGAAATTATACAATATTTTCACTTTAAAATCAACTAAATTTATAAACAAAAATTAATATTTGCATAAAATATTTTGCGTCAAAAAACAAAAAATAATAAAGGAAAAGCGAGGTGGTTTTTATAAAAAATTTTTTAAAAATAATTTGTTTAATTCTTTCGGTTTTGTCTGTATTCACATTCGCTGCGGTTTTTCATTACAATAATATTTTGCCAAGCAGCATTGCAATTTATGACGACGAAACTCTGCATTTTAACACAAAACTAAAAATAATTTCAAAATCAAACCAAAAAATTAACAGCGTTTCAAAACAAACCCAAAATTCAACCCAAAATTATACAACAAACCTTTCATTAATGGGTGTTGTGCCAATAAAAAGTGTTGATATGAAGGTTGTTAATCGGCGTTATGTTACACTGTCAGGTGAATCTTTTGGCATAAAAATTTTCACAAAAGGCGTAATGGTTGTCGGACTTTCTGATATTAAAACTGAATTTGGTAGTGTAAACCCTGCAAAAAGTGTGGGAATTAAGGTTGGCGACATAATTAAAACTGCAAATGAAAAGGCGGTCAACTCAAATGAAGAATTTTCAAAAATCATCAACAACTCAAACGGCAAACCAATTGCCTTGAAAATCAAAAGAGAAGACAAAATTTTATTTTTTGAATTCACACCAGTAAAAGAATATTCAACCAATCTTTACAAAGCAGGTCTTTGGGTAAGAGACAGTAGCGCAGGTCTTGGCACAATGACATTTTACTCATCAGTAAACGGCGCATTTGCAGGGCTAGGCCATGCAATTTTAGATATTGACACCGGCGTGTTACTGCCTATAAACTCAGGCGAAATTGTAAAAACAGAAATTTTGTCAATTAACAAAAGCAGCCCTGGCACTGCAGGAGAAATTTGCGGGGCTTTTACAGGTGAGCGAATCGGAGAATTGACTAAAAACACCGATTGCGGTTTGTATGGTTTTTATGATAACTTTGAGCAAAATAAAAATTTGATTTTAGTCGCAAATAAACAAGATGTAAAAACAGGCAACGCACAAATTTATACAACGCTTGATAAAAGCGGCCCAAAATATTATGATTGTGTAATTGAGCGCATTGATTATAATGATTCGTTACACAAAAATTTGCTTGTAAGAATAACAGATGAAAAATTAATTGCAAAAACCGGTGGCATTGTGCAGGGAATGAGCGGTAGCCCAATAGTGCAAAACAATCAGTTAGTCGGCGCATTAACCAATGTTTTTGTAAACGAGCCAATAAAGGGGTATGCAGTTTTCGCAGACACAATGCTTGAAATAAGCCAACAAAACACCAAAAAAGCATCGTAAATAAAAAGCATCTCGATTATTTTCGAGATGCTTTTTTATATTCTGATGGGCTAATTCCGGTATAAGATTTAAACATTTTTGAAAAATGATAAATACTGTTGTAGCCAACGCTTTCGGCAACTTGGGCAATAGACTCAAAATCACTTTTTAAAATTGATTTTGCTTTGTTCATTCTAAAATTATGTAGATGTTTAATAGGCGAAATGCCATACACTTTTTCGAAAGTCTTGCGAAAATTAACTGTGCTCATTTTGCAAATGCTTGCCAAAAAATTATTAGTTATGTTGCAGTCAAAATAGTTTTCGCTGATATAATTTATAGCAGGCATCAAATTTTGCTTTTTATCTTTTGAAACATATTCTTTTTTAGTAGATTTTATTAAAAATAACAACACGCCGTAAACAAGAAATTTACATTCAAGCTTATCAGTTTCAAATTGTGAGTTCAAACCTTTTTCGATTTTTGTGAAAGTGTTGACAATATAACTATTATCAGCGATTTCAAAAGATAAAATATTATCAGCGCTTTTAATTGCATCAAATTCAATAATAATACATTCGCCTGGTTCAACACATTTCCAAGAATAACTGCAACCTTTAGGCAAAATAACAGGGTGTAGCGCATCTGATAAAATTTGTTTTCCATTTATATTATAAAAGGTTTTTCCACTGAGTTTAAGCGCAATAGCCCAACTATCTCTTTTATGTCGATAGGTGGTTAATCCGTTTGCTTGTTTTAGCAATCTGACAGTAGAAATAACTTTTGTAACAGTTATATCAGTAACATAATCGATAAACATTTTCATCACTCCCAAATGCATTATACTATATAAATAAACAAAAGTAAATATTTTTAAAGTACCAAAATTGATAAAAATATCATAATTTACATTTACAATAACGTTTTGCAAAGATAAAATAGAAAAAGAGGTGATTTTTAGTGGAAAAATTATCAACTATTTGCGCTCCTGCTTTGGCTGGCGTTGTAAGAGAGAAAACAAAAGAGCGCGCCATTGCCGAAATCAAAACTTTTGAGCAAAATGGCGCTGATATGATAGATTTGCATATGTCTTGTTTAGAAGACAAAACAAGTGAAACTTTGAGTGAAATTATCGCAAGTTCTTCGTTGCCAATTCTTGCGCTAAATTACAATTTCACAACCGATTGGAAAGATGTCGGACTCTCTGAACAAGAGCGTACAGAAACCTTTTTAACAGCGGCAAAATTGGGTGCTTCTGGCATTGATATGCAGGGTTACACTTTTGATATTGCTTCAAAAGAAAACTTTTGTGGTGTTGACAAATATTCTTTCACAAAAGGCAATCCAAAAGAGATTGTAACTGATGAAAAAATCATAGCAAAACAATGTGAATTCATTGAGAAAATTCATTCGCTCGGCGCTGAAGTTTTGCTTTCTTGCCATCCAGGAATTGCAATGAACACCGAACAGGTAGTTGACCTTGCTTTATTTTTAGAAAAGCGTGGCGCTGATATTATAAAAATCGTAACCATTGCTAATTCTGAACAAGAAATGGCAGAGAGCATTAAAACAATGCTTTGTTTGAAAAAAGAGTTAAAAACCCCTGTTAGTTACCACGCCAGCGGAGAGTTTGGCGGTTTAACAAGAATTGTTAATCCAGCTCTTGGCGGTCAGATTGCTTTTTGTGTTAACGGCGAATCAGAAAATGCAACCCCAGGACAACTTGATTTAAAAACCGCAAAAACTGCTATAGAGAATATTAAGAAATTGATTAAATAGATTAAAGGTAGAGAAATTTATGAAATCAAAAACAATATTATCTTCCTTGCTTGTTATGGCTCTGTGGGGAAGTCTGTTTCCTTGTATTAAAATTGGATATGCCGCATTTGGTATCAATGCAAAATCAGTTGCAGATATTCTTATGTTTGCGGCAATGCGTTTTGCACTTTGCGGTGCTTTGGTTTGCGCTTTTTGTTTTTTTAGACGAAAAGCAATGCCCGTACCATCGGTTAAATCTGCTCT
>JAZRPW010000052.1:0-29182 GCA_045649405.1 Acutalibacteraceae bacterium
AATTGTTTAAAAATAGGGAATAAGCTTCGTTAGCAATTTCTCTTGTAATATCAGTTTCAAACTTTAACTTTTTTTGAAAAGTTTCGGTTATAAGCTTGTTATTTCTTGCATGGAATTTGACAACTTTACAACGAAAACCTTGCTCTCGAAGTCTTCTGCAAACGCTCTCCGCAAGCACAAATAAAACTGATTTTACATCATCATTTGTCAGCAAATCTCTCGGCGTTGTGGTAGAATTGCCGATTGATTTTATATCAGGTAATTGGCTTTCTTTGTATACCGGTGTCATATCATATCCGTTTGCATAAGAGTGAAGCATAAATCCTATTTTACCAAACCATTTTTGCAAAAGCTCTGGCTCGGTTTTAGCAAGGTCGCCGATTGTGTAACGATAATGATTTTGCAACTTTTTATAAGTAGCAGGGCCAACATACAAAAGGTCATTTGCAGGAAGAGGCCAAACAACATCTTTAAAACTTTCCTTGGAAATTACCGTAACAGCATCGGGTTTTTTATAGTCGCTCCCGAGTTTTGCAAAAATTTTGTTAAAACTAACACCAATACTGACGGTAATTCCAAGCTCTGATTTTACCCTTTTTCTGATGAGGTGCGCGAGATTTTCACCACCACCATATAAATGGGCAGTTTTTGAAACATCAACCCAAGACTCATCAATTCCGAAAGCCTCAATGGTATCAGTATAATCAGACAAAATTTTATGAACCTCTTTTGAAAAACGCATATAAAGAGGGAAGTTAGGTGGTACTACAACTAACTTCGCGCATTTATTTTTAGCAGACCATAACGGCTCGCCAACTTTTAAATCATATTTTGATGCAATTTCGTTTTTAGTAAGAATGATGCCGTGTCTACTTTTATCATCGCCACCAACTGCAACAGGTAAGTGCCTTATTTCTGGTCGATGTAAACATTCAACCGAAGCATAAAACTTATTGCAATCAATATGTAAAATAACCCTTTCCATTTATATCACCTAAAAGAACAAATGTTCGATAAATTTATTTTACACCAAACAAACGCATTTGTCAATAGGAAAATAAAGAAAAAAGAGATGCATTTTTGCATCTCTTTTTGTGATTAAATTATTCCGAAAATTATAAAACCAATAGTATTTATTGCAAAGTTAGAAAAGGCGTGAACAAGCCAAGAATTGTATATATTTTCTTGTTTTTCGTTAAGGAAGTTGAATATACAACCACCAACAAAAAGCCCTAAAACAGCCAAAATAAATATTCCTACATTAAACCATTCTGCAGTCATTCCAAAATGATAAAAAGCAAAAAGCGCAGAACTAAATATGTAAGCAAATAGGCGAGAGGTTTGTGATTTTAGTGTTATAAAAGCAAAACCACGGAAGAAAAATTCTTCTAAAAGTGAATTGATAAATGAAATGTAAAGAGCAACAAATACAAAGTTTTCAGCAGACACACCAGCACTTTGAGTTAATTGACTTGCAATTCCTGAAAAATCAATTAAATCCTTGAAAACAAAATACGCAATTAGTATTACGCTAAATACACCAAAGCCAAGCAAAAGAGCCGTGAAAAATCCTTTTTTATTTGGTGTGAATAACTTTTTGATTTTTTCAAATTCTGTTTTGTTAAACAAAAAATATGTAAAAGGAATGACTAAAAACAAAACCAATTTGATTAACGATTTTATTAAGTAACTTGGTTGTATTATTGCATCAACCACACTCATTGCAATCGAGCAAAATAGCACCGAAATAATTATATATAAAGATTTTTTATTGAATTTCATAAAATTACCTTGCGCTTTCAATTTATGTGTAAATTTTACCACAATTATGTTTTGTTTTCAACCAAACTTCAAAATATTCACAAAATTTTAAGAAATGATACATTATCACTTTACAAATTTAAAAAAATAAGTTAAAATAGAAAAGTCTTTTAAAAGAAAGGTTTGATATTATGAAAATTGGTATTTATGGTTACGGAAATTTAGGTAAAGGCATTGAAAATGCAATTAAACAAAATCCTGATATGGAATTGGTTGCAGTTTTTACCCGTCGTGACCCTAAAAGTTTGACAATTGCTACTGATACTGCGCAAGTGTGCAATGTAAGCGATGTAGCAAATTTTAAAGATAAAATTGATGTTATGATACTTTGTGGTGGTAGTGCTACTGACTTGCCAGAGCAAACACCTTGCCTTGCAAAAATGTTCAACGTTGTTGATAGTTTTGATACACACGCAAAGATTCCTGAGCATTTTGAAAATGTTAATAAAGCAGCTAAAGAAAACGGTAAAGTTGCTATGATTTCTGTTGGTTGGGACCCTGGTATGTTTTCTGTAAATCGTCTTTATGCAGGTGCAGTTTTGCCGGATGGTAAAGACTATACATTCTGGGGAAAAGGTGTAAGCCAAGGTCATTCTGACGCAATTAGAAGAATTGATGGCGTAAAGGATGCAAAGCAATATACAATTCCAATTGAAAAAGCGCTTGAAACCGTAAGAAGTGGCGAAACTCCTGATTTTACAACAAGAGAAAAACATTTAAGAGAATGTTTTGTTGTTGCAGAAGATGGTGCTGACAAACAAAGAATTGAAAAAGAAATTAAAGGAATGCCAAACTATTTTGCAGATTATGATACAATCGTTCATTTTATTTCTGCAGAAGAATTAGCTCGTGAGCATGCAGGAATTCCACATGGTGGTTTTGTAATTCGCAGTGGTAAAACTGGTGCTAATTTAGAAAACACACATGTAATTGAATACAGTTTAAAACTTGACTCAAACCCTGAATTCACAGCATCTGTTATTGTAGCATATGCTAGAGCAATATTTAGAATGTTCGGCGAAGGAATGAGCGGTTGTAAAACTGTTTTTGATATTCCACCTGCATATTTAAGCAGTAAATCCGCAGAAGAGTTAAGAAAAGAATTATTGTAAATAAAAACTCCCTTGCTTCAATGCAAGGGAGTTTTTATTACGTAGTAGAAGTTAGATATAATTATTAAACAAGAAAAGCATTAGTTAGTGCGCCCGTAGAAGAAATTGTACCAACTACTGTAATATTATAGCCAATATCGATTTTTGTAAGTTCATCATAACATAAATAGACATCAATTGTATGTATAAATTCGCCTGAATCGTGTGTTCCAACTTTGCAATAACCATTGTTAATTTCATATACAGTAGCTGAATGTTTAAAAATTTTACCTTCGAATTCGTTTTCAAACTTGACTTTGTTACTACTATACATAATTGTGTTCATATGAGTAACAGTTTCTATATCCAATTCGGTTGCTTCACTAAGCAATTTTGTCTTTTGTCTAGTAGTTGCATCTTTGTAGTCGTCTTTTGAAACATAAAAAATGTTACTATCGACTTTTTTTAATTGAACACCATTCTCATCTTCAATATATTCGAGTGTTACTTCTGATTTAGTTGAAGAACCAAATACTGACTGATTTTCTACAGTGATCAAAATAGTGTTCTCGTTAATTGCATATGTGAATTCTCTCACTGAATTGTTATCTTCATAGTAAACATATGAACCTGTTCCATCTTTTTCAAACTTTAAATAAGAAGAGCCAGATGATCCGTGATTTAATACACCATACCATTCTATATCAACTAAATCTTTTGGTTTTAATTTCTTTTCACATGAACAAAAAGAGAGACATAGTACAACTGTTAATATTAATGCAATTATCCTTTTCATATTTAAAAATCCTTTCTTTTTTCAGTTGTGTGTTTGTAAATTTATTTTTTAACCTCCTATAACAAAAAAGTGTGTGCAACCCGAAGAATGCACACACAAAAAACACAAACTTCGTTTTGCTACCACACAAAAACTAATCACAATCACCATAGAAATAGAGACGCGAAAATTGAAGCATGTGCTTTTATCAAAAATAAAAACACCTACTCCTATGGTGACAAAATATTTAGTTTTTGCGTGGTAATATCAGTATAGCATTTTCTTGTTAAAAAATCAACACTAAAATAAAAACTCCCTTTTTAAAAAGGGAGTTTTTTCTATTTCTCTGTAAGTGTGAAAGTAAATGTTCTAAAGTCTCCGCCACCTCTGGTATTGATTAGCAAACCAACATTCATAATGGTGCTACCTGAAAGAGTTGTATCAAGTTCTTTTATGTAGTATTTTTTGTTTTTGTCAAGCCCAGTTGGGTAAATGAATTTAGCCTCAGGGTTAGGGTCGCAAAGTTTAACAAATGCAGTAATCAACGCTTTTGTTTTGTCTTTAGAAACAACATTAAAACCAAAATAATTTGATTCAAATGGATTTTCGAATCTATACAAATCGCCATTAAGAACAAGGTCTTGAACTTCCTTGTATTTTGCGACCTGCTCTTTAACCATTTCTTTGTCTTCGCTTGTAAAGTTTGAAGTATCAAGTTCGTAACCAAAAGCACCTAAATGAGCGATATCAGCGCGAGATTTAGCAGGTGTAATTCTGCTAGTTTGATGGTTAGGAACAACTGAAAAATGGCAACTCATTGAAGAAAGTGGATAGCAAATTGAAGTACCAAATTGAATTTCTGTACGCTCGTTTGCATCTGAATCATCACTTGTCCAAATTTGTGGGAAATAGTGCAAAATTGCAGGGTCAAATCTGCCACCACCACCTGCACAACCTTCAAAAATAACATCAGGATTTCCGTTTACAATGCGCTCACAAAGGTCATAAAGACCAAGTGCGTATCTATGTGCAAATTCCTTTTGTTGTTCAGGTTTTAAAGAAAATGAATAAGACTCAGTAACATTTCTGTTATAGTCCCATTTAACATAATCAATTTCGTTCTCTTTCAAAACTGTGTTAACAGAATTAACAATATAATCACGAACATCTGCTCGGGTTAAATCAAGCATATATTGATGCCTTGAATAGCAACGTGGTCTGTTTGGTGTGCCAATTGCCCAGTCAGGATGTGCTCTAAACAAATCAGAGTCTTCATTAACCATTTCTGGCTCAAACCAAAGGCCAAACTTCATTCCACATTTGTGAGTGTGTTCAATAATTGCTTTTAATCCACCTTGAAGTTTATCTTCGTTAACAACCCAGTCGCCAAGACCTGAACGGTCGCCATTTCTAACGCCAAACCAACCATCGTCTAGAACAAACGTGTCAATTCCAGTTCCTTCAACAGCAGAAACAATATCCATCAATTTTTGATTATCAAAGTTAAAATATGTTCCTTCCCAGTTGTTAATAACAATTGGTCTTGGTTTTTTAACAAATCTTTTATTGATTAAGTGCTCTCTATAAACATCGTGGAAGGCTCTTGACATTCCGCCGAGACCTTCGTTTGAAAATGCAATAACAACTTCAGGTGTTTCAAGTTGTTCGCCAGCAGTTAAATTCCAAGCAAAATCGAAGTCGTTAATACCACCTGTGATTAAAGTTCTTCCTTGGCTTGTACCTTCAACTTTTAAAGCGTAAGATGAAGAATAAATAAGATTGAAACCATAAGCTTTACCGCTTGTTTCGTTGGTTTCAGGCTCTAAAACTGCAACAAACGGATTTAAAACAGATGAAGATGTTGTTCGTTTTGAATCAATTGAAACAACACCGTGATGCATATGAATTCTTTCAATTTTTCGCTCGCATGCCCAAGCGCCATAAAGCGATAAAATATCATAATCATTGCCAGGTAAATTAACTGTGAATGAAAAAGCACGAGTAACTTTGATTTTTTTGTCAGATTCATTTTTATAAACAATTCTTCTTGAAATAACACCAGTATCTTCATAAACTGTGTAATAAACATCAGCAGCGAAGTTAGTCACTTTGTCTTTTAAATGAAGAATAAGTGTTTCTTCGCCATCAAGCGATGGCATACCACTAATTTTTGGTTTTTTATCAAGAATTTCGTGCGAATCATAAAGCAATTCACAAAGTCTGTCTCCGGTTTCATTTTCAACACAAACACAAGGCTCTCTATAGTCACCAGTGCCATAAAAAGCAACTTCAGGCATATAACTTGAATAAAAATGGTCGTCTTTGCCCGGAATTGTCGCTTGTGTTGAGCCAGAGCCCGCGTGTCTTACATAAGAGATATCATCGTGACCAATTGTTTCTCCAAAATATAAATGTTCAGCAACGTCATTTTCGTTGATTTTAAAGGCATAAGTAAAACCTTTGCCATCAAGGAAAAATGTTTTGTTTTCTGTGTAAAATTTAATACTCATTTTTTATTTCTCCAATTAAATTTCAAAGTCTAAACAACTTCTAATTGCAGTGAATGGACGCACCTTTTCATCTGCAACTTTAACGTGTTCAGGGTGTGTTGAATAAAACTTCAAAGCATCAAAACTTTCAAATGTTGAATCAAGCATTAAATCAGCAGTTGAAGTTTCAAGTTTTTCTATTTGTACTTTGATTTCAACAAGGCCGTCAATTTTACCTTTCAAAGCTTCTAAACCTTCTTTGATTTGAGCCATAATTTCTAACTTTTGCTCATTCGAAAATTCATCTTTCAAGTTCCATAAAATAATGTGTTTAACCATTTTAAACTCCTTTAAAATAATTTTTTATAATTGTAGCATAAACACTAAAAAAAGTAAAGATTTTTTGAAAAAGGACTAATTCACAAAGTTTTAATCGATTTTTAATGCAAAATACACAAAAAAATCAATATATATTGCTCAAAACTTTGCTTGACAATACAGTATATTGTATGTTAAAATCGATATATATAATATTAATAGATTTTTTACGACTGACGGATGAGCGGATTTAACCGCAAAGGAGTAAAAATATCTAGGGATTTATGTCGACCGTCTGGGCAGTCTTATATTCTTTGTATAGGACTGTCCAATTTTATTTTTTGGAGGTTTTTGTTTTATGAAAAAAGTTGCGGTTATTATGGGTTCTGACAGTGATTTGCCAATTGTTGAAAAGGCAATCAACACACTTAAGAAATACGGCGTTCCAACTGAGGTTCACGTTTTCTCTGCACACCGTACACCTGAAGAGTCTAAAGACTTTTCACAAAACGCAATTGAAAATGGTTTTGGTGTAATTATTGCGGCGGCTGGTAAAGCTGCACACTTAGCAGGTGCAATTGCTGCAAACACAACCTTGCCTGTAATTGGTATTCCTGTTAAATCATCAACACTTGATGGACTTGATGCACTTTTATCAACAGTTCAAATGCCAAGTGGCATGCCTGTTGCAACAGTTGCAATTGATGGTGCTGAAAATGCAGCGCTTTTAGCAATTCAAATTTTAGCTGTAACTGATAGCGAGTTGTCTGAAAAATTAATCAAAGCTCGTGAAGAAAACAAAAAAGCAGTTTTAGAAAAGAACGAAAAAATTTATAATCAATTCAAATAAAATTCCTTGGGAGGACAAAATTTAAATGGGCGGTTTTTTTGGAGTAACTAGCAAATATGATGCAATTGAAGAAGTTTTCTTTGGAACTGACTATCATTCACACCTTGGCACTCGTCGTGCAGGTATTGCGTGTTATGATAGCGAAATTGGTCTTCAAAGAGAAATTCACAACATTGAAAACTCTCCTTTTAGAACAAAGTTTGATAAAACTTTTGATGAAATGAAGGGTAACAGCGCAATCGGTTGCATTAGTGATTATGACCCACAACCTTTGCTTATTCACTCAAACTTAGGTAAATACGCAATTTGTGTAATCGGCACAATTAACAATGCTGATTCACTTATTAAACAATATCTTTCATTCAGCGGTGGTCACTTCGGTGCAATGATGACCGGTGGTAGAGATAATATGACAGAATTAGTTGCGGCGCTTATCAATCAAAAAACTAATTTTGTTGATGGCATTAAATTCGCACAAAATGAAATTGATGGTACAACATCAATTCTTATTCTTCGTGAAGGCGGTTCAATCATTGCCGCAAGAGACAGACTTGGCAGATTGCCAATTGCAGTTGGTAAAAGTGAAAATGGTTATTGCGTTTCATTTGAATCATTTGCTTATAAGAAACTTGGTTATCAAGATGAGAAAGAGTTAGGACCTGGCGAAATTGTTGAAATCACTGCTGATGATATGACTCAACTTGCGAAACCTGGCAAAGAGATGAAAATTTGTTCATTCCTTTGGAGTTATTATGGTTATTCAACTTCTACTTACGAAGGTAAGAATGTTGAGATAATGAGATATATAAACGGCAAGATTATGGCTGAGAAAGATGAAAAAGATGGTAATCTTAAAGATATAGATTATGTTGGTGGCGTTCCTGATTCTGGCACTCCACACGCAATTGGTTTTGCAAATGAATGTGGAATTCCGTTTGCTCGTGCTTTTATTAAATACACACCAACATGGTCAAGAAGCTTTACTCCTTCAAGACAATCTGAAAGAGTAAAGGTTGCGAAAATGAAACAAATTCCTGTTCACGAACTTATTCAAGATAAAAATCTTTTGTTTGTTGATGACTCAATTGTTAGAGGTACACAACTTAAAGGTACTGTTGATTTTCTTTATGAACATGGTGCAAAATCTGTACATATGCGTTCGGCTTGTCCGCCTGTAATGTACAATTGCAAATATTTGAACTTCTCAAGGTCAAACGACGAAATGGAACTTATAACTCGCAGAGTAATTGTTGAACTTGAAGGGGAAGAAGGCTTGAAACACATTGATGAATATAGTGATTCAAACACTCAAAGAGGTAAAAATTTAAGAAAAGCAATTGCTGATAAATTTAATTTTGCTTCTCTTGAATTTCAAACAATTCAAGGAATTGTTGATGCAATTGGACTTGATAAGAGTCAATTGTGTACATATTGTTGGAACGGTAAAGGTTAAAAAGGAGATAGATTTATGAAAAGTTTTAGTGAAAGTTACAAAGAAGCAGGCGTTGATATTACTGCAGGTTACAAAGCTGTAGAATTAATGAAACAACACATTGCAAAAACATTAACAGCTGGTGCGTTATCAGACATCGGTGGCTTTGGTGGTTTGTTTGAGCTTGATTTGACAGGTATCAACAAGCCAGTATTAGTAAGTGGTACTGATGGTGTTGGTACAAAACTTAAAATGGCTTTCTTAATGGACAAACATGATACAGTTGGTATTGACTGTGTTGCAATGTGTGTTAATGATATTATTTGTTGTGGTGCTAAACCATTGTTTTTCCTTGACTATGTTGCAGTTGGCAAAAATGTGCCTGAAAGAGTAGCAAACATAGTTTCAGGTATTGCCGAAGGTTGTGTTCAATCAGGCGCTGCACTTATTGGTGGTGAAACAGCAGAAATGCCAGGTTTTTACCCAGTTGATGAATATGATTTAGCAGGTTTTTCTGTTGGTGTTGTTGATAAAGACAAAATTCTTGACAACAAAACAATCAAAAAAGGCGACGTTATTATTGGTCTTGCATCAAGTGGTGTGCACTCAAATGGTTTTTCACTTGTTAGAAAAGTTTTTGATGTTGAAAATGCAGATATTAAAACTCCAAGAGAAGAACTCGGTGGCAAATCAATCGGCGAAACATTGTTAACTCCAACAAAAATTTATGTAAAATCAATGACAGCTCTTTTTGATGAAGTTACTGTTAAAGCAGTTTCTCATATTACCGGTGGTGGTTTCTATGAAAACATTCCAAGAAGTTTGCCAGAAGGCTTTACAGCTAAAATCAACAAGAGCGCTTTGAAAATCTTGCCAATCTTTGATTTGATTGCTAAAGAAGGCAATATTCCTGAGCGTGATATGTTCAATACATTCAATATGGGCGTTGGTATGAGCATCGTTGTTGACAAGGCAGATGTTGTAAAATCACTTGAAATTCTCAAAGCAAACGGCGAAGACGCTTATGTAATCGGCGAAATTGATGAATCAGATGAGAGAGTGGTAATATGCTAAAGAATATTGTTGTGTTAGTTTCAGGTGGTGGAACTAATTTACAAGCACTTATTGACGCACAGAATTCTGGCATCATTAAAAACGGTAAAATTTCACTTGTAATTTCATCAAAAGAAGGTGCTTATGCACTAGAGCGTGCAAAGAATAATGGCATCGATACTGTTGTTCTTCCACGAAAAGATTATGCTGATAACAAATCTTATAGCCAAGCTCTTTTAGAAATTTTAGATGAAGCAAATGCTGATTTAATTGTTTATGCAGGCTTTATGACAATTCTTGATGATTGCGTTTGTGAAAAGTATGAAAATAAAATGATGAATGTTCATCCTGCACTTATTCCTTCGTTTTGTGGCAAAGGCTTTTATGGACTTCATGTTCACGAAGCAGCGCTTGAATCTGGTGTTAAAGTAACAGGTGCTACTGTTCATTTTGTAACTGCAGTTTGTGATGGTGGTCCTATCATTATGCAAAAAGCAGTTGAAATTGAAAATGATGATACACCTGAAACTTTACAAAAAAGAGTAATGGAACAAGCAGAGTGGAAGATACTACCACAAGCTGTATCTCTTTTCTGCGAAGATAGAATTAGAATTAAAAATAACAAAGCTTATATTGATTAATTTTTTTAGGAGAAAATTATTATGAATAAAATTGATATTTATGAAGAATTAAGAAATAACGATTATCCAGGTAGAGGAATCGTTATTGGTAAGTCAGAAGATGGCAAAAACGCTGTGACTGCTTATTTCATTATGGGTAGAAGTGTTAACTCAAGAAACAGAGTTTTCACAGCTACTGAAGATGGAATCAAAACCGAAGCTCACGACCCATCACTTTTGACAGACCCACATTTGATTATTTACTCACCAGTTAGAGTTTTGGGCAACAAAACAATTGTTACTAATGGCGACCAAACTGATACTATTTATGATTTAATGAATCAACAAATGACATTTGAGCAAGCACTTCGCACACGTGAGTTCGAAGATGATGCTCCAAACTATACTCCTCGTATTTCAGGCATTATGAAGGTTGAAAACGGCGATTATAATTATGCAATGTCAATTCTAAAATCAAATGATGGCGACCCGGATTCTTGTCAAAGATTTACTTATTCATATTATAATCCAAAAGCAGGGGAAGGTCATTTTATTCATACATACCAAGGAGATGGAAATCCATTGCCATCTTTCTGCGGAGAACCTAAAAAAGTTAGCATTCCTAATGATATTGATGAATTTACAAACAATTTGTGGACTTCATTAAATGAAGATAATAAGGTTTCTTTGTTTGTTAGATTTATTGATATTACAACAGGCAAAGCAACTACAAAAATAGTAAACAAAAACAAATAAGGAGAAAGAAAATGAAAGAATTTGAATTAAAATATGGTTGTAACCCAAACCAAAAACCTTCAAAAATTTATATGGCAGATGGTTCTGATTTACCTATCGAAATCCTTTCTGGCAGACCTGGTTTCATTAACTTTTTAGATGCTTTTAACAGTTGGCAATTAGTTAAAGAAATTAAAGCAGCACTTAATATGCCTTGTGCTACTTCTTTTAAACACGTTAGCCCAACATCAGCGGCAGTTGGTACTGTTTTGCCTGAAAAACTTAAAAAAGCTTGTTTTGTTGATGACGTTGAAGGTCTTGATGATTCTCCTTTAGCTTGTGCATATGCTAGAGCTCGTGGTACTGATAGAATGAGTTCGTTTGGCGATTTTATCGCTCTTTCAGATGAATGTGACGCTACAACTGCTAAACTTATCGCTAGAGAAGTTTCTGATGGCGTAATCGCTCCAGGATACTCTGACGAAGCTTTAGAAATTCTTAAAAAGAAAAGAAATGGTAACTACAACATCATCAAAATTGATGAGAATTATGTTCCAAATCCACAAGAAATCAAACAAGTGTATGGTATTACATTTGAGCAAGGTAGAAACAATTTTAAAATCGACGAAGAATTGTTAAAAGAAGTTGTTACTGATAACAAAAACATTCCTGATGATGCAAAAAGAGATTTGATTATTTCTTTGATTACTTTGAAATACACACAATCAAATTCTGTTTGCTTTGCAGTTGATGGTCAAGCAATCGGCGTAGGTGCTGGTCAACAATCACGTATTCACTGTACTCGTTTGGCTGGTAACAAAGCAGACATTTGGCATTTAAGACAACATGACAAAGTTTTAAATCTTCCATTCTTAGATTCTGTAAGAAGAGCAGACAGAGATAATGCAATTGATGTTTATATTTCTGACGATGATGAAGATGTATTGGCAGATGGTATTTGGCAAACAATTTTCAAAGAAAAACCAGAACCATTTACTAAAGAAGAACAAAAAGCATATCTTTCAACAATTAAAGGTGTTGCACTTGGTTCTGATGCATTCTTCCCATTCGGCGATAACATTGAAAGAGCTGCAAGAAGTGGTGTTTCATACATTGCACAACCAGGTGGCTCAATCAGAGATGACAACGTAATTGAAACTTGTAACAAACACGGTATGGCAATGGCGTTTACTGGAATGCGTTTGTTCCATCATTAATCTTTGGAGGAAGTTTTGATGAAAGTAATGGTTGTTGGTGGTGGCGGTAGAGAACACGCTATCATTAAGAAATTAAAAGAAAGTAGCAAGGTTACTGAAATTTTTGCTCTTCCTGGTAATGGTGGTATTGCAAAAGATGCTACTTGTGTTGATATCAAAGCAACTGACATTGCTGCTCAGGTTGAATTTGCAAAAAACAACTGCATTGAATTTGCTGTTGTTGCTCCTGATGACCCATTAGTATTAGGTGCAGTTGATGCTTTGGAAGAGATAGGCATTCCTTGTTTTGGTCCTAAAAAGAATGCGGCTATTATCGAAGGAAGCAAAGTTTTTTCTAAAAATTTGATGAAAAAATATAACATTCCAACCGCTTCTTATGAAGTGTTTGATAATGCGGACGATGCGTTAGAATACATTAAAACTGCTCCAATTCCAACTGTTATTAAAGCAGATGGTTTGGCTCTTGGTAAAGGTGTTATTATTGCTATGACAAGGGAAGAAGCAGTTGAAGGCATCAAATCAATTATGCAAGACAAAATCTTCGGTGCTAGTGGTAACAATATTGTTATCGAAGAGTTTTTGGAAGGTCCTGAAGTTTCAGTTCTTTCATTTACAGATGGCAAAACCGTTGTTCCTATGATTTCTTCAATGGACCACAAAAGAGCACTTGATAACGATGAAGGTCTTAATACTGGTGGTATGGGTACAATTGCTCCAAACCCTTATTATACTAAAGATGTTGCAGATGTTTGTATGGAAACTATTTTCAAACCAACAATTGAAGCAATGAACAGTGAAGGCAGAAGTTTTTCAGGTTGCTTGTACTTTGGTCTTATGATTACTAAAAATGGACCAAAAGTTATTGAATATAACTGTCGTTTTGGTGACCCTGAAACACAGGTTGTATTACCACTTTTGAAAAGTGATTTGTTTGAAATTATGCTTAAAATTGCAGACAAGAAGTTAGATGAAGCAGAAGTAGAATTTTCTAATGAAAACGCTTGTTGTGTTGTAATGGCTTCAGATGGTTATCCTAAAAAGTATGAAACTGGTAAAGAACTTACTATGCCAACTGATAAAAACATCTATGTTGCAGGTGCAAAGTTAGACGGCGAAAAGTTACTTACTGCCGGTGGTAGAGTTTTGGGTGTAACAGAAGTAGCAGACACACTTGAAAATGCAATTAATAAAGCTTATGATACTGTAAAAGAAGTTTCTTTTGAAAATGCTTATTACAGAAAAGATATTGGTCAAAAAGCGTTAAAAGCTTAGGAGGAAATATTTTGGTTTACAGACTTTTTGTTGAGAAAAAAGAAGGACTTCAAAACGAAGCAAAATCTTTAAAATCAGAAATTAATGAATTATTACAAATTAAAGGTCTTTCAAATCTTCGTATTTTGAATAGATATGACGTTGAAAATATTGATAAAGATTTGTTTGATTATTGCAAAACAACAGTTTTTTCAGAGCCACAACTTGATGATATTTATGATGCTTTAGATGTTGATAGTGATTATGTTTTTGCAGTAGAATTTTTGCCAGGTCAATTTGACCAAAGAGCAAATTCTGCTTCAGAATGTATTCAGCTTATTTCAAAATCAGAGCGTCCTGATGTTAAATCTGCAAAAGTTTATTTACTTTATGGTGATTTAACTGAAAAAGACTTTGAAGAAATTAAAAAATACGTAATTAACCCTGTAGAAGCAAGAGAAGCATCTATGGAAACTTACGAAACATTAAAGGTTAATTACGATATTCCTACAAAAGTTAAAACTTTAACCGGTTTTTGTGATTTATCAAAAGACAAACTTGAAGAATGGGCTAATGAAAACGCTCTTGCTATGAGTTACGATGACATTGAATTTTGTCAAAACTACTTTATTTCAGAAAAAAGAGACCCAACTATTACAGAAATCAAAATGATTGATACATATTGGTCTGACCACTGCCGTCATACTACATTTTTAACTACAATTGATTCTGTTAAATTTGAAGATGAACTTTTGCAAAAAGCTTACGACGAGTACATTGAAACTCGAAAAGCGCTTGGCAGAACAAAACCAATTAATCTTATGGACATTGGTACTTTGGCAGCTAAATACTTAAAATCAGTTGGTAAACTTGAAAAATTAGATGAATCTGAAGAAATCAATGCTTGTACAGTTAAAATCACAATTGACATTGATGGTAAAGATGAAGAATGGTTGTTGTTATTTAAAAATGAAACACACAACCACCCAACTGAAATTGAGCCATTTGGTGGCGCTGCTACATGTATCGGTGGTGCAATTCGTGACCCACTTTCAGGTAGAAGTTATGTTTATTCTGCAATGCGTGTTACCGGTGCTTCTGACCCAACTGTTCCGGTTTCAGAAACATTAAAAGGTAAATTACCACAAAGAAAAATTGTTACAACTGCTGCAAATGGTTATAGTTCATATGGTAACCAAATCGGTCTTGCAACCGGTCTTGTTGATGAAATTTATCACCCAGGTTATGTTGCAAAACGTATGGAAATTGGTGCCGTAATTGCCGCTGCTCCTGCAGAAAACGTTAGAAGAGAACGTCCAGAAGCAGGGGATATTGTAATTTTGCTTGGTGGTAAAACAGGTAGAGATGGTTGTGGTGGTGCAACTGGTTCTTCTAAATCACACACATTAGAATCAATTGAAAGTTGCGGTGCTGAAGTTCAAAAAGGTAATGCACCTGAAGAAAGAAAACTTCAAAGATTGTTTAGAAATAAAGAAGCATCACTTCTTATTAAGAGATGTAATGACTTCGGCGCAGGTGGCGTTTCTGTTGCTGTTGGTGAACTTGCTGACGGTCTTGAAATCAACCTTAATGCTGTTCCTAAGAAATATGACGGTCTTGATGGTACAGAACTTGCTATTTCTGAATCACAAGAAAGAATGGCTGTTGTTGTTGAAGCGAAAGATGTTGAACGTTTCTGTCAACTTGCTAACGAGGAAAACCTTGAAGCAACAGTAGTTGCAACTGTAACTGAAAATCCAAGACTTGTTATGAAATGGAACGGTGAAACAATCGTTGATATTTCTAGAGAATTCTTGAATTCAAATGGTGCAGAAAAGCACATTGATATTACACCTGAAAACACAAAAGATTACAACAAAACTGTTGAAGGCAGCTTTGCTGAAAATATCAAAGCTTTATCAACAGATTTGAATGTTTGTTCAAAACGTGGTCTTTCTGAAAAGTTTGACTCAACAATTGGTGCAGGTACTGTATTTATGCCATTTGGTGGTAAAAATCAATTAACACCAATCCAAGCAATGGTTAACAAAGTTTCTGTTGAAAAGAGCGAAACTAAACTCGCTTCAGTAATGGCTTATGGCTACAATCCATATATTACTGAAACAAGCCCTTATCACGGAGCTTATTTGGCAGTTGTTGAATCAATTTCTAAATTGGTTGCTACTGGTGCTAAATTTGAAGATGTTTATCTTACTTTCCAAGAATATTTTGAAAAGCCAATGACTTGTGGTAAACGTTGGGGAAAACCACTTTCTGCTCTTTTAGGCGCTTTTAAAGCTCAAAAAGACTATGAAATTGCTGCAATTGGTGGTAAAGACTCAATGAGTGGTACTTTTGAAGATATTGATGTACCACCAACACTCGTTTCTTTTGCTGTTACTACTGAAAAAATTGATAACATTATTTCTAATGAATTCAAATTACCAGGTAGTAAAGTTGTTATCATCACACCTGAATATGATGAAAACAACCTTCCTAAAGTTGAATCACAAAAACAAGTGTTTGAAACTGTTATTGCTCTTATGAGAGCAGGCAAAGTTCTTTCTTGCTATACACCAACATTCGGTGGTGTTGCAGAAGCTGTTCTTAAAGCTGGCATGGGTAATGGTCTTGGATTTAAGTTTGATGAAAACGTTGAAATGAACGATTTGTTTGGCTATAAATATGGTTCATTCATTCTTGAACTTAATTCTGATGAAAATGTTGGTACAATTTTGGGTCAAACAACTTCAAAACAAGAAATTTCTTATAAAGGTGAAGTTGTTGAACTTGCAGACCTTTACCAAGGTTATGAAGACAAGTTAGAAGGAATTTTCCCTTGTAACATTAAAACAGAAGATAAGAAAATCGAAAAAATTTCATATTCTGTTGATTCACACATTTCTTCACCAATTAAAATTGCAAAACCAAAAGTTTTAATTCCTGTATTCCCAGGCACAAACTGTGAATATGACACAGCCAAAGCTTTTGCTCGTGCTGGTGCTGACCCTGAAATTTTTGTAATTAACAACTTAACAGCCGCTTCTGTTGGCGAATCTGTTGATAAATTTGCAAAATTGATGAAAGAATCACAAATTGTGTTCATTCCTGGTGGTTTCTCAGGTGGTGACGAACCAGACGGTTCAGGTAAATTCATCACTGCATTCTTTAGAAATGAAGCTATCAAAGAGCAGGTTGCCGACTTGCTTGAAAACAGAGATGGCTTGATGGGCGGTATTTGTAACGGCTTCCAGGCTTTGATTAAACTTGGTCTTGTGCCTTATGGTAAAATCATTGATACTGATGAAAATTGTCCTACACTTACATTTAACACAATTAACCGTCACCAATCAAAACTTGTTAGAACAAGAGTTGCATCAAATAAATCTCCTTGGCTTAAAAACACTAATGTTGATGAGATTTACACTGTGCCAATTTCACACGGTGAAGGTAGATTTATTGCAGATGAAAAATTAATCAGAGAATTAATTGAAAACGGTCAAGTAATCACTCAATACGTTGACCTTGCTGGCAATCCTACTAATGATATTGCTTTTAACCCTAATGGTTCTGATTTTGCTATCGAAGGTATTTGTTCACCTGATGGTAGAGTGTTTGGTAAAATGGGACATTCTGAAAGAACTGGTTATGGTCTTTATAAGAATGTTGATGGCAATTATGATATGGGATTATTTAAATCAGCAGTTGAATACTACAACTAATCTAAAAAGCACCCGAAAGGGTGCTTTTGTCGTTTCTAATTGTTTCTTGACAAAAAATCAGAACTGTTGTATAATAAAAGTAACAAAAATGTAACCAAAAACTTGGAGATAATTTATGAGAAAAATCTTTTCTTTGTTTATAATTTTAACAATAGTTTTAGGTAGTTTTTCTTCGGTTGATGTTTTTGCAAAAAAGAAACCACAAACAACAATTGCAAGTAGTTCTTCAACCACAACAACCTCTACCACTACTACCACTACTACTGCTGTTACAACAACTACAACTACGACAACATCTGCAACAGGTCAAACAACTACTGATAATACACCAGTTTCAAAACCTACAAAGCCAAAAAACCTTGTAATTCAAGAAAGCATTTATAGTGTTATTTTGAATTGGGATATTGTTTCTGACGCTGATGGTTATTCAATTTCAAGAAGCTTTGATAGGGCAAAGTGGAAAAGAATCGCTAGATTCGACGGGAATATTAATACTTATATTGATGCAGAACCATTAAGTGATGTTGCTTGTTATTATTCAGTAAAAGCATTTAAATACAATAGCAACAAAAAACGTGTGTTTAGCAAAAAATCTAATGTAGTTACTATGTTTTATGGCATTAATCTTTATGCTGCTGCACACAAAAAGAGTGTTGATTTAAATTGGCAAAAAATTGATGATGCATCTGGTTATGAAATTTATTTTTCTACCAACAATTTTGATTTTGAATTAGTTAATGACATTACTGATTCAAATATTACTACATATAATCATTCTAATGTCACACCTTTTAAAACAAACTATTATTTTTATATTAAAGCATATAAACTTAACAAAAATAACAAAAAAGAAGAAATTGTGACTAGTAATTCTGTTTGTGCAAGTGATGTTGAAGCAATAGTTAATGGTTCGGCAACAAAACCAAAAACTACTTTTAAAACAACAAATGTTCAAGGTAAAAAAGCAAAGTTGCAAGAAATTAACACAATTACAGATGATGATATTAAAATCTTCAAAAAGTTCGAGGCAAATTATTTAACTGATGATATGTCACCATACTATAAAGCTTATTATGTTATGATGTACATTAACAAAAAGGTAACTTATGCTTCTACAAGTGAATTGTGGGCGAAAATTGCAAATGATAATTATGTAAGCGCAATTTTTAATAAAAAAATTGGACAATGTGCTCAATACAACGGTGCAATGGTTGCATACCTTGCTTATTCTGGGTTTAATGTTAAGTTGCTATTGGGATACAGAGGATATACCTCGGGCAATCGTTGGCAACATTATTGGGGTCAAGTCAAACTTAAAAACGGAAAATATTATGTAATCGAGGCCGGAAACTACGGTAATGATGGAGATTGGTATTACTTTTTCACACCTTATTCAAATACTAAAAAGTTTTTGAAGTGCGGAAAATATGTTAGTGGATTAGGATGAAAATAAAAGCTCTTATGTACAACATAAGAGCTTTTATTATTTTATAATTTTTTCAGCAACTTTAATGCCATCAACAGCAGCAGATGTTATGCCGCCTGCATAGCCAGCACCTTCGCCACAAGGCAATAATCCTTCAAACTTGCTGTTAAAATCTTCATCTCTCAAAATTTTGACAGGGGATGAACTTCTTGTTTCAGGTGCAATTAATAATGCGTCTTCACAAGCAAATCCTTGTAATTTCTTGTTAATTTCAATTAAACCTTCTTTAAGTGATTCGCATATAAAGTCAGGTAGAACTTCGTTCAAATCACTCATCACAACACCTGGCAAGTAGGTTGATAAAACAGATTTTGATTCATTTTTTCTTTTATAAACAAAACTTCCAACAGTTTGTGCAGGCGCTTTGTATGAATTTGAAATTTTAAATGCTTTTGTCTCAATATCTCTTTGAAATTCAACACCGGCAAGTGGGTGAGTAGATCCAAAATCTTCTGGGTTTACATTAACTAAAATAGCACTGTTTGCGTTTTTACCGTCCCTTTTATAATTGCTCATTCCATTTGTTGCAATCATGCCGTTTTCGCTTGCCGCAGCGACAACTTGACCACCAGGACACATACAAAACGAATAAACAGTTCTTCCATTGTTTAAATGAACAAAAGTTTTATAATCTGCTACTGGCAAAAGTTCTTTTTGATAGTTTTCGCCATATTGTATTTTGTTGATTAACTCTTGCTGGTGTTCGATTCTCACACCAACCGCAAATGCCTTTTGATTAAACTCAAGTCCTTTATCATACAATTTGTAAAAAGTATCTCTTGCACTGTGACCAATTGCTAAAACTATTCTATCACAATCAATAGAAAGTTTTTCATCATTTGATTCAACAATTGCAGAAACTACTTTGTTGTCTTTGGTTTCAAAATCAATAAATTTTGTAGAGAATAAAAACTCTCCACCATTGTTGATAATATAATTTCTCATATTAACAACAACATTTCTTAAAACATCAGTACCAATGTGTGGTTTTTGCTCATAAAGAATTTCTGTTGGCGCGCCAAACTCGACGAATGTTTTGAGTACTAAATTTATTCTTTTGTCAGAAATACCAGTATTTAGTTTACCATCTGAAAAAGTTCCAGCACCACCTTCACCAAACTGAATGTTTGATTCAGTATTCAAAACGCCTTTTTCAAAAAAAGATTCAACTGATTTAATTCTATCTTCAACTTTCTCTCCACGCTCAATAATTATTGGCTTAAGGCCAGATTTAACTAAAATATAAGCACAAAACAAACCTGCAGGCCCACTGCCAACAATTAACGGAGTTATTTGCTTGTTGCATTTTTTAAATTGATATTCATCTTCTAAAAATATAGAAACTTCATTTTCTTTAAATCTTTTTAAAACCTTTTTTTCATCAATTGATAATTTTACTTTAAAAGAAAATGTGTATTTAATATCATTCTTTTTTCGTGCATCTAATGATTTTTTAATAATTGAAAACGAATTAATACAATTTTTATCAATTTTCAACTTTTTTGCAATAGCATTAACTAAATCATTTTCGTTATAATTTAATTGTAGTTTTACATTGTTAACTTTAATCATAATGCATTACCCACAGCACTGTTTGCAGCAATAAATCCAGATGAAAAAGCCCATTGCAAGTTAAAACCACCACAATCTCCGTCAATATCTAAAATTTCGCCACAAGCATAGAGATTTTTGATAAGCTTAGATTCCATTGTTTTGTCATCAAAATCATTTGTTTTAATTCCACCTGCAGTAACTTGAGCGTTTTGAAAGCCATTGACACCTTTGACATTAAGCTTGAATTGTTTTATAGATTTACATATAGTTAATAAATCTTCATCGGTCAATGCGTAAACATCTTGATTTAGACTAAGTCCTGAATACTTTACAATTACTTGACCAAGTCTTTTGTTTAAAACTAAAGATAAAAGATTTTCGCAGGTTAATGGATAGGTAAAAGGACTGTCAATAATCGATTTTAAAACGGCATAAATTTCATTAATGCTTTTATCCTTCATAAAATCAAGAGATACGAAACAAGCGTTTTCATAATTCATTGCAGCAACTCTTGAAAGTTGAAAAATTGGTGGACCAGACAAACCATAATCAGCAAATAAAACTTGGCCAAATTCTTCTCTAATAATACTGTTATCAACAAAAATGGAACAATTGGCATCTGCTTTAATTCCTTTTAGTTGCTTGACAAATTCAGTTTCAGTTTTAATTTGAGTGATAGCAGGGTAGAGCTTTGTTGTTTTATGACCTAACTTTTCAAGCAAAGCATATCCAGTGCCATTTGAGCCTAAATGAGGGCTAGATTTACCACCACAAGCCACAATGACTTTATCAAAATAGTTGTTATTTATAATGAATCCATTGTTTTTTATTTTGATTTCATTAATTTCAGTATCTGTAACAAAGTTTGCTCCAAGCATTTCACATTTAAGACGCAAAAAATCCAAAACTGTTCCTGCTTGTTCAGAAAACGGATAGAATTTGTCATTTTCTTGCCTAAACATAACACCGTTTTTGCTGAAATAGTCAATTAAATCATTTTGGCTAAACTTTGTTAACGAATAGTTGGCGAATTTTGAGTTTTCTCCGTGAAAATATTTTGGAAAACCATTTTTATCTATTTCACATGCAAATTCATTTGTTATGTTACATCTACCATTGCCAGTTGCTAGGATTTTTTTACCAACCCTGTTCATTCTTTCAAAAATTGTAACACTAACATCATTGCCAACTTCAAGTATGTTTATAGCAGCAAATAGCCCCGAAGCGCCACCGCCGATTATAGCGATTTTAGTCATTGTTTACTTCCTTCTTTAATGTTTTATAAGCAGTTAATAATGGAATGAGTGCAATTATTAAAATAATCAAACCAATAATCAATAAAGTTAAATCGAATTTGAATGAGATTTTGAACACTAAAACCAACAAGCAAATAATTAAAATAGCTGATACAATTATATTAGTTGTTAGATATATTGCTTTAGAAGTTTTATCTTGCAGATTCTCGTTTGAGTTAACAATAAAATATTCGCAAAGCAAAAGCGAAATTGCTGTAACAACAATAAACACCTTGTCACTAAAATTCATAAAAATCAAAGTTATTGCCAAAATCAAATATATTAACAAAGATGCAATTTCAAATTTTCTTATCAATTTTATTTTGCTTTTTGTTATGAAGTTAATTGTAGTAAAAATAACCGCCAACAAAATTAAGATTACGTTTATTAAAGCAATTATATACGATGAAGTGTAACTAATGGTATAAACGTCGATAATGTACTTAAATAATTTATAAAATAATGGTACAAAAATCGCTAACGTTATGTAACTAGTTATTGTATTGATTTTTTGCATTTTTTCGCACTTGTTGTAAATGAAATTTAACACAAATGAAACAACAGTAACAATAAATAAAGAAATCAATGAAAAATAAATTGTTAATTCAAAGATATCAAAATGACGAGAATTCATTATTTTGCCTTCTTTCTTAAATCAGTTTGCTTGTAGTTAGTTTTAATTTTTTCTATCCCTTCATCAAAAAGAGATTGACTTCTTTTTAAAGAATTTTCCATTTCATAAGTTCTACCAAAGCTTGAAAAACTATTTTTAAATTCTCCTTGTTTGTCAAGCGGCAAAATATAATAGTTTGAGCCGAATACATTACACCAAGTAGCAGTGTATGAAACATTCGAAAGAACAACACTGCCGTTTGATTTTTTAGTGAATTCTAAACTATAAATAACGCCATCTTCGCAATAAGGAGTATCATAACTAAAATGACTTATTGTTTCTTTTCTTTGATTTGAAAGTTGATTTCCAGTTGAATAAATAATCGGTGTTTGTTTGCCTGAAACAGTTGAACTAATCATATCAATAGGCTCAAGACAATGTGTGTGACCACCAATAATCGCGTCAACACCAATGTCGCAAAGTTTTTGAGCAATTTTCTTTTGATACTCATTAGCAGAAATTAAATATTCAGTACCCCAATGCATATAAACAATAATAGCTTCAGCTCCATCGTTATACATACTATCGATTTTACCTGAAATATCAGCATAAAAAGCGTCAAGATTGTTATAATCAAACGAGTTGATGAGTGTCGCTGTTTCACTATCCATTGGAATACCATTAATATACTTAGTATCAGACAACTTTTGTGTTTCATAAGTATAATTAATCATTCCAACTTTAATACCTTTAATATCTTTTACAAGATAAGGTTTATCTTCTTCATTTCTAATACCAATAAAATCAATGTTTTTACTTTTTAAATTCTTAATTGTATTATAAAAACCTTGCTTACCTTTATCATAAGAATGGTTTGATGCAGTTAATACCATATCAACACCATTTTCTTTTAATGCATCTACAATGCTGTCAGGGGCATTAAATAAAGGAAAACCAGAATAACCAAACTCTTCGCCAGCAATAGGTTGTTCAAGATTGGCAACCATATAATCGAATTTCGAGTATATATCTTTTACATATTTAAATATGTTGTTAAAATCATAAGTATCAGAACTTGAGTTGTACGCAGAACGAAAGATAGGGGAATGAATTAAAATATCGCCAACATTTCCAATTGAAATTGTTGTTTCTTCAATCTTGGTTGTTGGTTGTGTTGTTTTTTGTGTGCTAATTACATTTGAATTATTGATGTTAAATAGTTTATCTTTATTTGAATAAAAACCTAAACTCACTGCAATAATTAAAATTATAGCAGTTAATGTAATTGATATATATTTAACAATCCTATTCATATTAAAACTCCTTTTAAAAGATTTTAACACATATATTATAAAACTTCAACTTTTATTAAAAAATATACAAAAAATCTTGACAACACTTTAGCAAAGTGCTATAATACAGTAAATTATTTAGAAGAGGTAAGTCAAAATGAAAAACTCAATTGCTTACACAACTTCATACTTTTACTTTTTTAACTACTACTTTTTTAGCAAAAGTGGTAGCGATTTGTGTTGTAAAAAAGTTAAATGAAGTTTCTAAATAACTAAATTTAAATTTTTAACCTACACAGTCGCTACTGTGTAGGTTTTTATTTTAAGGAGATTTTATTATGATAGCGGTATTAAAACACGGCACAACCGAAGAACAAATGAACCACCTTATTGTTTGGTTAAAAAACCAAAACATCGATGTTCACATTTCAAAGGGTGATGAATATACAGTTTTAGGTTTAATTGGCGATACTGCAAAGGTAGATGTTGACTTAGTTCAAAGTTTGGAAATTGTTGAGTCAGTAAAAAGAGTTTCAGAACCATTTAAACAATGCAACAGAAAATTCCACCCTGAAAATTCTGTTATTGATATAAACGGTGTTAAAATCGGCGATGGAAACTTTGCGTTAATTGCAGGTCCTTGCTCGGTTGAATCAAAAGAGCAAATCGTTGATATTGCAAAGCAAGTTAAAGAATCAGGCGCTTTGTTGCTTCGTGGTGGTGCGTTTAAACCAAGAACATCACCTTATGACTTCCAAGGTCTTCGTGGAGAAGGTATTGAACTTTTGAAAGAAGCAAGAAAAGAAACTGGCTTGCCAATTGTTACTGAAATTATGAATGTAAATCATATTGACTTATTTGAAGATGTTGACTTCATTCAAGTAGGTGCTAGAAATATGCAAAACTTTGACCTTTTAAAAGAACTTGGCAAAACTAAAAAGCCAATTCTTTTAAAACGAGGCCTTGCAAATACTATTAAAGAATTTTTGATGAGTGCAGAGTACATTATGTCTGAAGGTAATGAAAACATTGTGCTTTGTGAACGTGGTATTAGAACTTACGAAACTGCAACTAGAAATACGCTTGATTTATCTGCAGTTCCAATGTTAAAATCACTTTCTCATTTACCGGTTGTTGTTGACCCTTCACACGCAACTGGCATTAACTGGATGGTTGAGCCAATGGCTTTAGCAGCAGCTGCTTGTGGTGCTGATGGTATTATGATTGAAGTTCATAATGACCCTGTTCATGCGTTGTGTGACGGTGCTCAATCATTGACACCTGCACAGTTCGATTCAGTTGCTAAAAAAGTATTTAAAATTAGAGAGGCAATTAAATAATGATTGTTGGTATTGTTGGATTAGGTCTTATTGGCGGTTCAATGGCAAAGGCATACAAAAGAGCGGGACACACAGTTTTAGCCTATGATTTAGATAAAACTATGCTTGATTTTGCTAAACTTGATGGCAATGTTGATGATGTTTTAAATGATGATTCAATAGGCAGTTGTGAATTGATTATTATTGCTCTTTATCCTGACGCTTCCATTGAATATTTAAAACAAAAAGCAAGTTTAATCAATAAAAACGCTTCTGTAATTGACTGTTGTGGTACAAAGACTAAAATTTGTGAATGTGGATTTGAATTAAGCAAGAAATACGGATTCACATTTTTTGGTGGACACCCAATGGCAGGCACACATAACTCAGGTTACAAGTTTAGCAGTGCTGATTTATTTGTTGATGCTCCAATGGTAATAGTGCCAGAGCGTTATGATGACATTATAATGTTCGACAAAGCAAAACAATTGTTAAGTCCTTGCAGATTCGGTTCGTTTGCTGTGACCACTGCACAAGAGCATGACAAAACAATTGCTTTTACTTCACAAATGCCACATATTATTTCAAATGGTTTTATTAAAAGTCCAAACGCAAAGATTCATAAAGGATTTTCAGCAGGAAGTTATAAAGATTTAACTCGTGTTGCTTGGCTCAATCCTAAAATGTGGACTGAATTATTTTTCGAAAACAAAGAGCACTTAATTAATGAACTTGATATTTTGATTGACAATCTTAATGCTTATAGATTATCATTATTACAAGATGATAAACAAAAGATGATTAATCTTCTTGATGAAGGAAGAAAAATCAAAGAAGAGGTAGACGGAAATGACCGAAATTAATATTAACGCTTCTAGCAGTTACAAAGTAATAATTTCAGATAATTTACTCGAGAGAACAGGGGAATATGTAAAAGAAATCGCAAACCCTAACAAAACTGTGATTATTACTGACGATATTGTTGATGCATTGTATTCAAAAACTATTGAAGAATCGTTAGAGAACCAAGGTTTTCAAGTTTTTAAATACGTAATTGAAAACGGCGAAAAATCAAAAAACGGTGAAAACTTTTTGAGTATTTCATCATTCCTTGCTAACAATCACATAACAAAATCTGATTTAATCATTGCACTTGGTGGTGGCGTTGTTGGTGATTTAGCTGGTTTTGTTTCGGCTTGTTTCTTGCGTGGAATCAAATTCATTCAAATTCCAACAACTCTTTTAGCTGCTGTTGATTCTTCGGTTGGTGGCAAAACCGCTATTGATATTGATGCAGGTAAAAACTTAGTTGGTGCATTTTATCAACCAAAATTGGTTTTATGTGACTACTCAACGCTTTCTACATTAAAATCTGAAGTGTTTACCGATGGTTGCGCCGAAGTGATTAAATATGCTGTTATTGGCAACAAACCATTGTTTGAGCATCTTTTAGAAAATGGTAAAGATTTTGATTTAGAATATGTAATCTCTGAATGTATAAAGATGAAAAGAGATATTGTTGAAAAAGACGAGTTTGACAATGGCGAACGACAAAAACTTAATCTTGGTCACACAATCGGTCACTCAGTTGAATTATGTAGCAATTTTGAAATCTCCCACGGTAGCGCAGTTGCTATTGGTCTTAGCATAATTTCAAAATCTGCTTATAAAAATGAGTTTTGTAAACTTGAATGCACAGAAAACATAGTAAAAATTCTGGAAAAATTCGGTCTGCCAACAAACACAATTTTTTCAGTTGAAGAATTAGTTAAACCAATGTTAACTGATAAGAAGAGAACAGGAAACACATTGAATCTTGTTATTCCTTATGAAGTTGGCGATTCAAGACTTTTAAAAATTGATATTGAAGAAATCAAGAAATATGTTGAGGCAGGAATATGAATGTAATTATAAATAAATCAAACTTATGTGGTACTATTTCTGCTATTTCTTCAAAATCTCACGCACACAGAGCGTTAATTTGCGCTGCTTTATCTAACGAAGTATCCAAAATAAAATGTGATACCACTTCTAAAGATATTGAAGCAACTGTTAATTGTTTAAATGGGCTTGGCGCAAATATTACATATCAAGATAAAACCTTCTTGGTTGAGCCAATTGACCTTACAAAAGCACAAACGCAAATTGATGTTGGTGAAAGTGGTTCAACATTAAGATTTTTGATTCCAATAATCTGTGCATTAGGATTAAATGTCAAAATCAAAATGCATGGCAGATTACCACAAAGACCACTTTTTCCACTCGATAGAGAGTTAGAAAAGAACGGTTGTAAACTTGTTAGAAACGATGATGTTTTATCAATTTCAGGCAAATTAAACGCAAATTTAATTGAAATCGAAGGAAACGTTTCATCTCAATTCATTTCTGGTTTGCTATTTGCTTTGCCGCTACTAAACAAAGAGTGTAAAGTTGTTATCAAAGAAAAATTCGAATCATATTCATATGTGTTATTAACACTTGATGTATTAAAACAATTTGGCATTGAATATAAATTTGAAAACAATACTTTTGAACTTTTATCTTCACGATACAACGCTAAAGATTTAATCGTAGAAGGGGATTGGTCAAATTCAGCTTTTTGGCTTTGTTTAGGTGCAATGTTAGATAACGGCATAACAGTTAAAAATCTCGCATTTAACTCTGTACAAGGCGATAAAAAAATAATCGAAATCTTATCGCGGTTTGGCGCAAAAATCGAAATAAACGACAATTTTGCGAAGATTTCAAAGGGTAATCTGAATGGCTTTGAAATTGATGCATCTGATATACCTGATTTAGTGCCAATTCTGTGTGTTTTAGCTTGCAATGCCAAAGGCAAAACAACAATTAAAAACGCAAAAAGATTAAGAATTAAAGAAAGTGACAGAATTAAAACTGTTGTTGAAATGATTTCGAATCTCGGCGGTAAAATTGAAGAAACAGATGACGGTATGATTGTTCACAACTCAAAACTTAAAGGTGGAGTTGTTAATTCTCACAACGACCATAGAATCGCAATGAGTGCTGCAATAGCATCAGTTTTATGCGAAAATGAAGTTAAGATTCTAAATGCAGAATCAGTTGAAAAATCATACCCAACGTTTTATAATGATTTTAAAAGTTTAAACGGAAATGTAAAGGAGGAGTTTTAGTGAGTAGTGTTTTAGGCAAAAACATAAAAGTTTCGGTTTTTGGTCAATCACATTCAAAAGCAATTGGCGTTACTATTGATGGCTTGCCTTCAGGCGAGAAAATAGATTTAGAACAATTGCAAGAATTTATGAATAGAAGAGCACCGGGCAACGCTGAATTTGCAACTGCAAGAAAAGAACCAGATACTCCTGAGTTTATATCAGGTATAGTTGATAATGTTACTTGCGGTGCTCCAATAACAGCTGTTATTTATAATCAAAACGCACATTCAAATGATTATAAAAACATCATTGATATTCCAAGACCAGGGCATGCAGATTTTACTGCTCAAGTAAAATATAGCGGTGCACAAGACGTTCGTGGTGGTGGCCATTTTTCAGGCAGACTCACTGCACCACTTTGTATTGCCGGTGGAATAGCAAAACAAATTTTAGCTAGAAAAGGCATTGGAATTTATGCGCACATTTCATCAATTGCTGATGTTTGTGATGATACATTTGATAAAACTAATCCTTGTGCTAGTCAGTTAAAAGAAACTTGTTCAAAAAACTTTGCTGTTTTAAATGAAAACCAAGGCGAAAAGATGAAAGAAGCAATCAAAACCGCAAAAGAAAATGGCGATTCAGTTGGTGGAACAATTGAATGTGTGGTTTTAGGTCTTGAAGCAGGTGTCGGTGGACCGATGTTTGATGGGCTTGAAAGTGTAATTTCATCTGCTGTTTTTGGCGTTCCTGCAGTAAAAGGAATTGAATTTGGTAACGGTTTTGACTGCACCAAAATTTTGGGCAGCGAAAATAACGATGAGTTTTATTATGATAATCAGGAAATCAAAACAAAAACAAATAATCACGGTGGAATTTTAGGTGGAATTTCATCTGGAATGCCACTTTATTTCAAAGTTGCAATTAAGCCAACACCTTCAATTGCTAAACAACAAAACTCAATTAGTTTTAGCAAAAAAGAAAACACAAAATTAGAAATCAAAGGTCGACACGACCCTTGTATAGTACCAAGAGCAGTACCTGTAATTGAAGCTGTAACTGCACTTGCAATTTATGACGCTTTATTAGAAAATTAGGAGCGAAAGACAATGAAT
>JAZRPW010000053.1:0-3249 GCA_045649405.1 Acutalibacteraceae bacterium
CAAAAACCGCTGTAACAAAATTGCTACAACGGTTTTAAGTTTGCCCCTTAACGGTTCGGGGGCAGTTGTTTTATTATATGAGCATAACCTTACTTAAAATACTTAAATTTAATCATTTAATTCTAACTCTTCTATTGGATTAACTAACCTGCCATCTTTTTTAACAGAAAAATGAAGATGTATTTCATCTGCCACCTCGCAAGGAACATCGCCAATCACAGCGATTTTTTGTCCGATTTCCACAACATCGCCTTTTGACACAACAACGCTTTTCACACCACAATAATTTGCAACAACACCGTTGCCATGGTCAATTACAACAACTTTGCCAAACAAGTCGTCAACATAAACCTTTTTGACTTTGCCTTTGCCAGCAGAAACCACATCGCTGCCTTTTTTAGAGGCAATATCAATTCCTAAATGCAAACGCCAGTCGCCATAAGTTTCACAATATTGCATTTTTTGATTTGAAAACTCTTTGTTGAGTTTTCCACCAACAGGCATTACAAAATGGTTAGCAACAATGCTTGTTGTGGTTTGGGTTGTAGGCTTAGTTGTAGTTTGAATGGTAACTGTTGTTTGTTTTGTTACATCAGTCTGGTTTTTTCTGATTTCAACAACCTCTTTGGTTGTTACTGCTACATTATTATATAAGTCGTTCTTATTTTTAATAGCAGAAACAGAACCTAACAAAATTGCAACAACACAAACCGAAAGCGAAAAATACATTCCTACTCTGTTTTGATTTGCCCTTCCCTTTTTATGCTCGTTTCCCATAAATTAATTCGACCTTTCTTTGTTTTCATAAGTAGTTTTGACAAAAATTAATATTTTATTCACATTAAAATCAAACAAAGGTCAAAAAAAGTCAAATTGTTCACAATTTGTTTACATTTAGGGTATTGACAATACAAAAATATGGTGTAAAATGAACATAATGAACAAAGGGTTGGGCATAATTGTTAATGTGTTCCCCTCTTTATTCCAATACAAACGAAAGGAATTTTGATGATGAGCGAAGAAAAACGCGAAGTTGTTGAAAACGAAATCGAAGAAAAGCCAAAAGCTAAAATGTCAAAAAAAGACGACAAGAAACTTCAAGAAAACGAACAACTTAAAGCCGAACTTCAAGAAACAAAAGATATGTTGCTTCGAACTGCTGCAGAATTTGATAATTATAAAAAAAGAGAAACTGCTGCAAAAGAAAAACTTTCTTCTTTTGTTAAAGGTGAAACTTTAAAGGCTATCTTGCCTTCTCTTGACAACATTCAAAGAGCATTATCTGCTGATGAAAACTCTGAAGGTTATGCAGCCGGCGTTTCAATGACAATTAAAGGAATGCTTGCTGAATTAAACAAACTTGGCCTTGAAGAAATTAATCCTGTTGGCGAAAAGTTTGATGTTAACTTCCATATGGCTGTTATGAAGGTTGATGATGACACAGTAGATGAAAATACAGTAACCGAAGTTTTACAAGTTGGTTACAAATTAGGCGAAAATTGTTTGCGCCCTGCTATGGTTAAAGTCGCAAATTGCGATTAATTTATATTATTGATTATTTTTATTTTCTAAAAGGAGAATTTTATTATGGGTAAAATTATTGGTATTGACCTTGGTACAACAAACTCATGCGTTGCAGTAATTGAAGGTGGCGAACCAGTTGTAATTGCTAACGCTGAAGGTGCTAGAACAACTCCATCTGTTGTTGCTTTTTCAAAAGATGGTGAGAGAATGGTTGGTCAAATTGCAAAACGTCAGGCAATTACTAACCCTGACAAAACCATTGCTTCTATTAAAAGAGAAATGGGTACTGATTACAAAGTTAACATTGATGGCAAAGATTATACTCCACAAGAGATTTCTGCTATCATTTTACAAAAATTGAAAGCTGATGCTGAAAGCTATCTCGGCTCAACAGTTACTGAAGCAGTTATTACTGTTCCTGCTTACTTTACTGACGCTCAACGTCAAGCAACTAAAGACGCTGGTAAAATTGCCGGTCTTGAAGTAAAACGTATTATCAACGAGCCAACTGCTGCTGCACTCGCTTACGGCGTTGACAAAGAGTCTGACCAAAAAGTTATGGTTTATGACTTAGGTGGTGGTACATTTGACGTTTCTATTATAGAAATGGGCGATGGCGTTCAAGAAGTTCTTGCTACTGCTGGTAACAACCGTCTTGGTGGTGACGACTTTGACCAAAGAATTATGGACTTTATCGTTGCTGACTTCAAAGCAAAAGAAGGTCTTGATTTATCAGGCGATAAAATGGCAATGCAAAGGGTTAAAGATGCTGCTGAAAAAGCAAAAATCGACCTTTCAGGCGTTACACAAGCTGACATTAACTTGCCATTTATTTATGCAGATGCTACTGGCCCTAAACACTATGAAGCAACATTGACTCGTGCTAAATTCAACGAACTCACTGCTGACTTAGTTGAAGCTACAATGGTGCCTGTAAGACAAGCGCTTAAAGACTCTGGTCTTTCAGCTTCTGAAATTCACAAAGTATTAATGGTTGGTGGTTCTTCAAGAATTCCTGCTGTTAACGAAGCAATTAAAAACTTCCTTGGCAAAGAGCCATTTAAAGGTATTAACCCAGACGAATGTGTTGCAGTTGGTGCTGCAATTCAAGCAGGTGTACTTGGCGGCGACGTTAAAGGTCTTTTGCTTCTTGACGTTACTCCACTTTCACTTGGTATTGAAACAATGGGTGGAGTTTCAACAAAAGTAATTGAAAGAAACACAACTATTCCTACTAAAAAATCACAAATCTTCTCAACTGCTGCAGACGGTCAAACTTCTGTTGAAGTTCACGTTTTACAGGGTGAGCGAGAATTTGCTAAAGACAACAAAACTCTTGGTGTATTCCACCTTGACGGTATTGCTCCTGCTCCACGTGGCATTCCACAAATCGAAGTAACATTTGATATTGATGCTAACGGTATTGTTCACGTTTCTGCTAAAGACAAAGGCACAGGCAAAGAGCAAGCAATTACAATTACTTCTAACACTTCAATGAGCAAAGAAGATATTGAAAAAGCTGTTAACGAAGCAGAACAATATGCTGAAGAAGATAAAAAGCGTAGAGAAGCTGTTGATATTAGAAACAATGCTGACCAAATGGTTTATCAAGCAGAAAAAACATTAACTGATGCTGGTGACAAAATCACTGATGACGACAAAGCTCCAGTTAACGCTGCAATTGAAGCATTGAAAGAAGCACTCAAAGGCGAAGATATTGAAGCA
>JAZRPW010000054.1:0-16733 GCA_045649405.1 Acutalibacteraceae bacterium
AGCTAACATTAGAGCACATTAAAGTTGGTATCGATAACGATGAGGGTCCACCCGTTCCCATTCCGAACACGGTAGTTAAGCTCATTCGTGCCGAAAATACTTGGTGGGCGACCGCCTGGAAAGATAGGTAAATGCCAACACAAAGACTACACAGCAATGTGTAGTCTTTTTTGTTTTTGTATTGAATAAATCATTTAACTATGATATAATTTTATTGGAACTTACTGTTGTTTTTAAAATTTATCGTTATGTTGATAGGAGAAAAAAGTTTTGAAAAAAATTATTGCTATTATATTTGTTTTGTTAATTTGTATAAGTTTGATTGGTTGTGAAAAAGAGGTTGACTTTTCACATTTCAAAATAGCAAAGATTAAACCATGTTTTTCAAAAAATATAATTCTTTATGAAGTTAATAACAATAAAGTAACTGTTTTTACTGGAGATGGTGCTGATTATTATGGTGGGTTTGATGAAGATATTTTAAAAGAAAACTTTTTAGAAAACCGAACAAAATTAGCAGAATTTGAATTGACAGATAAAGAACTAAATACTCTTAAATCAAATGTTTTAGAAATTTATAATGATGATGAAGAAAATCGTCCTTTTGTTGCAGATGCAAAAGCAACACTAATTGGTGTTAATAATAAAACTATAAGATATTATGGTTGGAAAGAAAATTCTCCATATATAAACTTGTTTGATGTTTTTGATAATTATTTTGAACAAGAGAATTTTTGGGAGAATGAATAATGAAATCTAATAAGAAAAAAGAAAAAATTGATAAATCAGAGCTTTTTAAAATCATTGCGGCTTTTGGTGCAGTGTTTGTTGTTGCAATAATCTATATTTATGTTTTCTATTTATATTGTAATATTGCGTTTAAAGATAGCTTTCATTATCAATCTGCAATTTCTATGGCAGTTTTTGCTGTTACTTTCATTTTGAGTCTTGTTTTCATACCACTTTCTGTGTGTTTTATTTTTGAAAAAATTAATTGGTTAGTAAAAATAACAACTCCAATTACTATTATTTTGATTTTATTGCCGTATATTTTTATTTCCACTGGAACAAGTTTTGATGCAAACTCGATAAAGAAATATAGTTTTGGAAAAGTCAAACAAGAATATCAATATAGTGAAATTGAAAGTTGTCAAATGCATTTTACTTTAGGTTCAGGAACAAATTTAGGATATCGAATAGTTTTTGAAAACGGAGAAAAAATGAAAGTTTCTCATAGTGGGCATTTATTTGACGTAAGTTTTAAAAATGACACTGCAAATTTAGTGGAGTTTAATAAAATCGTTTCTAAAAATTGCGAAGTAACACTTTATGAAAATTCTGATGAATTGATGGAAAGCTATTTTGATTCAAAAGCAGATTACAAATATTTTAAAAGATTTATAAAAAACTCTACCAATTAAAAATGGTAGAGTTTTGTGTTTGACACGCTATTGGCTTATTTAATTTGGTAGGGGCGACCATTAGTCGCCAGATTTTTCGGGCGAACACGTAGGTTCGCCCCTACGAATATAAACAAACTTCCATTGACAAGGATGGTTTTTAAGATGGTTCTACTACGCTCAACATGATACCACTCGTCGCCCTGAACAAGGTGCAAGGGTCTTTTAGTAGAGATTCTTCACTTTGTTCAGAATGACACGAATTAAGATTGAGATATACAAATGCAAAAAATATTAAAAATTGTCAAAAAAGTTGCAAATTTAGGTTGATGATGAATAACATTTGTGTTACAATTATATTATTAATGTTAAAAGGGGAGAGACGGAATGTTTAATGCAGAAAGTTTGAAAAAAGCGCTTTTAAGTGGTAATTATGATAAAACTTTTGAAAAATTATATCCAAACAAACAAAATGTCGCTGAACGTTATGTTCGCGTTGTTGATAGATTTGTTAATAAATATGGTGATAGCGATGGTCTTAGACTTTTCTCGGCACCAGGTAGAACTGAGGTTGGCGGAAATCACACTGACCACCAACAAGGTTGTGTTTTAGCTGCCGGTGTTGACCTTGATGTTATCGCAGTTGCAAGAAAAACTGACACAGGTATTATTAGAATTCAGTCTGAAGGTTTTGCTGAAGACATTATTGATTTGAGCGTGCTTACTCCACAAGAAGATGAAGTTGAACACGCACCTGCACTTGTTCGTGGTGTTGCTGCAAGATTTAAACAATTAGGTTATGAAATTGGCGGTTTTGATGCTTACACAACATCTAACGTATTAAAAGGTTCTGGCCTTTCTTCATCTGCGGCTTTTGAAGTGCTTGTTTGCACACTTCTTAATTCGCTTTATAATGATGAAAAGATGGATTCAGTTGAAAAGGCAATTGTTTCGCAATATGCTGAAAATGAATTCTTTAAAAAACCTTGTGGTCTTATGGACCAAATGGCTTGTTCTTACGGCGGTTTTGTTGGCATAGATTTTGATGATACTGCAAACCCTGTAATCGAAAAGGTTGACTTTGACTTCCAAGCAGTTGACCACTCACTTTGTATTGTTGATACCGGTGGATGTCACGCAGACTTGACTGCTGACTATGCCGGTGTGCCTGCAGAAATGAAGGCAGTTGCTGCTCACTTTGGCAAAGGCATTTTAAGAGATGTTGATGAAGATGAGTTTTATATGTCAATTCCAAAACTTCGTGAAACTGTTTCTGACAGAGCAATTCTTCGTGCAATTCACTTCTTTGATGACAACCGCAGAGCAGTTGTGTTGAAAGAAAAATTAAAAGCTAATGATTTTGAGGGCTTTAAACAAACAATTTTAGAGTCAGGCAAATCTTCATTGCAATGTTTACAAAATGTTTTTGCGGCTTCTAATCCATCTGAACAAGGGCTTACATTAGCGCTCACTTTAACAGAGAAAATATTAAACGGCAAAGGTGCTTTCCGTGTTCACGGTGGTGGCTTTGCAGGTACAATTCAGGCATTCGTGCCAAACGACATTTTGCCTGCATATAAACAAAAAATTGAAAGAGTTTTTGGCGAAGGTAAATGTTATGTGCTTTCAATTCGTCCAGTTGGTGGCGTTGAAATCACACCAAATTTGTTTGATTAATTTTATTTTAGGGAGATAGATTTTAAAATGGCAGAGTTAAGATGGCATCCACTTATTGAAGACTGGGTAATGATTGCTTCACACAGACAAAACAGACCACAAATGCCAAAAGATTGGTGTCCGTTTTGTCCAGGTTCTGGTAAAGTGCCAGACCAATTTGATGTTTATGAGTATGACAATGACTTCCCAGCACTTTCACAAAACCCACCTGCACCTGACGATGTTGCAACAGACTTTTTCAAGGTAGCACCTGCTTATGGTAAATGCGAAGTAATTCTTTATTCACCAGAGCACACTGTTACATTGCCAGAATTGTCAGTTGAACACATTTCAAAACTTGTTGATTTGTGGGTTGAAAGATTTAACGTTATCAAAGCAGATGACAAAATTAAATATGTTTTCATTTTCGAAAACAGAGGCGAAGTTGTTGGCGTAACAATGCCACACCCACACGGTCAAATTTATGGTTACTCAGTTGTGCCTAAAAAGTTGCAACTTGAAGTTGACAGCGCTAAAAAATATTTGGCTGAAAACGGCAAGTGCATTTTCTGTGATATGCTTGAAAAAGAAACACAAGCAAAGGACAGAATTATTTTTGAAACAGAGCATTTCACAGTATTTTTGCCATTCTTCTGCGAATATCCTTACGGCGTTTATATTATGTCAAAACGCCATGTTACAAACATTGCAGAATTCACTGAAGAAGAGAAAAAAGATTTTGCAAAAGCATTGCGTGAAACTACTGGTATGCTTGATAGTCTTTTCGATATGAAATTCCCTTATATGATGTGTATGCATAACGCACCTGTTAACGGCGAAGACAATAGCGAATATTATCACTTCCACGTTGAGTTCTTCCCACCAATGCGTTCTGGCGACAAAATCAAGTTTAACGCTTCATCTGAAACTGGTGCTTGGGCTCATTGCAACCCAACTGCTCCTGAAGAAAAAGCAATTGAACTTCGTGCAGCACACAAAAAGTTTGTTGAAAATAATTAATTTTAAAAAACTTTCGCAAGTATTTGCGAAAGTTTTTTTGTGTCAAAAATTTGGTTGTTGAAAAGTTAATAAAACTTTGATATAATAAGAGAAACCAAAAACGAAAGGCAAAGAAACTTATGTTAATGAAAGAAATGCAAGAAAAAATCTTGCAACTTAAAGCCGAAAAAGATTTTTGTATTCTTGCGCATTCTTATGTTGCAAGAGAAATCGTTGAAATAGCAGACATTGTAGGGGACAGTTTTGCGCTTGCAAAACAAGCGGCAGGTGTGCCACAAAAGAACCTTTTAATGTGTGGCGTTAGATTTATGGCAGAAACTGCAAAAATAATGTCACCTGAGAAAAATGTCTTTCTTGCAAATCCAGTTGCAGGTTGCCCAATGGCAGAGCAATTTACAAAAAAGGAGCTTGAAGAATTCAAACGCCAAAATCCTGATTACACCGTTGTGGCTTATGTTAATACAACCGCTGAGCTTAAAACTTTGTGTGATGTTTGCGTAACATCTTCTTCTGCGGTTGAAATTGTAAAAAATCTCACTAATGATAAGATTTTGTTTATTCCTGATTGCAACTTGGGCTCATTTATTCAAAAACAGTTGCCAAACAAGGAAATTAAACTTATAAACGGTGGTTGCCCTGTGCACGCTGCAATTACCGAAGATGAAGTTGTAAAAGCAAAACAAGACCACCCGGACGCGCTTGTTTTGGTACACCCTGAATGTGTTGCTGATGTAGTAAAACACGCTGATTACGCAGGCTCAACAAGTGGTATTATGGACTTTGCGTTAAAGAGTGATAATCACGAATTTATTATTGGTACAGAAACTTCAATCGCAGAGCATTTGCAATATATGTGCCCTGACAAGAAGTTTTATAATTTGAGCAAAAACTTGGTTTGCAACAATATGAAATCTATAACCTTGCCTGATGTTTACAATTGCATTTTGGGTGAAGGTGGCGAAGAAATGGTTATGAGTGATGAACTTATATCAGGCGCCAAAAAATCTATTGATGAGATGATAAGACTTGGATAATAAAAAAGCGTTAATTGCAATGAGTGGTGGTGTTGACTCATCGGTTGCGGCTTGCATTATGGTTGAAAATGGCTATGATTGTATGGGCGCTACAATGCGTTTGCACGACAGTAATATCGATGAAACTGCAGAGCAAAGCTGTTGCACTTCAAAAGATATTGAAGATGCAAAAGCAGTGGCAGATGCATTAGGGTTTGATTACCGTGTTTACGATTTTCAAGATGACTTTGAAAATCAAGTAATCGGCAAATTCATCAAATGTTACTTGTGTGGCGAAACACCAAACCCTTGCATTGAATGTAACAGAAATTTAAAATTCAAAAAGTTAATGGATAAAGCACTCGAACTCGGCTACAATTATGTTGTAACCGGGCATTATGTTAGAAGTGAGTTTGATGAGAACAGCGGCAGATTCGTTCTTAAAAAAGCGGTTGATGAAACCAAAGACCAGTCTTATGTGCTTTATTCTTTGACTCAACAAGAATTAGCGCACACCATTTTTCCACTTGGAAATATGACAAAGGTGCAAATTAGAGAAAAGGCAAGAGAAAAGGGATTTATCAACGCCGACAAATCTGATAGCCAAGACATTTGTTTTGTGCCAGACGGCAAGTATGCCGACTTTATTGAAAATCGCCTTGAAACACCAATTTTAAAAGGCAACTTTGTTGACAAAGACGGCAAAGTGTTGGGCGAGCATCAAGGCATTATTCGTTATACAATTGGTCAGCGCAAAGGTCTTGGAATTGCGCTCGGCAAACCTGCCTTTGTAACAGACATTCGACCAAAGACAAATGAAGTTGTGTTGGGCGAGCCGGAAGATTTGTTAAAATCTCACTTGGTTGCTGACAACATTAATTTAATTTCGGTTGACAATTTGTTTGAAAAGAAGTTGTTAAAAGCCAAAATCCGTTATTCAAAGCAAGAGCAACCAGCATATGTTTATCAGGTTGAAGACAAACTTTATGTTGACTTTTTAGAGCCACAAAGAGCAATTACAAAAGGTCAAGCCGTTGTAATTTATGATGGCGATGTTGTTGTCGGTGGCGGAACAATTTGTGAATATAAATAAACAAAAAACTCTCTCGTTTTTCGAGAGAGTTTTTTAATTAGTCGTTAGATGTAACTTCAAATACTGTTTTAAACATTAATTTAATGTCATACCAAACCGAAATCTCTTTTAAATAATCAAGATTCATTTTCATTTTAACCGGCAAAATGTGGTTGATGTAACACTTTTCAGCATCCGGCTCAATTTCAAGCATTTTGGCTTCATCTTTAAAATAAATTGAAGCTGTACCTGTAATGCCGGGAGGGGTGAGCAGTGTTGCCATCATTTCATCGGTATAAAAATCAACATAATAAGGAACTTCAGGTCGAGCACCCACAAAACTCATTTCGCCTTTTAAAACGTTAATAAGTTGTGGAAATTCATCAAGTCTAAACTTTCTAAGGAAGTGGCCAACGCTTGTAATTCTTGGGTCTCGCTCGCCAACAGTGATTTGTTTGCCAAGCGATTCAGCGTCTTTAACCATTGTTCGAAATTTTAAAACATAAAACTCTTTGCCATAAACGCCAACTCGTTTTTGTTTAAAAATAATTTCGCCTTTTGATGTGAATTTTACTGCCAACGCCAAAATCAAAAAGATAGGCGAAAGCGCAACCAACAATATGAGTGAAAGCGAAAAGTCAAAAACTTTTTTAAAAAAGAGTGTGGCTTTTTTTGTTTGCAAAATGTCATAATACTGCTTGAGCGCTTGTGTTTGAAAGCGTTCAGGCAAATCTTCAAATCTTTTCAAAGTTTACCTCACAAAATTATTCGTGTTTGAAAGTAGGAACAAGTTGTTTAACAATTTTAAACATTTCCTGTGGGGTGTCTTCTAACGCACTTTTTTCAAGCAATTTGATTGTTGAAGAAAGTTTGTCAGAATCAAACTCCATTGGTTTCATAATGAAAATCTTATCATTATCAGTCTTTGTAACGTCTTCATCACGCATACTGATTTCTTCAAAAAGTTTTTCGCCAGGTCTAAGCCCTGTGAAAACAATTTCAATGTCAACCTCTGGCTCTAAACCAGAAAGACGAATAAGGTCGCAAGCCAAGTCATAAATTTTAACCGGCTCGCCCATATTAAGAACGAAAATTTCGCCGCCGTCTGCCATTGCGCCTGCTTCTAACACAAGTTGAACTGCTTCAGGAATTGTCATAAAGTATCTGCGCATATCAGGGTGGGTAACAGTAACTGGGCCACCTTCTTCAATTTGCTTTCTAAACACCGGAACAACCGAACCATTTGAGCCTAACACGTTACCAAAACGCACTGCAGAAAGGTCGGTATCAGACATTGTGTTAAGAAGTTGAATTGCTTGTTCTGCAATTCTTTTTGAAGCACCCATAATATTTGTTGGGTTAACTGCTTTGTCAGTTGAAATCAAAATAAACTTGTCCGCTTTGTGAATAATTGATTGCATTGCAACATTAATTGTGCCACGAACATTGTTTTTAATTGCTTCTTTAGGAGAATATTCCATCATTGGCACGTGTTTGTGTGCTGCTGCGTGGAATACAACGCTTGGACTAAATTCTTTGAAAACTTCTTCAAGTCTAACAGTATCTCTAATTGAGCCAAGGCGCATAGAAAATTTGTCAGCGTGTTTTACTTTTAACTCGTTTTCAATTTCAAAAAGGCCATTTTCGTGAATATCAAAAACAACCAAGTGTTTACAACCAAAGTCTAAAACCTGTCTGCAAATTTCAGAACCAATTGAACCAGCACCACCGGTTACCAAAACAGTTTTATCTTTAATAAAATCTTCAACGGCTTGCATATTCAAAGTAACTTTGTCTCTTCTAAGCAAGTCAACAAGGTCAATGTTTGTAAGTTTAACGTTTGATAAATCAACGTCATCAATATTACCAAAACGTCTAATTTTGCAGTTTTTGTTTCTGCAAATGTCAACAACAAATTTAAGCACCTGTCTTGATGCAGTAGGAATTGCAACAATAACTTCTTGAATTTGGAATTTTTCAATTGCTTCTTCCAACTTTTCAGAGCCACCATAAACTTTAACACCGTGAACGGTTGTGTGGTAAAGTGCAGGGTCATCATCAATAAAAATAACAGGTTGAACTCTTGTGTAAAGGTCTTTTTTGTGCTTTGCGCAGAAATAAGCACCCGCTTCACCAGCACCAAAAATCAAAGTTCTAACAAGTTCGCCAGACTTTTGAACCTGTGCTGCATGAATTCTTGCGTGCAATTCATTAACAATTCTAACAGAGCTTCTGCCACCGAGTGATAAAATAATCAAAATAGCAGTCATTGTTAATGTGAATTGCCACTCGCTACCTTCATAAATGTCAACAAAACATACATTGAAAATGTGAAAAGCAGTACCAAGTGCAACACAAGAAAGAATTGACTTGAACACTTCGCCAATGCCAAAGTGTTTTAAACTACTGTTGTAGTTACCAATAATCATATTAAACACTGCGTTAGTACCAACGCAAACAACCAAAACTGCAATTAGGTGGTTGATGTTAATACCATACATTGAGTATTCAGACGGGTCACGAGAGAAGGTGTGATAAATCCAGGTTATTGGATTATACCAAACGCCAGAAGTTCTAAACGCTCCGTTATAAAATACTATAAGGTTGCTTAAAAAGAATGATGCAACCATTGAAAAAGCGTCCCATATCATAAGGGATACAAGACCTAATGTTTTCTTTGTTTTTTGAAGCAAAAAATTCACTCCCAAATCTATATAATTTTAGTTTGAAAAATGCCTATAAAATATCAAGTATATTTTATCACATATTATTTAAAAAGTAAACAACAAAATTTTTAAATATGGCAAAAAACTATCATTAACATTTTCAACATAGTTTTCAACACTCAAAACCCCTTAAAATAAAGGTTTTTCGATTGTTTTTGACCCTTTTAACATAGTTTTCAACAAATTGTGTGGAAAATTTGAATTCAAAAATGTTGAAAAAATGTTGCTTTTTGACCTGAAAAAAGTGTATAATTAAGTAAAATTATAGTTGGAGATAAATGATAATGACAAAAAAGCAAAAAGCAGAGTTTGTTGTTGCAAAATTAGAAGAAAGATACCCACAAGCTATCTGCTCATTAGTAGCAGATAAGCCACATGAACTTTTAATTGCAACACGCCTTTCGGCACAATGTACCGACGCACGTGTTAACATTGTAACAAAGCCACTTTTTGAAAAGTATAAATCGGTTGAAGAGTTTGCAAATGCCGATGTAAAAGATGTTGAAAACATTATTCGTTCTTGTGGGCTTTACAAAACAAAGGCAAGAGATGTTGTTTTGATGTGTAAGCAGATGATTGAGAATTTTGATGGCGCTGTGCCAGACTCAATTGAAAAGTTGACAACCCTTTCTGGCATTGGCAGAAAAACGGCAAATTTAATAATGGGGGACATTTATCATCAACCTGCAGTTGTGACCGACACCCATTTAATTAGAATTTCAAACAGATTAGGGCTTGTTGATACAAAAGACCCTTACAAAGTTGAAATGGCGTTGAAAAAGATTTTGCCACCGGAAAAAAGTTCAGACTTTTGCCACAGAATTGTGCATTTTGGCAGAGATGTTTGCAAAGCGCAAAGTCCAAAGTGTGAAGAGTGTGAGTTAAAAGAAATTTGCAAGCATTTTAAAACAAAAAAATCTTGACAAATAGTGTGTAGTTATATTATTATTAATACATAAGTTAATAAAGATAGAGGTGCGGTAATTATCAGTAACTTCGTGTTTTTAGGCAAATGTGTGCGAAGTGAAAGGAATTATCGCCGAAATTAGAAACTTTGCCAAAGGTTTCTGGTTGGTGCATTGCAGAATATGTAATGCATTGTCACAAATTTTTTTGTGGAGAGCTATCGGTTTAAATTTGGAATTAACCGCAATAGTTTTTCGCTATTGTGGTTTTTTTATTTTTCAAAAACAAAGGAGAAAAACAAAATCATGAAAAAAAGCAAAATCATTATGTACATTGTTGCAGCAATTGTAGTTTTGGCTGTTGTTGTAGTTTGCGGTGTACAAGTAGCAAATGGTGCTGATATTGCAAATACTTTCTGGGCACTCGTTCCTCCAGTAATTGCTATTGCATTGGCACTTGTAACAAAAGAAGTTTATTCTTCACTCTTTATCGGTATTGTTGTTGGTGGTATTTTCGCTTCGAAATTTGACTTCCTTACAACCGTAAGTAATGTAACAAACGAAGGATTTATTTCTGCAGTTTCAGGTACTGCTGGTATCTTTGTTTTCTTGGTGCTTCTTGGCGTATTAGTTGCACTTGTTAACAAAGCTGGTGGTTCTGCAGCGTTTGGCCGTTGGGCTCAAAAGAACATTAAATCTCGTGCTGGCGCAATGTTTGCAACATTTGTTCTCGGTGTTTTAATCTTTATTGATGACTACTTCAACTGTTTGACAGTAGGTTCTGTAATGCGCCCTGTAACAGATGCAAACAAAATCTCTCGTGCAAAGCTTTCTTATTTGATTGATGCAACTGCAGCTCCTGTTTGTATGATTGCTCCAATTTCATCTTGGGCAGCAGCAGTTTCTTCTTATGCACCAGATGGTCAAGGTCTTGCACTCTTTATTAAAGCAATTCCTTACAACCTTTATTCACTTTTAACATTTGTATTTGTTATTGGCTTAATTCTTATGAAATTTGATTACGGCCCAATGAAATTGCATGAGTTCAATGCAATTCATAATAACGACCTTTACACTTGTGGTGACAAAGCAGAAGTTGCTGATGAAGAACCAAATGAGAAGGGTAGAGTAATCGACCTTATTCTTCCTGTTTTAATTCTTATCGGCATTTGTGTATATTCACTCTTCTATGTTGGTAGATGTATGGGTGCTGAATGGGTATTCAATCCTGCAGACTATGACACATCACTTAATTTTGTTGATGCTTTTGCTAATACAGATGCAACAGTTGGCCTTCCTTGGGGTGCTTTGGTTGCAATTGTTGTTGCAATTATCTATCTTGTTGCTCGTAGAGTTATCACATTCAAAGATGCAATGGATTGTATTCCAAAAGGCTTCATCGCAATGGTACCTGCTATCTTGATTCTTACATGTGCAACCGCACTTAAGAATATGACAGGTATGCTCGGCGCAGATGTTTATGTTGCTTCAATTATGGAAGGTGCTGCTGAAGGTCTTAACAATATGCTTCCTGCAATTATCTTCCTTGTTGCTTGTGGTCTTTCATTCTCAACAGGTACATCTTGGGGTACATTTGGTATCTTAATTCCAATTGTAACTGCAATTTTCCCTGCAAGTTCAGAACTCTTAATCATCGGTATGTCTGCATGTCTTGCAGGTGCTGTTTGTGGTGACCACTGCTCACCAATTTCTGATACAACAATTATGTCTTCAGCTGGTGGTCAATGTAACCACTTGAACCACGTTTCAACTCAATTGCCTTATGCATTGACAGTTGCTGGCATTTCATTCGTTGGTTATGTATTGGCTGGTTTTGTTCAAAACGTTTGGGTTGTTCTTCCTGTAATGGTAGTTGTAACAATCGCAACATTGTTTGTTCTTAAATACACAGTTGGTAAAGAAAAAGCGTAAAGCTTAAAAATAAAAAGAACCAAGTTTTGACTTGGTTCTTTTTTGTTGCATGAAAAAACCACTCACCAAAAGGTAAGTGGTTTTTTAATTTCAATTATCTTTTCAAACAGGTAACAGAATTAAACTGCTCTGTCAACCTTACCTGAACGCAAACATCTTGTGCAAGCATAAACTCTCTTAGGAGTGCCGTTAACAACAGCTTTTACTTTTTTAACATTTGGTTTCCAAGTTCTGTTTGATCTTCTGTGTGAGTGAGAAACCTTAATACCAAAGGTAACTGACTTTCCGCAGTAATCGCATTTTGCCATGACTGCACACCTCCTTAATTTAGTCAATAAGATAATAGCACGGACTATTTTAACAGATTAAATCCAAAAAATCAAGTGTTTTTTTAAAAAAAGTTGAAAATCGGCAAAAAAAGTGTAAAAAAGCCCTTGACAATCTTGACATATTATTATATAATTGTAAACTGCACATAATGGGTAAAATGCCGATTTATGCCGTTTTGCGAGATTGATTATAACAGAAAATTTCGCAGAAATCAAGTGTAAATTTAGTTATTTTGCCATATGTTTTAAACCGTCAAATGCAACAATTATAAAGGAGTGAAGAAAAGCCTATGGTTAATGTAAAACCAGTAAAGCTTGGTAAAAACACTAGAATGAGTTTTCAGAAAATCAATGAAGTTCTGGAAATGCCAAATTTAATTGAAGTTCAGAAAAACTCATATCAATGGTTTTTAGACGAAGGTCTTAAAGAAGTATTTAAAGACGTTGCTTCTATTACAGACCACAACGATACTCTTGTTTTGAGTTTCACAGATTACAGAATTGATGATGAACCAAAATATAGTATTGCTGAATGTAAAGAAAGGGATACTACTTATGCAGCTCCACTTAGAGTTCGTGCACAGCTTCTTAATAAAGAAACCGGCGAAATCAAAGAGAGCGAAGTTTACATGGGTGACTTCCCACTTATGACAGATTCAGGCACATTTATTATTAATGGTGCTGAACGTGTTATTGTTTCTCAACTTGTACGTTCACCAGGTGTGTACTATGCACTTGATATGGACAAAACAGGTAAAGAGCTCTTTAATTCAACAATCATTCCTAACCGCGGTGCTTGGATTGAATATGAAACAGACCATAATGATATTATGTATGTTCGTATTGATAAAAACCGCAAATTACCTATGACAACATTTGCAAGATGTTTAGGCCTTGCAACAAATGTTGAAATTCTTGATGTTTTAGGTGAGTCTGACAGACTTTTAGCAACACTTGAAAAAGATACAACTGACAGCGTTGAAAGTGCGTTGCTTGAAGTTTACAAAAAACTTCGTCCAGGCGAACCATTTACTGTTGACGGTGCAAAAACACATCTTGCAAACTTGCTCTTTGACCCAAGAAGATATGACTTGTCAAGAGTAGGTAGACATAAATATAATAAAAAGTTAGCTCTCGGCGCTAGACTTGTTGGTCAAACACTTTCTCGTCCAATTTGTGACCCTGTTTCAGGCGAAGTTATTGCTGAACCAGGCGAAACAGTAACACGTGAAAGAGCAGAAGCTTTTGAAAAACTCGGTGTTAAAGAAGCTTTTGTTAACGTTGACTACGAAGGCGAAACTGTTGAAAGAAAAATTCTTTCTAACGGTATGGTTAACGCACAAGATTTTGTTGATTTCGATGTTTTGGAATGTGGAATTAATGAAAACGTTTGCTATGATGTTTTGATGGAAATTCTCGCTGAAAACAAAACAGAAGAAGACATCAAAGAAGCATTCATTGCTCGTAAACTTGACCTTATTCCTAATAATGTAACTCTTGATGATATTTATGCTTCAATGAACTACATTTGTGGTTTGCCAGCAGGTATCGGTGTAATTGATGACATTGACCACTTGGGCAACCGTAGAATTCGTTCAGTTGGCGAACTTTTACAAAACCAATTTAGAATTGGTTTCGCAAGAATGGAAAGAGTTATTCGTGAAAAAATGGCAATTCAAACTCAAGAAACTGAAACCATTGTTCCACAAACTCTTATTAATATTAGACCGGTTGTTGCTGCAATTCGTGAATTCTTTGGTTCATCTCCACTTTCACAATTTATGGACCAAATCAACCCACTTGCAGAATTAACACACAAAAGAAGACTTTCAGCACTTGGTCCTGGCGGTTTGTCAAGAGACAGAGCCGGATTCGAAGTTCGTGACGTTCACTATACTCATTATGGTAGAATGTGTTCTATCGAAACTCCTGAAGGTCCAAACATCGGTCTTATCTCTCACTTGGCTACATTTGCTAAGATTAATGAATATGGCTTCATTGAAGCACCTTACCGTAAGGTTGACAAAGCAACTGGCGTTGTAACCGACGAAGTTGTTTATATGGCTGCTGACGAAGAAGACGAATTTATCATTGCTCAAGCGAATGAACCACTTGATGAAAATGGTAAATTTGTAAGAAGAATTATCAACTGTCGTCATAAAGATGAATTTGTTGAAATTGAAAATACTGCTGCTGACTATATGGACGTTTCTCCAAGAATGATTGTATCAGTTGCTACTGCTATGATTCCATTCCTTGAAAACGACGACGCAAACCGTGCTTTGATGGGTTCAAACATGCAACGTCAAGCAGTGCCACTTTTGACAACAGAATCACCAATTGTTGGTACCGGTATGGAATACAAAGCAGCTGTTGACTCAGGTGTAACAGTTCTTTGTAAACGTGACGGTGTTGTTACAAAAGTTTGTGCAGATTTCATTGAAATCAAAGCAGATGAAGACAAGCAAACTGACCACTATGAACTTATTCGTTTCACACGTTCAAACCAAGGTTCTTGTGTAAACCAAAAACCAATTGTTGTTGAAGGTGAAAAGGTTAAAGTTGGTGACGTTATTGCTGACGGTCCTGCAACTCAAAACGGTGAAATTGCTCTTGGTAAAAATATGCTCATCGGATTTATGACTTGGGAAGGTTATAACTACGAGGATGCTGTTTTACTTAATGAAAGATTAGTTAAAGAAGATGTTTACACATCTGTTCATATTGAAGAGTATGAAATCGAGGCAAGAGATACAAAACTCGGACCTGAAGAAATTACTCGTGATATTCCAAACGTTGGTGAAGATGCGCTTAAAGACCTTGATGAACGTGGTATCATTCGTGTTGGTGCTGAAGTTCGTTCAGGTGACATTTTGGTTGGTAAAGTTACACCAAAAGGTGAAACAGAACTTACTGCTGAAGAAAGACTTCTTCGTGCAATCTTTGGTGAAAAAGCAAGAGAAGTTCGTGATACTTCACTTAGAGTTCCTCATGGTGAATATGGTACAATTGTTGACGTTAAAGTATTCACAAGAGAAAACTCAAGCGAATTAAACCCTGGTGTTAATATGGTTGTTCGTTGTTACATCGCTCAAAAGAGAAAAATCTCTGTTGGTGATAAAATGGCGGGCCGTCACGGTAACAAAGGTGTCGTATCAAGAATTTTACCACAAGAGGATATGCCATTCTTACCAGATGGTACTCCACTTGATATCGTTCTTAACCCACTCGGTGTACCATCACGTATGAACATCGGTCAGGTGCTTGAAGTACATTTAGGTTATGCTGCAAAAGCACTCGGCTGGAAGGTTTGCACACGTGTATTTGACGGTGCTCACGAGTCTGACATTCGTGAATGTTTGAAAATGGCTGGTTATGAAGAAGACGGCAAAACTGTACTTTATGATGGTAGAACTGGTTTACCATTTGATAACAGAGTAACAGTTGGTTATATGTACTTCTTGAAACTCCACCACTTAGTAGATGATAAGATTCACGCTCGTTCAACCGGTCCATACTCACTCGTAACACAACAACCACTTGGTGGTAAAGCACAATTTGGTGGTCAACGTTTCGGTGAAATGGAAGTTTGGGCGCTCGAAGCTTACGGCGCTGCTTACACATTGCAAGAAATCTTGACTGTTAAGTCTGATGACGTTGTTGGCCGTGTTAAAACTTATGAATCTATTGTTAAAGGTAACAACATTCCAAAAGCAGGTATTCCTGAATCATTCAAGGTACTTATCAAAGAGTTGCAATCATTAGCACTCGATGTTAAGGTTCTTGATAAAGATAATAACGAAATCGACATCAAACAATCTTTTGAAGATGATGACGATATGATTGTTGCACCACAAATGCCAGTTTCTGATGAAGAAGTAACAGATGAAGACGCTGTTATGGTTGCTGATGATTTTGCTGGTTATGGTTTTGAAGATGAAAACGGTGACGCAATTGAAGAAAATGATTTTTATGAAACAGATTCATCTTTTGATGAAGAAATGTAAGGGAGGAGAAAATTATGCAAAATACAGATTTTGAAAAAATTCGCATTGGGCTTGCTTCTCCTGAACAAATCAGAGAATGGTCTTATGGCGAGGTTAAAAAGCCAGAAACTATCAACTACCGTACATTGAAACCAGAAAGAGACGGTCTTTTCTGCGAAAAGATTTTTGGACCTCAAAAAGACTGGGAATGTCATTGCGGTAAGTATAAGAGAATTCGTTATAAAGGCAAAGTTTGTGAACGTTGTGGCGTTGAAATCACAAGAAGCAAAGTTCGTCGTGAAAGAATGGGTTCAATTGAACTCGCAGCACCAGTTTCACACATTTGGTACTTTAAAACAATTCCATCAAGAATGGGTCTTGTTCTTGATATGTCACCACGTGACCTTGAACAAGTACTTTACTTCTCAAAATACGTTGTTGTTGACCCAGGTTCAACTCCACTTGTAAAACAACAACTTCTCTCAGAAACTCAATACATGGAGTGGTATGAGAAATATGAAGACGATTTTGTAGCAGAAATGGGTGCAGAAGCAATTAAAAGATTGCTTTCTGAAATCGACCTTGAAAAACTTTCAGTTGAGCTTAAAGCTGAAATGGAAGAAGCTACAGGTCAAAAGAAAATTAGAATTGGTAAACGTTTGGAAGTTGTTGAATCATTCCGTCTTTCAGGCAA
>JAZRPW010000055.1:0-21540 GCA_045649405.1 Acutalibacteraceae bacterium
TCGTGCCGAAAATACTTGGTGGGCGACCGCCTGGAAAGATAGGTAAATGCCAACACATATATTCCTCTATAGCTCAGTTGGTAGAGCATGCGGCTGTTAACCGCAGGGTCGTTGGTTCGAGTCCAACTGGGGGAGCCAAAACAAAAAGCACACCAAAAGGTGTGCTTTTTGTTTTATCTTCTTTATTTGTATCTAGCCAATGACTTTGCCTTAACAGATGCATTGCTGTTAAGGTATTGCATTTTTATTTCCAATATGCTACAATGCAAACGGGTGGTATTATGAAAGAGAAAACTAAAAAGACCTACAGTTTAATAACATTATGGATTGTGTTAGGTGTTACAATTGTTTTGGGCAATTTTGTATTTAGTTTTATTATCGGTGGAAGTGCGATGAATGGCTATGTTGAAAGTGGCAGTTATTTTATAGTTTCGAAATTCACCGATGATTTATATATTGAAGTTTCAAAAACAATTTGGATTATTAGCAAAGTGTGGGGATTTTTATTTTATATATTTATTCCACTTACACCTATAGGTGCTTTTGTTATTTCAAGTATTCAAAAGAAGATTGAGCGTAGAAAAAATAGATTAGAATAGTATCAGGTGGTATTATGAAAAAACTTATTACATTACTTTTTACCTTCATTATTGCGTTTTCTTTAGCAAGTTGCTCAAGCGATGCATTTGGACATATTGTATATACAAACATCAATGATTATAGTAAGATTTTTGAGTTGACTGAAATTCGCTTTGATGAAGATGCGTTTGAGTTGTTCCCACAAGAAATAAAGGCACCTGAAAATGCAGAATTTTATTGTGAGTGGGAATTGGGCGTTGTTGGTAGTTCGAAAACTGAAATTTGTTTATCCGTAAATTATACTGATGCGGATTACAAAGTTGAAATAGACCGTTTGAAATCTTTAGCTGATAATAAAATTGTTTATGATGTAAAGAATTTTAAATATCCTGCATATGTTACTATTTTAGATTTTAAGAATACAAACTATTACGCTCTTGTTGATGAACAAAATAAAACAATTCATTATGTTTTATTGCAAATTATTAATGAAGATGAAATTGATATAAATAAAAACTTAATTCCAAATAATTATGGGGAATTGGGAGAAATTAAAGATATTAGTTTTAATGTATATGAATAGCAAAACAAAAAGCACACCTTTTGGTGTGCTTTTTGTTTTGTTATATTTGAATACAACACAACTATTTCTTTTAGTGGGGTTGTTGATAAATGCCCTTAAAATTATTAAAAATTGACATTTATAAACTCTTATTATATACTAAATATGCCAAACAAATTTTATAGTTAGAATTAGTGGTATCTTTTTCTTTTTTTACAAAGAATTATATGCCCTTTGTTTTGACACACTATTTTTATGGGTTGGTAAAACCGCAAACTCCATTGAATAGTGTGTCAGAGATACTCTAATTCTATTTGATTTGTTTGGCGACAATCGGAGTTTGCGTTTTTCGGTGTGGGCAACTTCGGTTGCTCACACTTTTTGTTTTAAGGAGATAAAGAATTATGGAAACAGATAAGATAAGTAATTATTCTGATTTAGTAAAGTATCGAAGAAAAGGTATAATTTTGCCTTTGATTTTCACAGGTATTTTTGAAATCTTACTAATAATAGGAATTGTGATTTTATGTATAACTGATATGTTTATAAATCACTTTGTTTTTTATTTAATAATTGTTTGCGTGGCATTTATACCTATTGTAATGTTAAAACCTTTTTCGTTTGTCAATGATAAAAACTATGTTGGAAAAGTTGAAAAAATTGAATATAAAGAACTTATAAGCGAAGACAGGCAAATACCAGTTGGTCATATAAATGGTATTGGTGATTTACAAGACGAGCGTTCTAATGAGCATATTGATTGTTGGCAAAAAATTATTATAAACACCGATGATAATAAAAAAGTTATTTACGATGCAAAGCTTGATGTTGGTAAAACTCATCAAGACGAGGGAATACCTGTTGGCTCTTTTGAGGCAAAAAAGTATGTTGTTTCTTCGTTATTAGACTATTACAAAGTTGGAGATGAAGTTGAGCATTTTTCGGGATTTTATTATAATAAAAAGAAGAATTTAAAACCAAATGAAAAGAATATTTGTATTATCTGTGGAGCATTAAACATACCGAAAGATGATGTGTGCGCGAATTGCGGACATTCAATTGTGAAGTAAAGGAGATATTTTATGAAAAAAATAGTTTCTTATGTTTTGATAGTGTTGATGTTATTATCATTTGTTGGTTGCAATGGTAATGAAGAAAATGGGAACAGTGTGATTGATGAAATTCAATCCGCTAAATCAGTTCAAACAGTTGAAGAATATGAGTTTACTGCAAACTCATTGCAAGGCTATAAAGCATATAACATTATGTTCAAATCAAATGAGTTGAATATTTGCAGTTATTTGTCAATGCCTAAAAGTTATAGTGAGTTGGGCTGTCCTACTATTATTTATCTTCCAGGTAGTATGCCAAGTCATGAAAATTCTGCTCAAAAATTCACGATGTTTGGCGCGATAACTTTTACAATGGTAATGCGAGGCTCCCAGCCTAGCGAAGGTCAAAAAGATTTAGGCGATGATGATTACAATGACACTAAAATTTTATATGATATAGTTCAAAATTTAAGTTTTGTTGATACAGACAATTTATATGTAATTGCATCATCAGAACAGTCTATAAATGCATTAAAATTATGCGCAGATTACGATAACATCAAAGGTTTGGTTTTGGATTCGCCAATAGTAGATTTATCAAAAATGTATGAGTTAAGCCCTGATATGATGAAAGAATATTTCGATGAGATTTTGGGTGGTTCACCTAAAGATATACCACAAGAATATTTAGATAGAAGCGCAATCAACTTTGTTGATAAAATAAAATGCCCGGTTCTTGCAATGGATTACGAATTGGGTGGTGTAACTGCAGTCACAAGTAGGCTTACTAAAGATTTTATAAACAAACTTAAAAAACAAGGTGTAAAAGCCGAGTTTAAATTTATTGAAGAGCCAGGAGCAGATTATTCAGGTCAAGCTTTAATCGAAGCAATAGAGTTTATCGGATTATAACAACAAAAACCACACCTTATGGTGTGGTTTTTTATATTGACACGAAAAGTATCGCTTTTGATACTCAAAAAATCTTTATCTTTTTCACTTTTTCTGTTATGTTGTTTAAAAAGAAAGGTGGAAAATAAATTGAAGAAGAATTTTTGTTTTAGTTTAATATTTATAAATTTATTTTGCTTATTTACTATGTTTATACAAACAATTGATGTAAAACCGATTGGCATAAATAAAACTAATGTTGGTTTTGCAACACTTAACAGTTGGTTTCACTCGTTGACAGGTGTTAATATGACGTTGTATAATATAACCGATTGGTTGGGACTTGTGCCAATTTTTGTTTGTATGATTTTTGGGTTTGTTGGTCTTGCTCAACTTATAAAACGAAAAAGTTTATTGAAAGTTGATTTTGATATTATTATTTTAGGGGTATATTACATAATAGTTATAATTTTCTATTTAATTTTTGAAATGATACCTATAAACTATAGACCAATTTTTATAAATGGATTCGCAGAGTGTTCTTATCCATCATCAACAACATTGCTTGTTTTAAGTGTTATGCCAACTCTTGTTTTTCAAACGAACAAAAGAGTTAAAAAGAATATTTTGAAAAGAATTGTTTTGTGTTTTTCAATTGCGTTTTCTGTATGTATGGTAATCGGCAGACTTATATCAGGCGTTCATTGGATTACAGATATAATAGGTGCGTGTCTTATAAGCGCAGGGTTGTATTATTTTTATAAGGGGATTGTTTTATGGAATTTGGCGAAAAACTTCAAAATTTGAGAAAAACAAGGGGGATAACTCAAGAAGAATTAGCTGAAAGTTTGTTTGTATCAAGAACAGCAGTGTCAAAATGGGAGTCTGGTAGAGGATATCCAAATATAAATGCATTGCAAGATATATCAAAGTTTTTCTCTGTAACAATTGATGAATTGTTATCTGGCGAAAATTTGCTTTGTATTGCCAAAAATGAAAACAAAGCTAATATTATAAAAATGTGTGATTTAATGTTTGCTATTATCGATTTATTTTGGCTTTTAGCTATTGTTTTGCCACTTTATCCGAATAAAATAGGTGATTTTGTTTATTCTGTGAATTTGTTTGATTATCAACAAAATTTTCAAATTATATATCTTGTTTTGTTTGACTTTATGATAGTTTTTGGGATTTTTGAGTTGATGACTTTAAAGGTTAAAACAAAAATTCCAAAAGTAATTATTATGATTTCTTTAACGCTAAATGTGTTGGCTATAACTTTTCTTGCGCTAACAAGAGTGGTTTACGCAGTAGTTATCTCACTTTTGTTTTTAATAATAAAATGCGCAGTTGTTTTTAAAAAGGTAAAAGTAGGTTTATAAATCCGTTGAATTTTCATTTTTAATATGATACAATGTTTTTAGGTGATGATATAGTGAAAAAGTTAATTTCTTTATTTTTAATATTTGTTATTGCTTTTTCTTTAGCAAGTTGTGGTGGCGATGTTTCTGATGTAAAAATTGATTATGGCAAATCAGAATTTTACACAAAAGAAGAGTTAGATGATGCAATTGAAGTTGTTTTTGAGGAGTTTAAAACTTGGAAAGGTTTGAAAATGCTAACCATTTCATATACAACTGATGAACATAATTACGACATGCTTGGTTATGCTAATTCATTGGCAAAAAGTAAAAATCTTGTGCCAAATTTTACACAAGTAATTGAATTTAAAAGCGATTTATATGCTTCAAAATATGCTGGCTCAGAAGGTTTTAGCGATGGAATGGTTTATAACTGGGGCTGGATTCTTGCTCGTTCAAATGGTGGCAAATGGCATTTAATGTCTTGGGGCTACGCTTAAAAAATGAGGTATTTTTTATGAAAAAAATTATATTAATCATATTGTTGATTATCCTTGTGGTCGCTTCAATTATCGTGTTCAATAATGAGAATATACCAGATGATTCTCTTCCAAAAGGATACAGTTTTGATGATGGAGGATATAAAATTAGATGAGACAAGAGAACCGTCCCCGTGGCTTGAAATTTAAAAGTCTTTCTGTTTTCAGAAAGACTTTTCTTTTTGTCAAAAATGTGTTATAATAAATATAATAGTTATAAAGGAGAAAGTTATGGACTTTTTTGCAAAAACTTTTGAACAACTTACAACTAATGAGTTGTATGAAATTTTAAAATCAAGAATGCAAATTTTCTTGCTTGAACAAAACATTGTTTGCCTTGACCTTGACGATGTTGATTATAAAGCTAAACATTATTTTTTAATTGAAGAAAATAAAATTTTGGCTTATTTAAGAGCTTTTTATTGTGATGAAAACAAAATCAAAATTGGCAGAGTGCTAAGTATGACTCACAATCAAGGTCACGGCACAGTGCTTGTGAACAATGTTATTGACTGCATTAAATTGAACGAAAACTGTAACACAATATGCGTTAGTGCACAAATTGGTGCAGTTAAGTTTTATGAAAAATTTGGCTTTAAATGTCTTTCTGATGAATATTTAGAAGAGAATATTCCACACATTTATATGGAACTTGATTTTAAAAAATAGTTTTGGAGAATTGGAATGAATATTGTTTTGTTAACGGCACTTGGCGTTGGATTTTCGACAGTAATCGGCTCGGTTATCGGCTTTGCTTTTAAAAAGATTTCTCACAAATTTTCTGACATTGTTTTATCATTTGCAGCAGGCGTAATGCTTGCGGCGGCGGTTATCGGCCTTGTTTTACCATCAATTGAATATGGTGGAAAATTCGGCATTGTAACAACAATTTTGGGCGTTTTTGCTGGTGCTTTTTGTATTAATATTATTGACAAACTTGTACCACATCTTCACAGATTTGTTGGTGTTGATGGTGATGGGCATAACAACTCAAACTTAAACAAAGTTTTGCTTTTTGTAACTGCAATTGCAATTCACAATTTACCAGAAGGCATTGCGGCGGGTGTTGGTTTTGGTACTGAAAACACAACTCAAGCGCTTCTTATTGCAGGTGGTATTGCTTTGCAAAATGTGCCTGAAGGTATGGTTATTATCGCACCGATGTTAGCAGCAGGGGTTACACCACGCAAAACCTTTGTTTGTGCTTTAATAACCGGTTTGATTGAAGTTGTTGGTACTTTGCTAGGATATTTCGCAGTAGCAGTTTCATCTGTTATTTTGCCTTTTGCACTCTCGTTTGCAGGTGGCACAATGCTTTATGTAATTAGTGATGAAATGATACCAGAAACTCATGCGCATGGCCACGAAAAAGGTGCTACGTTTGCACTGCTAGTTGGTTTTTGTATTATGCTTTTAAGCGATGTTTTATTAGGTTAAATTTAAAAACGCACACCGTTTGGTGTGCGTTTTTTGTTATACAATTGGGTTGATTGTGAATGAGAATTTAACTGGGTCTTTTGAATCGTGTGTGAACTCTTTGTGTACCGGTGCACCCCAAGAGTTGTCGCCGCCAACACCCTGCATAAATCCGTTAACAAACACTCTTGTGCAATAAACATCTGGCAAATAGGTAGGTGTAATTGCAGTTTCGAGTTCGTCAGGTGTGTAACTAATTGCCGACATATCAAGTGTGTTTTCGGCTTTAAACTCTAAGCCAACACCGTCAGTATTAGTAACTTTCATCCAACGGGTTTGGTGTCTGTTGCCATATTCTTGTGGTCGCAAATATTTTGGCATTTGGTTTTCAACGTCAATTTGATAAATGCCAAGTTTACCACCGCTAAATTTATCAATGTATGTGTGTTCAGGGCCTAAACCATACCAACAAAGTCTGCCGAATTCTTTTTTAAGCGAAATCATAAGACCTGCGCAAGGGAATTTAGGCATACCTTCAATTCCTTGATAATCATAATCAATTTTTAAACTACCATTCGAGAAAACAGTTGTTCTAACTGTTGCAAAAATCTCTTTATCAAAGAAAGGTTTGTATTTGCAGGTGAATTTAGCACCATCTTCAACCTCTTCTAATTTAAACTCAGTATAACGAGTTGTTGTGCTAACACCTTTCCACGCTGCACATTTATAGTCTGTTTCATTACCTCTGTCATTGTCAGTAACTGCACGCCAGAAATTAATTTTAACTGGTTCGTGAAGCATTTCTTTGCCTTTGTATTTGTAAGAAATCATACTGCCACATTTGTTTGAGAATGAAACAATAAAATCTTTACCTTTAACGCTGTAAATTGGACCGCGGTTGTCAATAAGCTCGAGTGCGCCATCACACTTTTTAACTTCAGGTGCTACCTTTGTGATGCTAAATTGACCAAAACCAAGTTCAAAATCCTTTTGAGCATAAGCGGTGTCTTGTTTTAAATGCATACTTGCAATAACTGCAATTTCGCCAGAAAGTTCAGGTAATTTGTATTCATAAGTTGCAGTTTCTTTTGGCATTGCGCTAACATTAAAGTTAGAAGTTGAAACAACCTTTCCATCTTGCAAGAATGTGAGTTTGAAATCAAAAGCATCAAGGTTTGTAAACAAGTAATTGTTTTTAATTTCAACCTTTTCTTCAAAAACATTAATATCAGCAAAGCAATAACATTTTTTAACTTCTTGCATTTCAGGTGAGTTTGTTCTGTCTGCATTTACAATACCATTACCACAGAATGAAGTTTCGCCAAGGTTGTCAAACTGACCACCATAAGCAATATATTTCTTGCCGTTTACATCTGTTTTATAAATACCTTGGTCAATGTAATCCCAAATAAACGCACCCAAATAACCTTCGTGTTTTTCAAGAGCCAAATATTTAAACATGTCACCCATTGAGTTGCCCATACAATGTGCAAACTCAACAATTAAATAAGGTTGTGTGTAGTCGCCATTTTCAAGTTGTTTTGCCAAATTGTCAGGGTTAGAATACATCATTGATTTAAAATCAGAAACACCTGTGTTGTCGCGTTTGCCGTGGCAAATACCCTCATAATGAACTGGTAAAGAGCCGTCAATTTCATCAATTTTTTGACGCATTTTCTTGAAGTTTTCGCCGTCATAAGATTCGTTGCCCAAAGACCAAGAGAAAACACAAGCGTGGTTTTTGTCACGCATAACCATATTTTCTGCTCTGCGCACAACTGCACCTGTCCAGTAGTCCCAGTCGCCAGGAACTGTGTTTTCTTGGAACTGACCAGAATAATTCCAGCTACCGTGTGTTTCAAGGTTAGTTTCGTCCATTACATAAAGACCAAACTTGTCGCAAAGTTCATAGAAGTAAGGGTGGTTAGGGTAGTGTGATGTTCTAACGGCATTCATATTGTTTGCTTTAATGTTAATAACATCTTGCTCCATTTGCTCACGAGTAATAGTTCTGCCGGTTTCTGCAGCAAATTCGTGACGGTTAACACCACGAATTTTCAAAACTTCGCCATTAACAAGAACTTTCAAACCGTCAACCTTAATATCTTTAAAACCAACATCATAAGAAAGGGTTTCATATTTATCGTTGATTGTGAGTGTGTAAAGATAAGGGTGTTCACAACTCCACAAGGTTGCGTTTTCAATTTCAAATGGCAAGCAAACACTTTGTGTTGAATTTGCAGGAACTTCAATTGTAATCGTTTCAGAAAATACATCAGAAAGTTTTGCTTTTAATGTGTAATCAACCTTTGCAGCAGTTGTGTTTTCAACCGATACAAACAAGTCACATTTAACATTTTTAAAGTCATCAGAAACCTTATATTTCAAATGGAAGTCTTGTAAATAAACCTTGTTTGTTCTGTACAAAACAACATCTCTAAAAATACCGAACATTCTCCAAAAATCTTGGTCTTCAAGCCAAGTTGCAGTTGAATATCTAAAAACTTTAACTGCAAGACGGTTTGTGCCTACTTTAACAAAATCGGTCAAATCAAATTCAGCAGGTGTGAAAGAATCTTCGCTGTAACCAACATATTCGCCGTTCATAAATACAGCAAACGCAGTTTCAACACCTTGGAAACAAATAACCTTTCGATCACTCTTTTTAAAGTTTGCAGGCAACTCAAAATCCAAAACGTAATAGCCGGTTGGAATGTTTTTTGGAATGTCAGGTTGCTCTAATTTTTCTGTACCATTAAAGGTAAAGCCAGCATTAATGTAATAAGGGTCACGCTTGTCAGTTTGAAGTTCAATTTCTGAAGGAACTGCAATGAAATCCCAATTTGAAACATCGAATTCAGGACTTTCAAAACCTTTAAAATCATCTTGTCTTTCAGAGTAATTGAATTTCCAATTGCCATTCAAATAAACCGCAGTTGGATTTTCGCCTTCAAAACAATAAGGTTTGTCACTACGCAAATTTGTGTGTGGCTCAACTGTGTTTTGCTCAAAAATGCGAGGGTTCGCAAGTATTTTCATATCAAAGTTTTTCATTAAATATCACTCCTAAAATTAGGTTATTTTACTATATAAAGAATACCACAACATCAAAAATAATGCAATAAAAATATTGTTAAATTAAACAGTATATGATATAATCAAAAAAGGTGATAAAAATGCGAATGAGAAGAAAAAGAAATTTAGACTCAAGAATTGAAAAATGCGAGGGATTTTTTCTTGATTTAAATGATGAAGAAAATAGAGATTTGCGAACATTACAAGCAGACAAACTTTTTGATTACAGCGAACTTTTTGGCAACCAGAATCCAGTTGTTTTAGAAATTGGTTGTGGCAAAGGCAGATTTGCTTGTACACTTGCAAAACAAAACCCAAACATTAATATCATTGCTGTTGAAAAGGTTGACAATGTGTTGATTTCTGCTGCAGAAACTGCAAAAGAAATGGGGCTTGAAAACATAAAGTTTTTGTGCTGTGGCGCAGAGTATTTGCCAAGATTTTTAAAAGAGCAATCAATTGAAACTTTGTATCTCAATTTCTCTTGTCCATATCCAAAAAATCGTTATGAAAGCCATCGCTTGACCCATAAAGGCTACTTGGAAATTTACAAAAAACTTTTAAAGCCAGGCGCTTATATTTATCAAAAAACTGACAACATTCATTTCTTTGAATATTCATTAAAAAGTTTTACTGACAATGGTTTTTACATAAATAACATCTCACTTGATTTGCACAAATCAGACATTGAAGGCAACATTATGACCGAGTATGAAGAAAAGTTTTCGTCTCTTGGATTTCCAATTTATTATCTTAAAACGAGTTTAACAAAAGGGGAGTAAAAATGGGGAAATACATTGCTTTAACATTTGATGATGGACCGAATTTAGTTGCAACACCTGCAGTTTTAGAAAGAGTAAAAAAGTATAATATAACTGCAACTTTTTTTGTTAATGGTATGCATATAACAGATGAAACTGCGTCTGTTATGAAACAAGCGTATGATATGGGTTGTGAAATTGAAAATCATTCGCAAAATCATTTGCATATGGACAAAATTTCAAAAGAAGAAATTTTAGATGAAATCAAGAAAACTGATGATTTAATTGAAAAATACATTGGTAAAAAACCTACTTATTTTCGCCCTCCATTTATTGACGTTAACGAGTTAATGCACGAAGTTATTGACCATACATTTATTTGTGGTCATTGTCCGAATGATTGGGACCCTAATGTTAATTCACAAGAAACTGCAAAGGGCGTTATTGAAACAACTAAAGATGGTGGTATTATCTTGCTTCATGATTCGGCGCATAATATTAAAACAGCTTACGCGCTTGATGAAATAATACCAGCTCTTTTAGATGATGGGTTTGAATTTGTAACGGTTTCAAAGTTGTTTGAAATATTTAAAACAGAGAAAAAACGTGGAACAATATATTCTAACGTTAAGGAGCAAATATGAAAATTATTCATTTGGCAGATGTCCATTTAGATTCAAAATTGAACAGTCATTTGTCTATTGAAAAGGCAAAACTAAGAAAATCTGAAATCTTGTTATCATTCGGCAAGGTTGTTGATTATGCAGTGCAAAACGGTGTGACGGTTGTTATCATTGCAGGTGATTTGTTTGACTCAAACAAAACTTTAAAATCAACAGAAAAATTCCTTTTTGAAAAAATTGCAGCCGCAAGCGGTGTTGATTTTATCTATCAAAAAGGCAACCACGATGATAAAATTGAGTTTTCACTTGATGTTCCAGAAAATTTTAAACAGGTTGATAATGGCTTTAACCGTTTTGATTATGATAATGTTTCAATTGGTACAATTGGTCTTGAACAAGACAATTTTTTAAAAATCAATTTTGATAAAGAAAATTACAACATTGCTGTAATGCACGGCACACTTGGTAATTCATCTGACGAGTTTTACATTAACCCAAAACTCTTGCAAAACAGAGGTATTGATTATTTAGCTCTCGGTCATATTCACAAATCAAGTGAAGGCGTGATTGATGACAGAGCAAAGTATAGATATGCGGGTTGTTTAGATGGCAGGGGCTTTGATGAATGCGGTCAAAAAGGTTTTTATGTGCTTGATACTGATGAAAAAACAGAAGAATTCGTGCCAATGTCTTCAAGGGTTATTTTTGAATTTCAAATTGATGTTACTGATTTAAATTCAACAGTAGAAATAATTGAAAAAATCAAAGAGCAAACCAAAGACATTGATGCGCAAAACTTGGTTAGAGTTGTCCTTTGTGGCAAAACACATGAAGATGAAGTTGAAGAACAATTAATCAAATCAAGTTTTGATGACGCATTTTTCTGTTTTAATTTGAAAAACGAAACAACTGTTTTTTATGACTTCGAAAGTTATAAAAATGACATCTCATTAAAAGGCGAGTTTATGCGCTTGATTGCAGATGAAGAGTTGGAAGAAACAATTAAACAAAAGGCAATTTCTGCAGTAATGAGTGCGCTTAATTCGGAGGATTTGAAGATATGAAAATTAACAAACTTTATATTAACAACTTCGGAAAATTAAGTGATTATTCATTAGATTTTAGCGAGAATTTAACAGTAATTAATGAGAATAACGGCTTTGGTAAATCAACACTTTGTGCCTTTATCAAAGCAATGTTTTACGGTCTTTCAACCACTCGTAGCAAAGATTTAAATGAGAACGACCGAGCAAAATTCACCCCTTGGCAGGGTGGCGCTTTTGGTGGCAGTTTGGAATTTTCAACTGATAAAGGTGAATTTAGAATTGAGCGTACTTTTGGCGCAAAATCTTCGGCTGATACCTGCGTGGTTTTTGACCTTAAAACAGGCAAAGTTACCGATGAATTTTCTGAAAACATTGGCGAAGAATTGTTTTTGGTTGATGTCAAAGGCTTTGAGCGAAGTGTCTTTGTTGACAGCACATTAAAAAGCGATAAAATGCCAATTTCAGTTTCATCTCGTTTGTCAGGTCTTGTTGATAATACTGATGATTTGAGTGATTTTGAAACTGCACATTCAGTTTTGGTTAAGCGTTTAAGACAGTATGCAACAACAGGTAATCGTGGTATTGTTTATGATAAAAAAAGAGAGATAATTGAACTTAAACAAAAATGCGAAAAAGCACTTGGTGCAAAAGAGCAAATTGATGATTTGTCCCAAAAATTATCACGCCTTAAACAAAAGAAAGAAATGGCAGAAACTGAACTTAAAAAGGTTAGAGAAGCCATTACTCAAAACTCTTCTTTTGATGTTGTGAAAGAAAAACAAAAGCATTATGCTTCGCTTTGTCAAACTGCTGAAACTGCCAAAACTCAAAAGATTGCACTAGAGCAAAAATATGGCGGAAAAGTGCCAAATGATGATGATGTTTCTAACATTGAAAAATGTTTTGAAAATGTGCAAATTGCAAAAACAGAAATGCAAAATAAATCTAACAGTGGCTCAAACGCAATTATTAACATTATTGTTTATGCAGTTGCAGTTGTGCTTGCAGTTTTAGGTTTTGTGCTTAATTTCAAACTTGTTTTGCTTCCAATTGCAGTGGCAGTTGCTGTTTTAAACTTGGTTGTTGACTTGTGTTTGAAATCTAAAAAGAAATCAGCAGAAAGCAAAAAAGAGCAAAATTTGAATGATAGTTTAGAAGCGCTCGAAAAAACATTATCACAATTTTTACTTGAAATGAGTGATGATTATTCAAGCGTGATTAGTGCTTTGCGTAGCGACTTGTTGGAATTTAACATTGCTAACAAAAATTATAATGAAGCAACTACCAAAGCGGCTGAGTATTACGAGCAAGAAAACTTAGGTCAAGCAGGGGAAAATATGCCAAAACTTGACACCGAAGAATTAAAGGTCACAGAGAACAAATTAACCCAAACTCTTGATGAAACTTCGGCAGATGTTTTGAGAATTTCAAGTGAAATTGACAGACTTGAACTTGCAGTTGATTCTTTGGCAGATGTTGAATACAACCTTGAAATTGCAATGAATGAGTACAACCTTGCAGTTGAAAATTACAACGCAATTAATGCGGGTATTGAAATTTTGACAAAAGCAAAAGAAAACCTTTCAAGCAAATACAAATACAAAATTGAAAAAGAGTTTTCAAAAACAATTGACTTTTTGTCATCTGGCAGAATTTCTGATGTTTTAATGTCAAGTGATTTGGATGTTTCAGTTAGAGAATCGGGAATGTCACGTGAACTTGAATCATTCTCAACAGGTACAAAAGCGCTTGTTGAAATCGCCCTTAGACTAAGTCTTGTTGAATCACTTTTTGAAAATGAAAAAAGCTTTATAATTTTAGATGATACTTTTGTTCATTTAGATGATGAAATCTTCAAAAGTGTGTCAGAAAAAATTAAAGAATTGAGCCAAAATACTCAAATAATTTACTTAACATGCACAAAAAGCAGAACTTTCTAAAAAAAGTTCTGCTTTTTTGATGCTTTTCCATAAAAAGTTGTTTGATTTTTAATACTTTTTATGTTATAATTAACATAATTGTTAATGAAAATGGAGAGTTTAACATGAAAATAAGAACTTTTAAAAGAGGTGTGCACCCAAACGGCAACAAACATTTCTCAAAAGATGTGCCAATTAAAGAACTTGTTATCAAGGGTGACGCAACCTATCCTATCTCACAACACATTGGTGCTCCTGCAAAACCAATTGTAGAAGTTGGCCAGTCAATTAAGGTTGGTCAAATGATTGCAGAAGGTGTTGGTTTTATTTCATCAAACATTTTTTCTGCAGTTTCTGGCAAGGTTAAAGACATTAAACCTGTTCACTCAATGACAGGTGAAACTTGTGAAAGTATCATCATTGAAAATGATGGCCTTTTTGAAACGGTAGAAGGTTTTGGTAGTGATACAGATTACACAACACTTTCAAACGAAGAAATTGTTGAAAAGGTAAAATACGCAGGCGTTGTTGGTCTTGGTGGCGCAGGTTTCCCAACTTATGTCAAGTTGTTACCAAAAGAGCCAGACAAAATTGACCATCTCATCATTAACGCTGCAGAGTGCGAGCCATTTTTGACATCTGACCATAGATTAATGCTTGAACGTCCTGAAGACCTTGTTAAAGGTTGCGAAATTATGCTTCGTCTTTTCAAAAACGCAAAATGCGTTATCGGTATTGAAGATAATAAGATGGATGCTTATGAAAAACTTTTGTCAGTTTGCACAACCGAAAAAGTGCAACCAATGCTTCTTAAAGCGAAATACCCACAAGGCGGCGAGCGTTCACTTGTAAAAGCAATCACAAATAGAGAAATTAATTCAAAAATGCTTCCTGCAGATGCCCAATGTGTTGTAGTCAACGCTGCATCAGCAATTGCAATTTATGAAGCAGTTTCAAAAAACATTCCACTTATCAAAAGGGTAATGACAATCACCGGTGATGCCGTAACAACACCTTGCAATTTGCTTGTAAGTATCGGCACAAACCACGGCGAGTTGTTAGAAGCCTTTGGTGGATTTAACTGTAATCCTGAAAAGGTTGTTTCTGGCGGCCCAATGATGGGTACTGCACTTTTCTCAATGGATTTTCCAGTTACCAAAACATCTTCATCAGTTTTGGCATTTACAAAAGATGATGTTGCAAAGGTTAATCCATCAAACTGCATTCATTGTGGCAGATGTTTAGGCGCTTGCCCACAACGCCTTGTTCCACAAATGCTTATGGCAGCATCTGACAATGAGCAGTACGAAGAATTTGAAAAACTTTACGGAATGGAATGTATTGAATGTGGCTCTTGTTCTTATGTTTGCCCAGCAAAACGTCCATTAACACAAAGTTTTAAATTTGCAAAACGAAAAGTAATTGCAAAAAGAAAGAAAAACGGTTAGGAAAGGGGAATGAATAATGCTTAAAAACATAAATGTCAGTGTTTCACCACACGTTAGAGAAAAACATACAACAACAAGCATTATGCTTGATGTTTGCATTGCACTTTTGTTCCCACTTGCTGCTGGTGTTTACACATTTGGAATTCGTGCTTTATACGTAATTTTGGTTAGCGTTCTTTCTTGCGTTTTGTCAGAATACCTTTACCAAAAATTAATGCGCCCACCATTTGTTAAATTTTCAAAACAACGCACAACAGTTGGTGACTTGTCAGCGGTTGTAACCGGTCTTATCTTAGCAGTAAACCTTCCTTCAACAGTTCCTCTTTGGGTTCCAGTTGTTGGTGGTGTTTTCGCAATTATAATTGTAAAACAACTTTTTGGTGGCCTTGGCCAAAACTTTATGAACCCTGCACTTGCTGCTAGATGCTTCTTGCTTATCTCATTTGCAGGTGTAATGACAACATTCCCAACTACCATTAACCATTTCTTTGAAATGGCAGATACAGTGTCATCTGCAACACCAATGGGCTTGTTAAAGTCTGGCAAACCAACCGACTGGTTTAATATGGTGTTTAACACCCATTCAGGTTGTATTGGTGAGGCAAGCACAATCGCAGTACTTCTTGGTGGCTTGTATATGACAGTAAAACGAATTATTGATGTAAAAATTCCGCTCATCTACATAGGCACCGCAACAATCGGCTTTATGCTTATTCAACTTATTACTGGCAATGCAGATGTTTTGTCTGCAGACTACATTGTAACTCAAGTTTGTGGTGGTGGTTTGTTAGTAGGTGCATTCTTTATGGCAACCGACTATGTAACCTGCCCAATAACCCCGGTTGGCAAAGTTATTTATGCATTCATTTTAGGTTTTATGACCGTTCTTATTCGTGTTGTGAGCCCTAACGTTGAAGGCGTTTCTTACTCAATTATTATTGGTAATATGATTACTCCACTCATTGAAAAATATACAGTGCCAAGAGCATTTGGTTATAAAAGAGGGGGTAAGACTGCATGAAAAACATAATTAAAAATGCAATTATATTAACCCTCATTACTTTAGTTGCTGGTACTGCTTTGGCTTTTGTTTACTCAATCACAAAAGAGCCAATTGAACAAGCAGAGCAAAAAGCAACTGCTGAAGCTTACAGTGCAGTTTTCTCAAAAGCAGACAATTTTGAAGAATTAGAATTAGTTGAATATAAAGATGAAAACGGTGCAAAAGTAAGCGCAGTTTCAAAAGCAGTTTCAGGTGATGAAACAGTCGGCTTTGTAATGACAACTGCTTGCAAAGGTTACGGTGGCGATATTAAAATTGCCGTTGGTATGGATTTAGAAGGCGTGGTTACTGGAATTTCAGTTTTAGACGCTTCTAATGAAACACCTGGTCTTGGTGCAAAGGTAAAAGAAGAATTTTTCACTTCACAATTTAGTGGTGTGAAATCTGGCGAGGTTGATTCAAAGGTTGACGCAATTTCAGGCGCAACATTCTCAACCAAAGGTGTAAAAAATGCAGTTAATGCCGCCTTCAAATATTACGAAGAAAATTTAAAGGAGGGTTTTTAAATGAAAGCAATTTTTGAAAGACTTTATAATGGTCTTATTAAAGAAAACCCAACCTTTGTTTTAATGCTTGGTATGTGTCCAACTTTGGCTGTAACAAGTTCTGCCTTTAACGGTTTTGGTATGGGTCTTTCAACAACTGCCGTTTTGATAATGTCAAACCTTATGATTTCGGCACTTAGAAAGGTAATTCCAAATGGCGTAAGAATGCCAGCGTTTATCGTAATTGTTGCTTCTTTTGTAACAATGGTGCAATTGCTTTTGAAAGCTTATGTGCCAGCGCTTGATAAATCTCTTGGCGTATTCATTCCGCTTATCGTTGTTAACTGTATTATTTTGGGCCGTGCAGAATCATATGCTTCAAAAAATCCAGTAATCCCTTCAATTTTTGATGGCGTTGGTATGGGTCTTGGTTTTACTGCCGCTTTAACAATAATCGGTTCAGTTAGAGAAATTTTAGGTTCTGGTGCAATTTTCGGGTTTCAGTTTATTCCTGAAAAATACCACATTTCAATTTTTGTTTTGGCACCTGGTGCATTCTTTGTTTTGGCAGTGCTTACTGCTTTGCAAAACAAATTTAAAGCACCATCTGCAACAAATGTTGATGTTGAAAAATTGGCTTGTCACAGTAACTGTGCAAATTGTTTTGGTAAAGAAGCTTGCTTTAACCATAAATTGATTAAAGCAGATAAAAAAATGCATGATGATATTGAGCGTGCTGAAAAACTCAAAAAAGCAGAAGAGTTAAAACGCCAAGCTGAACAAAACAAACAAGAAGGAGGTAATGATTAATGGAAATTTTACAAACCATTTTTGTAACTTTAATCACAACCACCTTTGTTAACAATGTTGTGTTGTCACAGTTTTTGGGACTTTGTCCATTCTTGGGTGTTTCAAAATCAACAAAAACTGCAGCAGGTATGGGTGGCGCAGTAATTTTCGTAATTACCATTGCTTCACTTTTGTCTTCACTTGTTTATACATTTATTTTAAGCCCACTTGGCTTAGAATTCTTAGAAACAATTGCCTTCATTGTAATCATTGCGGCACTTGTTCAATTTGTTGAAATGTTCTTGAAAAAAGCAATTCCACCGCTTTACACTGCACTTGGCGTTTATTTGCCACTCATTACAACAAACTGTGCAGTTTTGGGTGTTGCTTTAAACAACGTAACAAACTTCAACAACGGCGAATTTTCAACCCTTGCAACCATTTTAATGAGCGTTTTAACCGGTTTTGGTACTGCAATTGGTTTTGCAGTTGCAATTGTTATTATGGCGGGAATTCGTGAAAAAATCGCATTTAATGATATTCCGGACACCTTCAAAGGAATGCCTATTACACTTATCACTGCAGGTTTAATGGCAATGGCTTTCTTTGGTTTTCAAGGTTTAATTTAAAGGGGGTATAATTATGAATGTTATGTTTATTGTTATATCAGCTTTGGTAATCGCTGGAATTGGTCTTTTCATTGGTCTTTTCTTAGGTTTTTCTGAAAAAGCATTCCATGTTGAGGTTGACCAAAAAGAACTAGATGTTAGAGAATGTTTGCCAGGCAACAACTGTGGTGGCTGTGGTTATGCAAGTTGTGATGACTTGGCTAAAAAGATAGTACTTGGCGAAGCAAAATCAAACGCTTGCCCTGTTGGTGGCAACGCTTGCGCTGAACAAATTTCTGAAATTTTGGGTGTAAAATCTGAAAAAATCGTTAAAAAAGTTGCCGTTGTAAAATGTATGGGAACTTGTGATAAATCAGAGTTTATCTATAACTACTACGGTGCGCTTGACTGCTCAAGAGTAACAGTAGCCCCTGGTCGTGGTGCAAAAGCTTGTGCTTATGGTTGCGTTGGTCTTGGCACTTGTGCAAACGCTTGCAAGTTTGATGCAATTAAGTTTGTAAATGGTAGAGCATTCATTCTAAAAGAAAACTGCAAAGCGTGTGGAATGTGTGTTGACGCTTGCCCTAATAATCTTATTGAACTTGTGCCTTATGAATCAAAATATGTTGTTCAATGTTTCTCACAAGAAAAGGGTAAAGTAGTTAAAGATATGTGTAAAGCAGGTTGTATTGGTTGTGGCATTTGTGTTAAAATGTGTCCAACAGGTGCAATTTCGCTTGAAAACAACATTGCAAAAATTGATTATGATAAATGCAACTCTTGTGGCGTTTGCGCAGGCAAATGTCCTTCAAAGGTTATAATAAAACAAGATGATTAAAAGAATTGTCAGTTTTGTTTTGGCGTTGGTTTTGTTTAGTCTTCTTTGTTCTTGTGAAGGTGGTGTCAAGAATTATAGTTCAACTTTTCTTGACTATTTTGACACATTTACAACCGTTTCTGGTTACTTTAAATCCCAGCAAGAGTTTGATGAAGTTAACGGCAAAATCAAAAGTTTTTTAGAAAATTATCATAAAATGTTTGATATTTACAATAATTATGATAAAATGAATAATATCAAAACAATTAATGATAACGCAGGTGTAAAACCAGTAAAGGTTAATAGTGAAATTATAGAACTTCTTGAATTTTCGGTTGATGTTTATGAATTAACAGATGGAATGGTTAATGTCTGTGCCGGTTCACTTATTAGTCTTTGGAAAACCTCACTCGACAACGGCAAAATTCCACAAGCCAAAAACTTGACCGATTATAAGTCAACAATATCAATTGATAATTTGGTTATAAACAATGAAAAAAGCACTGTCTTTTTAAAATCAAAACAGTGCAAAATTGATGTTGGCGCAGTGGCAAAAGGTTTTGTTGGCAAAAAGTTAAAAGACTTTGCAAAAAGCATTAGCTTTGAAAATGGCATAATTAACCTTGGTGGAAATGTTGTTGCTATTGGCACAAAACCAAACAATAAAAAATTCACGGTTGGCATTGCAAATCCGCAAAAAACTTCTAAAAACCTTTGCACTGTCGGTGTTTCAAACCAAAGTGTAGTAACATCAGGGGACTATGAAAGGTTTTATGAGATTGACGGCAAAAGGTTTAATCACATAATTAATACTAAATCTGGTTATCCTGCAGATAATAATAAATCGGCAACAATAATTTCAAGCAATCCTGCCTTGGCAGATGCACTTTCAACAGCGTTGTTTATAATGAATTCTAATGAGGGAATAAAACTTGTAAACTCGCTTGAAAATTGTGAAGCAGTTGTTGTTGATTCAAATAATGAGCAATATTTTTCAAACGGTTTTAAAAAATATTTAGAAAACGAGGAATAAAAAATTGAAAAAAAGTAGAAGATTAACAGCCGTAGATGTTATTGTTGTAATGGTAATTTTGATTACAGCAATTGCAGGTATTTTTCTAATGAATACATTTAGCCACGAAGGATTCATTGTAAAAGTTTCACAACAAGGTGAAGTAATTAAAGAAATGTTTTTGGACAACGAAGTAACACAAAAATTAGTTGTTGAAAGTGAAAACGGCGGAAAAAACGTTGTGCTTGTTAAACATGGTTATGCCTATGTTGAAAGTGCAACCTGTGACGACAAGGTTTGTGTTAAAAAGGGAAGAATTTCAAAGGTTGGCGAATCAATTGTTTGCTTGCCAAATGATGTTGTTGTAGAAATTGTTGAAGATAACAGCATTGAGGAAAGCCCATTCTAAAATGAAATTTAACGCAAAAAAAATTGCAATTTGTGGGTTGCTTGTTGCAACTGCAATTGTGCTAAATTTTGTTGAAAAGTTAATTCCGTTTGGCACTTCCGTTTATGGTGTCAAAATTGGACTTGCAAATATTGTTGTTTTGTTTGCTCTTTTCAAACTGCCACTTTTAGATTCATTTGCAATTTGTCTGTTTAAAATTTTAATTTGTGGCTTAAGTTTTGGCGGCCCTGTCTATTTGGTATATAGTTTGTGTGGTGGGCTGTTAAGTTTTTGCGTAATGCTGTTGTTAAAAAATAAATTAAAATTAATTACAGTTTCAATTTTAGGTTCAGTTTTCTTTAATATTGGTCAAGTGCTATGTGCTTGTTTTATGCTATCAAGTTTTGCAATTTTGTCTTATTTGCCTGTGCTTGTAATAACAGGTGTTGTTACTGGCGCTTTAATAGGCATAATTTCAAACATAGCAGTAAAAAGAATAAAATTATAAAAACCGCATCTTTAAAAGATGCGGTTTTGCTTTTTTAAAACCCAAGTTTTTTCAAAAATGAACTTTTAATAAATATAAGGTAGAAAACAATAATCATTAAAACAAACATAATTAACGCTTGTAAAATACGCCAATAGATTATTGACTCGATTGTTGGGTACCACTTTTCAATATAAACCCAAAATAGCGTTGGAATTAAAACAGTGCAAACTGTTTGCGAAATTAAAGTTGCAGACAAAATCTTTTTAAAGTTAATGTCGTTGTGCAGAAAAATCCCATAAACAAGACCTAAAAGAACATTCGAAATAAAAATGCCAACGCTAAAGCCGTTAGAAGGGAACATCAAATACTGAATAAAGTCAGACATCACTGCAACCAACACGCCACCGGTAACCCCATAAGTTTTTGCAGCAAGTGCAACTGCAATGAACACTGGCGAAAATTTTAAAAATGTGCCAACTCTAAATGTAAAGAATAAAGAGAACACAACCGACAGCGCAGTCAAAATTGCAATGGTAGTCAATGCCTTTGTTTTTTTACTAAATTCCATAAAACAAAAAACCTCCTATTCCCGTTAACTGAAATAAGGAGGTTTTGT
>JAZRPW010000056.1:0-64323 GCA_045649405.1 Acutalibacteraceae bacterium
CGAGATTCGAACTCGCGGGGGATTGCTCCCTAACTGATTTCGAGTCAGCCCCGTTATGACCACTTCGATACGTCTCCATATAAAATTGTAAAGGCAAAGCCTGATACCTAAATTGCGAGAAAACTGCGAGATGCAGAATTCTAAAAGTGCAAATGCACGTGGCGTAAACGCCGATAAATAAAGGGTTTACGGAGATACAGTCGTGATAAACCCGACTATGTTTCGAGTCAGCCCCGTTATGACCACTTCGGTAACCCTCCAAATATATTAATTTGCATTTACAAATTAACTTGCTATGAAACGACAACGGGCAGCCCCGTTATGTCCCTTTGTGGTACCCAAAATTTGCTTTTCTCACATTCGTTCGGCAAATTTTGACCACTGCACCACAAAACCACTCGCTTAATCTGCCACTGGCAGCGTTCGTGGTTTTGCGCCACTTCGATAACCCTCCAAGTATATTAAAGTGGCACAAAATAATGAACCACTTTAAGCCCAAGTTAATTTTAGTCTGCGTAATACATACTAAAGCTTGAAACTTTTTTGTTGTCATCAAATTTGAATTGAATAACCAAATTTGAGCCAATATCAAGAACGTATTTAATGCATGGTTCGGTTGGGTCTGCCATTAAATCTTCATCAGGTTGACCAAGTTCTCCAACAACATGATCATAAACTGAATAATAGTTAATATCTTGATAATAATAAGTATCTTTATTTTGAACTTTAGTATAATCAACATCCATTGAAACAATATTGCCGTTGCTACTTGTTGTAATTGTCATACCATCATAATGATAAACATTGCCACCATAAAATTCATCAACAGTTGGGTCTGCAACCTCTTCGCCAAAGTGGTCAGAAACACCTGAAAAACTAACACCAACATAACCATCTAAGTCAACACTGTGTGCTGTGTTAAACACCTGAGTTGTGGTTGTTGTAACTTCAGTTGTTGTAGTGGTTGCTTGTGTTGTAGTAGTAGCGTTTGTTGTGGTTGTTGTTTGCTCTGGTTCTTGCGTTTTGCCACCAGAAGCAATTGCAGAGATAATAACAATAATCAAAACAATAGCAATTAAAACACCACCAACAGGAATTAAAAGATTTTTTTGTTTTCTTCTTTTTCTTGGCATGCGTCTAACTGGTTCTTGCTTTTCAAAATATTCTTCATTAACAACCGGTCTTGCTTCTTCATAAGCAATAGGTTTTCTTTCAAACTTCTTTTCAATTGCACTTTCTGAAAAACTATAAATATTAGTATTAAAATAGTTGTCAGCTGTGTTTTGTTCTTCTTTTGTAAATTTAGAAACGTCAAATCCTGAATTAGTTTTATTGTTCATATAAGTAAAAACTTTGTCTGCCAGCGCTTTGTTACAATAAGGGCAGATTTTTGCGTTTTCAGGAATTTCTTTTCCACAAAAATTACATAACTTTGTTGTCATTAATTTAACATTCCTTTTGCATTTAGTATTTATATTCTATAACACTTTTTCAAAAAAATCAATCATAAATTTCGTCGTTTTCTAAGTTAAATTTTTCTAAAAATGAATGGTTAACTCCACCTTGTGTAAAATTCACAAATGTGTCAAGCTTAACATTGTGAATTGAATTGAAAATACTCTTTTCAATAAGCGGGTTATCTTTTTTCAGTGAGTTAATCAAGTCTTTAATTTCTTTTCGTTTTGAGCCAGAAGCTTCTTCACAAGAAATATTCTTTTTAGTAACAGTACAAGCACAGTTAATGAATTGCAAATTGTTATATCTTGTCCAAGCAACAATTGACTCTTCATTAACGCAGTAAAGCGGACGAATCAACTCCATTCCAGGAAAATTTGTTGAATGAAGTTTTGGCAACATTGCTTGAAGTTGCGAGCTGTAAAACATACCCATAACAGTAGTTTCAATAACATCAGAAAAATGGTGACCAAGCGCAATTTTATTGCAACCGAGTTCTTTTGCTTTGTTGTAAAGATGACCTCTGCGCATTCTTGCACATAAATAACAAGGTGTACCACCAACAGATTCTGCAACTGCAAAAATGTCTGTGTTGAAAACAGTAATAGACAACCCCAGAAGATGTGCGTTTTCTTTAACCTTTTCTAAATCTACCTTGTCATAACCAGGGTCCATAACCAAAAAGACAAGTTCAAAAGGCACTTCGCTGTATTTTTGCAACATTTTCATCAAAAGTCCAAGCATCATTGAATCTTTGCCACCAGAAATGCAAACGGCAATTTTGTCGCCGCTTTGTATTAATTCATAATCTTTAACTGCTTTGATGAAAGGATTCCAAATTTCTTTTCTATATTTTTTGTTGATACTTCTTTCAATAAGTTGTTTTTGTGTTAATTCTTTTTCAGCCATTTTAAACTCCAAAAAGTAATATATGAAAAATTATATTATAAAATAAATCTTTTTACAAGTATTTTTAATATAATTCTTGTAAATTAAAAATTAGTGTAGTATAATTTTAAAAAAACAATAAACGGAGAAGTACAAAAATGAAAATTACTTATATTGGTCAAGCGGGACTATTAATCGAAAAAAATGGCGCAAAAATTTTGGTTGACCCTTATCTTTCAAACAGTGTTGTTAAGGTAAATCCAAGAAACTACCGCCGTCAACCAATTGATGAGTCGTTGTTAAAAATTACACCAGATGCAATAATTTTAACCCACGACCATATTGACCACACCGATGAAGAAACATTAGTGCATTATTTAGGAAAAGAAACAGAAAAACCAATTTTGGTTTTGGGCTCTCGCAGTGCTTATAAAAAAGCGTTGAGTTTTAAAAATTATCATAATTATGTTGAGTTTCCACCACACACCGAATGGTCAGATTTTGGTCTTAAATTCTCATCAGTTAAAGCAGAACATTCTGACTTTGAAGCAATTGGTGTGATTATTGAAGATGGCGACAAAAAGTATTACATAACTGGTGACACACTTTATAACGAAGATATTTTTAAAGATATTCCAGATGATATTTATGCTTTGTTTTTGCCAATTAACGGGCTTGGTAACAATATGAACAAAACCGATGCGGCTCGTTTTGCTAAAAAGGTTGCTGCAAAGTTTACTGTGCCTTTCCATGTTGGAATGTTTGATGAGTTCACAGCAGAAGATTTTGAATGTGAAAACAAAATTATCCCTGAAATTTATAAAGAAATTAAATTTAATTAAAACAAAAAGGTTGCCTAGTAACTAGACAACCTTTTTATTTTTTAATTATTTATCGCAACATTCATCTTTAACTTCTGGTTTTGGCTCTTCTTTTGCAGATTTTGTAACATCGCCAATGCCAGCAGTTTCTGCAAATGTAACGCTGTTTTTAACTGCTTCAACTGCATCGGTTGGAACAATAATTTTAGCAGCTTTGCCATCTGCCATTTTAACAAGTGAATCATATTTTTTAAGTTCAAGAATTGCAGCAGTTGGGTTTGCATCAATAAGCGCTTTAATACCATCTGCTTCGGCTTGTTTTGCAAGAAGAACAGCTTTTGCTTCACCTTCGGCTCTTGCAATACGAGCGTCTCTTTCACCTTCGGCAGCCAATATCATAGCTTGTTTATCACCTTCAGCACGAGTGATTGCTGCGGCCTTATGACCTTCTGCTTGTAACAAAGTTTCACGTCTGTCACGCTCTGCCTTCATTTGTTTTTCCATTGCAGTTTGAATTTCTTTCGGTGGCAAAATATTTTTAAGTTCAACACGAACAACTTTAATGCCCCAAACGTCAGTAGCTTCATCAAGAATTTTTGTCATGTCGCCGTTGATTCTGTCTCTTGAAGTAAGAGTACCATCAAGTTCTAATTCACCAACAATGTTTCTAAGAGTTGTTGCTGCTAAGTTTTCAAGCGCTGCAATTGGATTAACTGCACCGTAAGTATAAAGTTTAGCATCAAAAACTTTAAAATAGATAACTGTGTCAATTTGCATTGTAACATTATCTTTTGTAATAACAGGTTGTGGTGGAGAATCAAGCACCTGTTCTTTTAATGTAATTTTTTTAGAAACAACTTCTAAAAGTGGAATTTTAACATGAAGACCTGCTTCCCAAGTTGTTTTGTATTTACCTAAAAATTCAATAACATATTGAGTTGCTTGTGGAACAATGCGCACATTAGGAATAATAATCACTAAAACAACTGCTAAAATAATTCCAAATAACATAAAAATCATCCTTTCAATTTTGGTAATTTAATTATACTATGTATTGTTTTTAATTTCAATATATTTTATTCGTAAACTTCTCTTTTTAAAATGCCAACATAAGGGAGATTACGGAACAAATCATCATAATCAAGACCGTAGCCTACAACGAATTCATCAGGAATTTTTGCGCCTTCATAATGAACAGTAACAGGTTTGATTCTTCTGTCTGGTTTGTTAAGTAAAACACAAAGGCGTACATCTTCACAACCTTTGCCTTGCAAAACGTGAATAAGGTTGTTTAAAGTGTTGCCAGTATCTAAAATATCTTCAACAATAACAATGTTGTATTTAGATAAATCTTCAACCTTTAAATCAACTCTAATGTGTACAGTGCCGCTTGAAACCGCACCATCACCATAAGAAGATGCTTGCATAAAATCGATTTCGCAAGGAATGTCTATTGCTCTGATTAAATCAGCAGTAAAAACAAGTGAGCCCTTTAAAATACAAACTATCAAAAGGCGTTTGTCACTATCTCTAAAATCATCAGAAATTTGTTTGCCAATTTTTTTAACCATTTCGCTAATTTGTTGTTCGTCAAATAAAACTCTTTCAATACTATTATTCATAATTTTAAACTCCTTTACTTTTTAAGTGGCCAATTTTTACTTGATTTTTCTATTATATCTTCACTCGGGTTAATTCCATAAAACCTTTTGTACGCTCTGAAAAAAGTTGAATAAGTTTTGTATCCACATAATTCAGCAACTCTTTTAGCATCTTTAGTTTTAAGCATGATTTTAGCATCTTTAAGTCTAAGAATTTCGATATATTCTCTCAAAGTATGACCCGTGTATTTTTTTAAAATGTTATTTATAACTGGCTTTGAAACAAAAAACTTTTCTGTAATAATGTCATAAGTAATGTTGTTAAGATAATTTCTGTTTATAAATTTTATTATTTGTATAGGAACAGAGTCTGAAGTAACTGTGTCATTAGGAAAGTTTTTGTCAAAGTAAATCGCAAGTTGAGAAATGATAGAAAAAACTCTTGGGAAAATGTGAGATTGACCAAGGTGTAATTTTGAACATTCTATCAAAGATTCAAAGAAAAATTTAAAAATCTGATTTTCACCAGTACATTTAATTAAACTATTTTTTGGTTTAATATATTCAAACGCTCGTAAAAAGTTTCTATCGTCTTTAATGTGTGAAAAATAAGTAGGAGCAACTTGAATGTAAATGCATTCGAAATCATCGTTTTCGAATTGATAGCCAAAAGCATTGTGAGCATCGACAATAACTAATTGATTGTTTGAAACGGTTATAGTATTAGCGCCGTTTTGAACAAAGCATTTACCTTTTTTGCAATAAAAAATGGTATAGTTATTTGAAGACCATGCTTTTTTATGATTTATTTCTGACACTTTGTCAGACTTATCAGGAACACGATAAACAACCATTAAGTCATCAGAAATATAACCTGTTTTCATATAAACCCCCTAAAAAACTACTTTTTTATTATTGTATCACATTTGAACCCAAAATGCAATCAAAATGTTGTCAAAATGCAATTGATTTTTAAATTATAATGTGGTATAATAATTTGTGTGTAGATATATACATAAATTTGCTTTTTGAAAAAGGAGAATAAATTAATGAAAAAGTTATTTTCAATTGTGTTATCATTATTGTTGATTTTTTCAGTAATTCCAATGGTAATCGTTAGCGCGGCAGACCCAGTAGTAGAAGTATTTCAAGATTTTGAAAAAGATGGTGCTGGTTTAACAGCAACAAACTCAAATGCTTGGAGACAACAAACTTATGTTTATGAAGGCACTTACGCTTACCGTACAATTGGTAAAACTGGCGTTTGGGACCAAAACGGTAAAGTAGTTTCATCTTCAAACTATAAAAACTATGTAAAAATTGCTCTTCCAGAAGCAAACATTGTAGGAGCAGTAGGTTTTTATGCAATGAAAACACAAAGCAACACTTCAAAGTTTGAAGCAATTGGTGTTCAATTTGCAGACGGCACAATGTATTTCACAAAATTTAGCACAGGCACAGTAACAAAATCATGGGCTAATATTAACTTTGTTGGTAAAACAATGTACAAGTATGGCGAGACTACTACAACAAAAGTTATCGCTGTAGAAGACTTTAACAATGACACAAACAAAGTTACACACCTTATTCTTGTAACTGGCGGTTCATCAGGTTCGGGTTACGAAACATACATTGATAATGTTTACTATGAAACAGACGTTGCAAAATCATCTTACATCGTCAAAATCGATGGCGAGCAAGTAGCAGAAGTTCCATTTGGTGAAACATATACGATTCCAACTCCTGCAGACCACTATTGCTACACAGATGGTGAAACTTATTACTACGGTGGCGAAGTAATCGTACCTGAAGACGACATTGAACTTACAACAGAAGTTGAAAAAGCAGTGGTTACTTATACAATGGATGAAGGCTCAAGAGTTGATAGCGCAGCAACATTTAATGTTGTACCTTCAGGCGCTGCAGAATATGTTGAAATTGATGGAGACTGGAAATTAGGTCTTAAAGTTAAATCTGACCAATCAGGTTATTTTAAACTTCCTGATAATTGGTCAAGCAAACCTTATTTCAAACCTATATCAATTAGCGTTTCTTATGATAAGAATGTTACTTCTTCAGTAGGTTTTAAGAATGTTGATTTTTCACAATCAATCACAGGTTCTTATACACCATCAGGTAACACATACAGTATTTTTGCTTCAACAGGTGGCATTGAATATACTCCAAAAACATACACAATAAGCATAACTGAGGATATGTATGATTATTACTATTTCTCAACTAAATTCTATGCGAGTGCAAGTTATTCGACTACTGCTCCTGTATATGCATTAGTTGATAATGTAACTATCACATATGAATATGACTTTGATTATGTTGCTCCAACAGTTACAACAAAGGTTGAAACTCTTGAAGGCGCACAATTAAGACTTAGTGATAGAACAGGTATCCGTTTTGTAACAGATGTTGACCCAGATGCTATTGCTGGTTTCATTGCAGATGGTTATGAAGTAGAAATGGGTACATTGATTGCTCCTGAAAACAAAGTTGCAGATGAACTTACTTTTGAAACAGAAACAAAAGTAATTGTGCCATTCACATCTTTTGAAAATAATAATTATTTTAATGACACACAAATTGCAGGTTCTCTTACAAACATTAAAGAAAAGAACTATGGCAGAGTGTTTGTTGGTCGTGGTTATATCAAACTCACAAAAGATGGTGTAACATCTGTTATTTATTCAGAAACAGCTTCAACACGTTCAATCAAATACTTAGCAACTGCTTGTCAAAATGATACTGAATACTATGAATCATTGGATTCAGATTTGAAAGCGAATGTTGATACATGGGCATCAGCTGCTGACTATAATGCTTAATCGATAAGAGGTGTTTGTAATGAAGTTTGAAAAACAAAAAATTGATTTAGAAAAATACGAAACTATTGATATTGTTACTGCTTCGCCAGAAGAGGAAGTAACAAATCCAACTGAAAAACCAGTTGAAACAACCAAATACGACCCTTACGAAAACGATAAGTGGTAAAATTATTAAAAGCCAACTCAAAATTGAGTTGGCTTTTTTATGTTTTTTGCATTTTTATACTTGAAAAAAACGTTTAATAATGTTATTATAGATATAACTGTAAATTAAATTAAAGGAAGTATTATTTTATGGCTAAAGAATTAGCAAAACAATATAATCCAAGTGAGGTTGAAGACCGCACTTATAAATTCTGGTTAGATGGGGATTATTTTCATGCTGAGGTTGATGAAAAGAAAAAACCTTACACAATTGTAATTCCACCACCAAACATTACTGGCCAATTGCACATGGGGCATGCGCTTGATAACACTTTGCAAGACATTTTAATTCGTTTTAAAAGAATGCAAGGTTTTTCAACACTTTGGTTGCCAGGTACTGACCACGCATCAATCGCAACAGAAGCAAAAATCGTTGAAAAAATGCGTGAAGAAGGCGTTACTAAAGAAGAACTTGGTAGAGAAGGTTTCTTAGAACGTGCTTGGGATTGGAAAAAACAATACGGTGGCAGAATTATTGAACAACTTAAGAAAATGGGTTCTTCTTGTGACTGGAAACGTGAACGTTTCACAATGGATGAAGGTTGTAACAAAGCCGTTAAAGAAGTGTTTGTTAACCTTTATGAAAAAGGTCTTATTTACCGTGGCGAACGTATCATTAACTGGTGTCCAAAATGTTTGACATCAATTTCTGACGCTGAGGTTGAATATGAAGAACAAGCAGGCAACTTCTGGCATTTAAGATATCCACTTACTGATGGTAGCGGTTTCGTTGAACTTGCAACAACACGTCCTGAAACATTGCTTGGCGATACTGCAGTTGCTGTTAACCCAAATGATGAAAGATATAAAGATATTATTGGCAAAACTGTAACTTTACCACTCGTTGGCAGAGAAATTCCAGTAGTTGCTGATGATTATGTTGCTGTAGATTTCGGTACTGGTGTTGTTAAAATTACACCTGCACACGACCCTAACGACTTTGAAGTTGGTCTTCGTCACAACCTTCCTGTTATCAACGTTATGACAGATGACGCTAAAATTACTGCAGATTATGAAAAATATGCAGGAATGGATAGATATGAAGCTAGAAAACAAATTGTTAAGGACCTTGAAGAAGGTGGCTTCTTAGTAAAAATTGAAGAACACGCTCACAATGTTGGTACTTGTTATCGCTGTTCAACAACTGTTGAGCCAAGAGTTTCAAAACAATGGTTCGTTAAAATGGAGCCACTAGCAAAACCTGCAATCGAAGCAGTAAAACAAGGCGAAACAAAATTTGTTCCTGAAAGATTTGATAAAATTTATTACCACTGGATGGAAAACATTAAAGACTGGGGTATTTCTCGTCAACTTTGGTGGGGTCATAGAATTCCTGCTTACTACTGTGCAGACTGTGGCGAAGTTATCGTTTCAAAAGATGATGTTGCAACATGTCCAAAATGTGGTAGTACAATGGTTACTCAAGACCCTGATACACTTGATACATGGTTCTCATCGGCACTTTGGCCATTCTCAACACTCGGTTGGCCAGATAAAACAAAAGAACTTGATTATTTCTACCCAACTGCAACTCTTGTAACTGGTTATGATATCATCTTCTTCTGGGTTGCTAGAATGATGTTCTCAGGTATTGAGCATATGGGCAAAGCACCATTTAGCACCGTTCTTATTCACGGCTTGGTTCGTGACCCACAAGGCAGAAAAATGTCAAAATCTTTGGGCAATGGTGTTGATCCATTGCAAGAAATTGAAAAATACGGTGCAGATGCGCTTAGATTTACACTTGCTACTGGTAACAGCCCTGGTAATGATATGAGATATTTACCTGAAAGGGTAGAAGCTTCAAGAAACTTTGCTAATAAGATTTGGAACGCTGCAAGATTTATTTTGATGAATCTTGATGAAAATGAAGCAGCACCACACATTCCAGAAAATCTCGCTGTTGAAGATAAATGGATTATTTCAAAGTTTAACACTCTTGCAAAAGAAGTAACAGAAAATTTAGAAAAATTCGAACTTGGTCTTGCAGTTCAAAAACTTTATGACTTTATTTGGGATGTTTTCTGCGACTGGTATATTGAAATTGCTAAAATTAGATTAAATGGTGAAGACAGTGCAACTGCAAAAGCAGTGCTTGTATATGTAATGAGTGGTTGTATGAAACTCTTGCATCCATTTATGCCATTTATTACCGAAGAAATTTGGCAGTCATTACCACACGATGGCGAATCAATTATGATTAGTGATTGGATTGAGTTTGATGAAAAACTCAACTTTGCAGATGATGAAGAGCAATTTGAAAGCATTATGGCTGCAGTAAAAGCAATTCGTACAAGAAGAAGTGAAATGAATGTTGCACCATCTAAAAAAGCAGCAATTTACATTGCTACTAATAAGGTTGACACATTCAAAACTTCAAGCGCAGTTATTGCAAAACTTGCAAGTGGCTCAGAAGTAGAAGTTGCAAATGAATTTACAATTGAAAACGCAGTTTCAATCGTTACTAATGATGCAACAATTTATATTCCACTTGGTGAATTGGTTGACTTTGAAGCAGAGCGCGCTCGCCTTAATAAAGAAAAAGAAGCAATTATGAAAAAGTTAGAACTCACTGAGCGCAAACTTTCAAATGAAGGCTTCTTGGCAAAAGCACCTGCAAATGTAGTTGAATCAGAAAAAGAAAAAGCAGTTGAAATGAAAAATCAAATCGCACTTATCGATGAGCAGTTGGCAAAATTATAATGTGATAAAAATTGTAGGGGAGCGCATTGCGCTCCCGTTTTTTTATTAGCAAGTCATCCTGAGCGTAAGTCGAAGGATCTAAAACTGTTTAAAAGATTCTTCAACTTCACTTCGTTTCGTTCAGAATGACAAGATTGTTAAAAAACCTGACTTGAATTTTCAAGTCAGGTTTTTTGTTTTTTAGTAATCTTTTTTATCGTTAAATTGGTTGTTTTTCTTGTTGTCGAACTTGTTTTGGTTGTTTTTGTTTTGTGCATTAGTTTTATCTTTTTTGTTTTGTGCTTGGTTTTTGTTGTTATTTTGATAATCCATAATAAATCTCCTTAAAAAATTAAATAAAAATATAGCATTTTTTGTCGTGCTATGTTATTATTATTTCATAAGAGTTTTTAAATATACTTGTACTGTTTTTGGTACTAATGGAAATGTATAATAGAAAAAACAAAATTTGGAGTTTTAAAAATGTTGAATTTAATCATTTCAAGAACTGGTTATGGAAAAACTACATACATAAAAAATAAAATCAAAGAGCTTTGCGAAAGCGAATCTCAGGTGGTTTTGATTATTCCTGAGCAAATTTCTTTTGAAACAGAGCGAGATATTTTGCGTGAAGTTGGGGCTAACAAACTTCAAAATGTAACTGTAATGAGTTTTACTCGTTTTTGCAGTTTGTTTTTTGGTGAGTTTGGTGGCAGAGAAAAACCATATATCGACACAGTTGGCAAAACTGCGTTAATGGCTCAGGTTTTAAAATCAAATGAAAAGAAACTTGATTTGTTTAAAAAGGTTTCAAAAACTCCGCAATTTTGTGAAATGATGTTGAGACTTGAAAATAATATCAAAAAAATATCAGTCACTCCTGATGATTTGCTTGCTTGTGCTTCTTCTCAAAATGGCCTTTTGTCTGGCAAACTTGCCGAAGCATCTTTGATTTTGGCTGAATATGAAAAAGAGCTAAACAAAGACTATTTTGACCCTCTTGATGATTTAAGTGTTGTAACAAGCCGACTTGAAGAAAATCCATTTTTCGCAGGAAAAACTGTGTTTATTGACTCTTTTACTGGCTTTACAACACAACAATTAGAATTAATTCAAAAAATTATGAAAACAGCTGAGCAAACTTATATTTCGCTCGGCTTTGATGGCGTTTATTCGCAAAGTGGTTTGTCATTGTTTTCAAATATGGCAAAAACCGCAATGCAGTTAAAACAATTAGCGGTTGATTGCGGCGTTAAAGTTGGGGAAGATGTTATTTTAACCGACAACTATAGATATAACAATGAAGAACTTGACTTTTTAGAGAAAAACATTTTTGCTGATGATAAAAATGTTTATGATGAAGATTGCGAAAACATATGCGTAACATCTGCCCAAACACCTTATGATGAGATTGAATGCGTTGCCAAGAAAATTTTGGAACTCACTCGAGAAACTGATTTGCGTTACAGAGAGATTTCGGTTATTTCTCGTGATGCAGACCTTTACAATGAAATCATTACTGAAACTTTTGAAAAATATGACATTCCTTTGTTTGTTGATGACAGAGAAGGGGTAGAAAATTTAAACCTTTTCAAACTTGTTTATTTTGCGTTAATGGCAATTGTAAAAAGGTTTGATTTCGAGTCGGTAATTTCACTTGTTAAAACAGGTCTTGCTGGAATCAGTGAAACAAGCGCAGAGTTGTTTGAACTTTACTGCTATGTTTGGCGAGTTGAGAAAAAGGCGTTTTTTGAACCATTTACAATGCCGGTTGATTCATTTGTTTCTGGTAACGATGAATATTTAGAATCTGTTTCTAATCAAATAGAAGAAACAAGAAAGAAAATTATTGAACCGCTTGAAAAATTCCGCTTAAAAAAAGGTAATACAATTAAAAGTTTTGTTAAAGCAATTTATGAATTAATTGAAGATTATCAAAGTGGAATTGCTCTTAAAAAGCAAGCAGAAGAGTTGAAAACTAAGGGGTATTTGCGCCTTAGCGAATCAACAGTTAAAAGTTATGATGTAATGATTCATATTCTTGACCAATTGTATTTGTCCTTAGGCGAAACTTCGGTAGATGCAAAGGGATTTTTTGAGATTTTCAATTCTGCAGTTGCTTTGTTAGATACAGGCGCTTTGCCACAAGGCATTGACGCAGTTGCAGTTGGCTCTGCTGAAAGAATGAGACCAAAATCTCCAAAAGTAACATTCATTATCGGCGCAAATGAAGGCGTTTTCCCGTCTGCATCTGCAGGCAAAGGTTTATTTGCTGACAGTGAACTTTTGCAACTTAAAAACAGTGGAATCAATTTGCCGTTTTTTGATATTGAAACAGCGGTAGATGAACAATATTTGGCTTATTGTGCAGTTTGCAGTCCTTCTGAAAAACTTTTTGTTTCTTATCCTGAATATTCAGTTGGAGGCGAGCAAAAAGCACCATCTTCAATTGTAGAAAACATTATTGAAATTTTTGAAAAAGTAAATGTTGAAAAATATGATAACACCGAAATTCATTCGGTTAAAGATGCGTTAAGAGCATTTGCAATTTCTGGTGGTAAAGATATCGAAATCGAGCGTTATTTTAACGAAAAAGGCAATGAAAAGTTTAATAGAATTGTTAATTCTCAAGAACAAAAAATTGAAAGTATTACTCCTGAAACTGCAAAGAAACTTTATGGCGACACAATTTATTCATCTGCTTCAAAAATTGAAACTTACAATAAATGTGCTTTTTATTATTTTTGTCAATATGGACTTAAAGCAAAGGCATTAAGACAAGCTAAGGTGGATGCGCTTTCTCGTGGTTCGCTTGTGCATTTTGTTTTAGAAAAAATGTTAAATACATTTACTGTTGAAGCGTTTTTCAAACTTTCAGCAGAAGAAATAACTGCAAACGTTAAAAAATTTATAGACGAATTTTTAGACAAAAACAAAAATATTGTTAATCAAAATTCTGTTGAAAAATATAAATTTGAAAAAATGTGTGAAATGGTTGAAGACCTAGTTGTTAGAGTTTTCAATGAACTAAACCAATCAGAATTTAACGTTGTTAAAAACGAACTTGCAATCGGTGGCGAAGAACCAGATATTAAACCAATTGAAGTTGAGTTTGATAATGGAAAAATCATTGTTAATGGTTTTATTGACAGGGTTGATAAATCGGTTAAAAACGGAAAAGAAATATTGAGAATAATTGACTATAAAACCGGTAGAAAATCTTTGGATTTTCCGGATTTGATTTATGGACAAAACTTGCAAATGCCTTTGTATATGAAAGCAGTAATTGAAAACGGTAAAGAACAATTTGGAGAGTGTTTGCCGGGTGGAATGTTCTACTTTGCAGCTCGTGAAGCAATTGCTGAAGCACCAAAAGGCGCAAGTGATGAGCAAATTGAACAAATTCGTCTTAAAGGCGTTAAAATGAATGGCGCATTTTTAGATGATGTTGATGCTTATACTGCACTTGAACCTAATGGTGGTGGAATTTATTCTCCGGTTAGGTTGACAAACAAAGGTGCTTTGTATGCTAATACACCAAATTATACTCACGAGCAATATAAAATTTTGTCTGATTATATGGATTTGGTTTTAAAAGATACTGCAAAAGGTATTTTAAGGGGTAAAATTTCTCCTAAACCTATTGGCAGTAATGCTTGTAAATATTGTGATTTTTCAAGTGTATGTAATTTTGACGGTGAATATGAAAATATTATGCCTATGTCAAGAGAAGAAGTTTTTGCATGCTTGAATGAAATTTTAAAAGAAAGAAGAGAGGCCGAAAATGAAATTTAACAAAGAGCAACAATATGCCTTAGATGCTCGTGGCAGAGTGTTAGTTTCTGCGGCGGCTGGCTCTGGTAAAACTGCTGTGTTGGTTGAAAAAGTTATCAATATGATTTGTGATGAAATTAATCCGGTTGATGTTGATAAACTTCTTGTTGTTACATTCACAAATGCAGCTGCAGCTGAAATGAAAGAAAGAATTTCAAAGCGTCTTAGCGAAAAAATCAAAGAAAATCCAAAAAGTTTTCATTTAAAAAAGCAAAAACTATTGTTGTCATCTGCCAATATTTCAACAATTGATAGTCTTTGCATTAATTTAGCACGCGAATTTTTCTATAAATCGGGCATTTCAAGCGATTTTAAAATTGCAGACCAAAGTGTTGTAAAAAAACTTCAAAACGATGTTATTGATGAAATTTTTAGCGTTAAATTTGATGAAAAAACTCCAGAATTTTTAAGTTTGGTTTCTGCTTTTGGTGGCGAATATGGTGCTGAAAAATTAAGAGAAAACATATTGAAAATTTATGATTATCTTTGCAGTTTGCCATTTCCACAAGAATACACCAAAAACGTTGTAGAACTTTATGAAAAATTTGATGAAAATAGCATCTTTTTTGATATTGTTTGGAAATATGTTCATGGTTTTGTTGAATTTAGATATCGTGCTTTTCAAGAAGATTATAAAGAACTTTTAGAAGATGAAGAACTTACAAAGTTTTATGGAGAAGGTTTTTTAGAAACAAGCACAAAACTTAAAAGATTGTTAGATTTAATTGTTGCAAGAGATTACAACGGTGTTTATAATGCTGTGAAACATTTTACAAAAGCTAAAATAAGTCAAGCAAGAAAATATGAAAATATTGATTTTCGCGAAAAGATGAAGGTTGCTAAAAGCACTGCCGAAAAAACTTATGACAAGCTAGCAAAAATCTTTAATTTTGAACTTGGTGAAATTTTTGACGATGTTGAAAAATTAACTCCTGTTGTAAAAGAATTTTTTGCAGTTGTTGAATTGTTTTCTCAAAAACTTTACGAAGCAAAACTTGAAAACAATTGCTTGACTTTTGCCGATGTTGAACGAGAAGTTTTAAATCTTTTGGTTAAATTTGAAGATGGCAAAATTGAACATACTGACATTGCAGCTGAATTGTCAAATAAATTTTTTGCTGTTTTGGTTGATGAATATCAAGATACAAATGACCTTCAAAACACAATTTTTAATGCACTTTCTGATAATGGCAAAAAATTGTTTATGGTGGGCGACGTTAAGCAAAGTATTTATGGCTTTAGAAAAACAAACCCTAAAAACTTTTTGAAGTATAGAAATGAATTGCCTGATTATGAAGAAGGTGCAGAAAAATCAAGAGTAATAATGTCAGGTAACTACAGAAGTTGCGAAGATGTTTGTGATTTTGTGAATTTTTTGTTTCGCCGTCTTTTAACCGACTCTTGTGGCGAAATGTTTTATGAATCAGAAGATATGTTGGTGCCTAAGGCAGAGTTTTGTAAAATTGATGATAAAAGAGTTTGCCTTGATATTGTGACTGCGCAAGAAGATTTAACATCTACTGAACTTCAAGCATATCACATTGCTAATATTATTAAAGAAAAGGTAAATAACAAACCAATTATTACTGAAGATGAGCAATTAAGAAAAGCAGAATATAAAGATGTTTGCATTTTGGTTAGAGGCAGAAAAGATATGACAACCATTTGCGAAATTTTAAAATCTAAAAACATTCCTGTTACTATTGATGATAGTGAAGGTTTGCTGTTAGAAAAAGAAGTAATAACTTTGTTTAATCTTTTGCAGGTTATTGATAATCCGTTTGCTGATGTTCCACTTTTGGCAACCTTAACAGGGGATATGTATAATTTTTCTGCTGATGAAGTTGCAAAGATTAAAGCAGAGAACAAAAAAGATTCTTTGTATAATGCGTTGATTAAAGCTTCGGCTACAAATGAACGTGTTACTGCATTTTTAGATGAAATTAGTGAGTTCAAAAAAATTAGTGCCACTTCAACTGTTTCATCGCTTGTTAACAAAATTCTCGTAAAAACTGGTTATGAAAACACTGTTTATCTTTATAATAACGGTGGAAATTGTTATAACAATTTGCTTTTGTTTAAAGTGGCAGCTAGTGATTATGAAGAGAATGTTCAACGTGGTCTTTCTGCCTTTGTTGCTTATGTTAAAAGACAAATTGCAAACAAAGATTTTATGAAAAAGTCTGCCGATCGTTCAAATAATGACAATTCTGTTCGTATTATGACAATGCACGGTTCAAAAGGTTTGCAGTTTCCAATTTGTATTTTGGCCTGTCTTGACAAAAGGTTTAATACAAGTGATATGACTGCAGATGTTATTTTGAATGATAAATGCGGAATTGGTATGAGATTTGTTGACAACAATCGTCATATTAAATATTCAACATTCCCAAGAAATGCGGCAATTATTGAATGTAATACTACTTCGCAGTCTGAAGAAATGCGAGTTTTGTATGTTGCAATGACCAGAGCAAAAGATTTTCTTTATATGGTTGGTGCCGATGATAAAGCTTATGATTTTTTTGCATCGATAAACAAAGATTTGATTGTTAACAAAAATGATGAAAGATTTTCTCCTGAAATCGTTCTTAGTTGTACTAACTTTTTACAAATGTTAATGCTCGGTGCTAGTGTGCATTCAGACGATAAAAAGTTAAGTATTAATTTCATTGATGAGATAGAAATCAATGAAGCCGTAGAAGGAGCAGATGACCAAACAACTGAATTTGATAACGAGAGATTTGAAAAGTTGGTAGAAATTCTTGAGTACAAATATGCTTATAAAGATTTGAATAAGATTTTTGTAAAACAAAGCGCTTCTGCAATTGCGCATAAAGAGTTTTCGGCAGATTACAATTTTACTCGCGAGCCGGTGTTTGTAAAAGAGCAACACTTGAGTGCTGCACAAAAGGGTACTGCAATGCACAAGTTTATGCAGTATTGCGATTTTAAATTGGCAAGCGAATCTATTGCAAGTGAAATTGAAAGATTAACTCAAGGTGGCAAATTAACTCCTGAAGAAGCTAAGTCTTTAAGTGTTGATAAATTGAAAGCGTTCTTTGACTCTTCAATTGGCAAAAAGGTTGTTTGTTGTGACAAAGTTTACAAAGAGCAATCCTTTATGGTTGAAGTTTTAGCAACAGATGTTTATGATGATTTAGGAGCAGAGTTTGAAAACGAAAAAATCATTATTCAAGGATTTGCCGACCTTTGCTTTGTTGATGAAAACGGCCTTGTTATTGTTGACTACAAAACCGACCGTGCAGACAAAGAAGAACTTGTTAGAAGATATAAATCTCAACTTGATATTTATGCTTTGGCACTTGCACAAACCTTTGATATGGAAGTGTCAAAAACTGCGATTTATTCATTCCACTTAAAAGAATTAATTGAACTTTAAAACAAGTGAGGTAACAATGAAAACAAACAAAAACGAATGGGGTAGAGCTTTAATCATTTTGCTTTGCGCTTACAAAACATTCAGACTCATTGAGTTTGATGTGCTGTCTGTGTTTTTTATGGTTGATTCTCAATTGCACCACGAAAACATTTCCTACGCTTATGTGATTTCAAACTATATGAACGCAATTTATATGCTTTTGGGCATTGCATCTTGCCTTTGCATAATTTATTATTTTGCGTTTTGTTATGGTAAAAGAAAAACTAAAAAACCACTTTATACTGGTTGCTTTTTACAGGTAGGTTATTTGATTTCAACAACTGCAAACTTTCTTGTAATGTATTTTGTTACAGATGAATTCCATACAGTAATAGGCAATATTTACGGAATGCTTCAACCTTTTATATCTATTTTAGATTCGCTTGTGTTGTGCGCAGTTTTCATTGTTGAAGGTGTAACTGTGTTTCAAAACAAATCTGCAAAGAAAGCGAAAAATGTTTGCATTGCTTTGTATGTTGGTTATTTTCTTGTAAGAATCATTGAAAGCATTAATATGTATATGTTTACTATTACAGACAAAATTGCATCAACAGGTGGTATTTATAGTGCTACTGATAGTGAGGCAGTTGTTCACACTTTGCAAATGGCACTTGGTTTTGATTCGCCTTTGAATACTGTGTTTACATTGTTTAGTTTCATTGCAAACTTTTACGTTTTAATTTATATGTGCTTTATGGACAAAAATTATAAAAAAATGGCTTCCCAATAAGGGAGGCCATTTTTTAATCTGTTATAATATCATCATCTTTGTGTTCATCGAAAACTTTAAAACAAAGTCTTTCTAAATCTGAAAAGGTTTTAAGCTCGCCACAATCTCTTCTGTAAGCCGCTGCGCCTTTAATACCACGCATATAAAAAGCGGCTTGTGTTCTTGCTTGACGCATCGCAATATATTCGCCTTTGTATTCTATCATATTCTTAACTTGGCGCATAAGCAGTAACATTCTCTCAGAAATAGGTGGGTCAGGAATATATCTTGTTTCGTTTAAATAAGCATCAATCTGCCCGAAAATCCAAGGCGCACCGCAAGCGGCTCTGCCAACCATAACCAAATCGCAATTGGTGTATTCATACATTTTAGCGGCATCATTAGCATCTCTAATGTCGCCATTGCCAATAACAGGAATTGATACTGCAGATTTTACATCTTTAATAATATCAAGGTTAACCGGTGGAGAATACATTTGTGGTCGAGTTCTACCGTGAACAGTAATTGCGTCTGCACCTGCTTGCTCGCAAAGAACGGCAAGTTCAACTGCGTTTATGTTTTCGTTGTCCCAACCTGCACGCATTTTAACAGTAACCGGCACGCTTGAATTTTCTTTAACAGCTCTTACAATTTCTGCCGCAAGTTGTGGGTTTTTCATCAAAGCGCTACCACCGCCATTGTTCGCAACCTTTGGTGCAGGACAACCCATATTAATATCAATAAAATCTGGATTGTGGGCTAACGCTTTTTCGGTTGCAACTTTAAAACACTCAACATCGCACCCAAAAAACTGAACGCCCATTGGTCGTTCGTTTTCATAAACTTCCAAAAACTCTTTTGTTTTATCACTTCCAAGAGTAAGTGCCTTTGTGCTTGTTAGTTCGCCAACAGTAAAAGCTGCGCCAAAACCTCGGCACAACTCACGCATTGCTCTGTCAGCAACACCGGCCATAGGGGCAAGGCATGCATTACCATTGATTTCTAAATTACCAATTTTCATAAAAAATCCTTTAAGTCAAGTTTTGTTTAGTATAACAAAATATTAACAGCTTTTCAACAAAAATTTATTGCAAAAACCAACATGTTGTGGTAATATAATTTCATAAGAAAGGTAGTGATTATTAAATGAAAAAATTAATTGCGCTTATTTTATCTTGCTTAATGCTTTTCTCATTTTGTTCTTGTAACAATAGCATTAAAGAGTTGAAAAAAGGTGACAACCTTGAATTCAGTTACAATCAAGATAATGTTGAAGAGTTTTATTCTTCTTTGCAAAAAGCGTTGAAAGATAAAACAACTGAAATTTCAAAAATTCAAATGAATTTTGAAATTAATGAAAAAGATATTTATGAAATCACTCCTGAAAATAGTGAAGAAAAAACTGGTTACAAGGTTTTTAAGGACATCTCAAATAATTGCGCCTTTTTATATAGCGAAGCAGAAATTGTGCCTTTGTACGCATCACTTTCTGATACTTTAGGTGTTTTTAGTGATTATTCAATTTACACTATTTCTTTGACAGATATAAATAAAGATGGCGCTTATGAATACATTTATTCGTATGTTTATGCTACTTCATTATCAAGCATTATTCCTAAAAGAGGAATTGAAATTTTTGATTTAGCAACAAAAAAACATTCTAACTTAGTGTTGACAGATGATTGGAAAACTGCTGTTGTTACTTATAGCACAAATGATGAGTTTTGTCATATTTATAGTGTAGAAACAGTTGGTGACGAAACAGGTGGAAAATTGATTTTTCAAGAAAAATTAGGCGAAGTTAGATATACTCCAGGCAAAGGTTTTTATTACGAAGAAAAAGCCGAAAAATAAATCAAAAAAACACTTGACAAACGCACTTCATAGTGTTATAATACATAAGCTTATGATTTCACCGAGCCTATTCGGGGTGGAGTCAGTGCGAAGGTCTTAAGACCTAAACAACTGAACGGATGGTCCTCTGTGCACATTAAAGTGTAGTATGAATGTCTGAAATTTTTATAGGAGGAAACGAAAATGGACGTTATCAAAAATTTAGTTGCAGACCAAATTAAAACTGATATGCCTAAAATTCCTGTTGGTGCTACTGTAAAAGTACACGTTAAAATCCGCGAGGGTGAAAAAGAAAGAATTCAGGTTTACGAAGGCATCGTTATCGCTAAAAACAACAGCGGTATCGCAGAAACAATCACAGTTCGTCGTGTAGCTTATGGTTGTGGTATTGAAAGAGTATTCCCAATCCACTCACCAAACGTTGCTAAAATTGAGGTTGTTATGGAAGGTGTAGCTAGAAGAAGCAAACTCTACTACTTACGTGACAGAGTTGGTAAAGCTGCTAAACTTAAACAAAAACTTAAATAATTTAAGTGCTAAAGGAACGAATGAAAATTCGTTCCTTTATTTTTTATAAAAAATTAACATTTTGGTCTTTTAATTTTAATTAAAGTGTGTTATAATATCAAAGTTAATTAATAAGCAAACATTTTTAAATATTCTATGGAGAGAAAAATGAGAAAACACGAAGACAGATACGGTCTTGGACTTGAACAAAGCGAGATTGATGAAATTAATAATTCTTCAACAAAAAATATGAGCAAAAAAGAACTTGCCATGAAAAACTTTTTTGAATGGGTTGATTCTTTTGTAATTTCATTTGTTGCAGTTGTTATAATTTTTACATTGTTTTTAGGTAAGGTTAAGGTTGATGGCGAATCAATGATGGACACCTTGATTGATGAAGACCAACTTATCATAACTAATTTTAGATATAACCCTGAAAAAGGGGATATTGTTATTGTTTCACGAAACCCTGAAAACAAGGTTGATAAAGACTTTAATCAGTCAAGACAACCAATTGTAAAAAGGGTAATTGCAACAGAAGGTGACACAATTGAAATTACACCTGAAGGCAAAGTTTTGCTTAACGACAAAGAGCTTGATGAACCATATATCAAAGATTATGAGTTGAATTTAGGTACACCACAAGAGCATATGTACACCAAACAAACTGTGCCTGAAGGTAGAATTTTTGTAATGGGTGACAACCGTCACAATTCACATGATAGTCGTAAAAATGATATTTGGATGATTGATAAAAGATATGTTTTGGGAAAAGTTTTGTTTAGAGTTTTCCCGTTTGACACATTGGAATCTTTTGTTTAATTAAGAGGTGCAGCAATGCAACAAAGTGCTAATAACGAACAAAGACAGAATATTCAATGGTTTCCTGGTCATATGGCAAAAACCAGACGCCTTATTTCTGAAAAATTGCCACTTATAGATGTTGTAGCAGAAATTATTGACGCTCGAATTCCTTATTCATCAAGAAACCCTGAACTTGATGAATGGGTAAAATCAAAACCAAGAATTATTCTTCTTAACAAATGTGACATGGCAGATGAAAAGTGTACTGCCGAATGGATTGAAAAATTAAATGATGAAAACACAACTGCCATTCCAATTGACTGTAAAACAGGCAGTGGTTTTAATAAGTTTTTGCCTTGTGTAAAATCAATTTTGGCAGAGCGTATTAAAAAACTTGAAGAAAAAGGAATGTCAGGCAAAACATTAAAGGTAATGATTGTTGGTATTCCTAACGTTGGCAAGTCATCATTTATTAATAGAATTGCCGGTACTAATCGTGCTAAGGTTGAAAATAGACCAGGCGTTACCCGTGGCAATCAATGGTTTATGATTGGTAAAGGCGTTGAAATGATGGACACCCCTGGCGTTTTGTGGCCAAAGTTTGATGACCAGTTAGTAGGCGAGCATTTGGCTTTTTGTGGCTCTGTTAAAGACACAATTTTAGACACTGAACTTTTAGCAATGGATTTAATTAAAGAAATAAAGGTTCTTTATCCGCAAATGTTGGCTCAAAGGTACAAATTAGACATCGACTTTGAAAATACAGATGATTATGATATTCTTTGTGAAATGGGCAAAAAACGCGGAATGAAAGCATCTGGTGGCGATGTTGATACAGAGCGAATGGCAAATACACTTTTAGAAGAGTTTAGAAACACTAAAATTGGTAGAATGACTCTTGAAAGACCATAGTTGATAGAACCGCTTAAATTTGTTTAAGCGGTTTTTTGAAAGGATGAAAAATATGCCTGATTATTTGATTGAAAAAGAGTATATTGAAAAAGGTTACAGCGTTGTTGCAGGTGTTGATGAAGCAGGCCGTGGTCCACTTGCAGGACCAGTTTGCGCAGCGGCAGTAATTTTACCGGTTGACTGTGAAATTGAAGGGCTTAATGACTCTAAAAAACTTTCTGAAAAGAAAAGAGAAGCGCTTTTTGATGTTGTAATTGAAAAGGCACTTGCTTATGACATTCAACTTGTTGATAATAATGTAATCGATGAAATTAACATTCTTCAGGCAACAATGCTTTGTATGAGAAATGCTGTCAATTCATTAAAAATCAAACCTGATTTTGTGCTTATAGATGGCAATAAAGTGCCAGAAGGACTTTGTTGTGATGCAACTGCAGTTGTAAAAGGAGACGCAAAATCAATGTCTATTTCTGCAGCATCAATTCTTGCAAAAGTAACAAGAGATAGATTGATGTTGGAACTGTCTGAAAAATACCCCCAATATGAATTCACAAAGCATAAGGGTTATGGCACAAAACTTCACTGTGAAAAACTTTTAGAGTTTGGACCATCAGAAATACATAGAAAAACATTCATTGGCAAAATTTTAGCTAAAGGTAAATAAAAATGAACATTGCTAACATAAACGGTGTTAATGGCGAAACCATTGCAACAAAGTTTTTGGTTAAAAAGGGTTATGACATCTTGGCGCTTAATTATCGCGCACGTTTTGGCGAAGTTGATATAATTGCTGAAAAAGATGAATATATTGCTTTTGTGGAAGTTAAAACTCGCAGTGAAAAGGCAATTTACAAACCATATGAAGCAGTTACCACCAAAAAGCAACAAAAAATCTTGCGTGCCGCAATGCAATACATCGGCGCAACTAACTGTGAAAAGCAGGTTAGGTTTGATATTGTTGAAGTCTATTTAACAAAAAATCCGTTTTTAAAACCAAAGGTTAATCACATTCAAAATGCTTTTGAAGCGAAAGGGTATATTTGATGAAATATTTTGATTTGCATTGTGACACTTTGTGCAAGTGTCTTGATAAAAATGCGAGTTTAGAAAAGAACAATTTTGATATTGACATTGAAAGATTGTTAGCGTTTGAAAAAGCAACGCAAACCTTTGCTTGCTACATTAATGACAGTTTCAAAGGTGAAGATGCCACAAAACGTTTTTATGATTTGGTTGAAGTTTATAAAAACACAGATTTTAAATCTGTTGCTCCAATTTTATCAATTGAAAATCTTTCTTGTTTAAACGGCAAAATTGAAAATGTTAAAAAGTTTAAAGACTGTGGTGTCAAAATCGCATCACTCACTTGGAATGATGAAAATGGCATTGCAGGTGGTGTTAACTCAGAAAGCGGCTTAACTGATTTTGGCAAACAGGTTGTCAAAGAGTTAGAACAAAATGATATTGTAATTGATGTGTCACATCTCAATTTCAAAAGTTTTGTTGAACTTTGCGAATGTGTAACAAAACCATTTATCGCAACACATTCAAATAGTTTTTCGGTTTGCCCACACAAACGCAATTTAACCGATGAACAATTTGAAGTAATTGCAGATATTGGTGGTTTGGTTGGCATTAATTTTTATAATAAATTTCTTGGCGAAGAAGAAAAAGATTTTACTGATTTTCTAAAACACATTGAAAGATTTTTGCTTTTAGGTGGGGAAGATACAATAGCACTTGGCAGTGATTTTGATGGCTGTAACATTCATAAATCTTTAAAAAGTGTCGAAAACATGCCTAAATTATATGCGTTTTTAGAAAAAGAGCTTGGTAAAACCTTAACAAACAAGATATTTTACGAAAATTGTGCATCTTTTTTTCAAAATACTTTGACAAACTGATGCAAATAGTATAAAATGTAATTTGAACAAATTTTAAAAAAGGTGAATTATAAAATGCAATTTACAAGTACAAGAGCAAAAACAGAAATTGAATCAGCAAAAGCAATTTGTCAAGGTTTGTCAAAAGAAGGCGGACTTTTTGTTCCAAAATCTTTTCCAACATTAACTGATGAAGTTATTGACAAAATGGCTAATATGAACTACAAAGAAAGAGCTTTTGAAGTTTTAAAACTTTACTTAACTGATTTTACTGATGAAGAAATTAAATATTGCGTAAGTGGTGCTTATGACAACACTTTTGATGATAACATTCCAGCGCCAGTTGTTGAAGTTAAAAAAGGCGAAAACATTTTGGAACTTTGGCACGGCCCAACCTGTGCGTTTAAAGATATGGCGCTTCAACTCTTGCCTTATCTTTTAACAACATCAGCTAAAAAGGTTGCTGCTGGCAAAACAATGGTAATTTTGGTTGCAACTTCAGGCGATACTGGTAAAGCAGCGCTTGATGGATTTGCAGATGTTGAAAACACAAAAATTATTGTTTTCTATCCTGAAGACGGCGTTAGCCCAATGCAAAAGTTGCAAATGACAACCCAAGCAGGTAACAACGTTTCAGTTTGCGCAATCAAAGGTAACTTTGATGATGCTCAAACAGGTGTTAAACTTATCTTTGGTAACGAAGAAATGAAACAATATTTAGCAGATAAAAACATGGAATTTTCTTCTGCAAACTCAATCAATTTTGGTAGACTTGTTCCACAAATTGTTTACTATGTTTCTTCTTATGTTGACCTTGTTAAGACTGGCAAAATCAACAAAGGTGACAAGTTCAATGTTGTTGTACCAACTGGTAACTTTGGTAACATTTTGGCGGCGTACTATGCAAAACAAATGGGTATTCCAATTGGCAAATTCATTTGTGCTTCAAACAAAAACAACATCTTGACTGACTTTATTGAAACAGGTGTTTATGATAGAAACAGAAGTTTTTACACAACAACTTCTCCTTCAATGGATATCTTGATTTCTTCAAACCTTGAAAGACTTTTGTTCCATCTTTATGATGAAAACGAACAAAAAGTAGCAGAGCTTATGAGCTCTTTGAATAAAGATGGTGTTTACAAAATTGATGACTCTGTTAAAGAAAAATTGAGCGCAGAATTCTTCGGTGGTTTCTGTGATGATGAAGGCACAAAGAAAACAATCAAGAAAATGTTTGATGAGTGCAATTATCTTTGTGATACTCATACAGCAGTTGCAATTAATGTTTACGACCAATATGTTGAAAAAACAGGGGATACAACTCCAACTGTTATTGCTTCAACAGCTTCTCCTTATAAATTTGCAGCATCAGTTTTACCTGCAGTTTATGAAGGCGAAATGCCAACAGATGAATTCTCAATGGTTGAAAAACTTTCATCTGTAACAAATACTAAAATCCCGACTCCACTTGCAGGACTTCGTGATAAACAAGTTTTACACAAAACTTGTGTTGACAAGTCCGAAATGAGCGATTTTATTAAAAACTTTTTAGACTAAAAAACTCGGGTAACTTTTCTTTAAAGTTACCCGTTTGATTTGAAGAGGTGTTTATTTGTCAATTTACGCAATTTCAGATTTTCATCTGTCATTTGGCGCAGATAAACCAATGGACATTTTCAAAGGTTGGTCAAACTACACCGACCGTTTGAAAGAAAGCATTTGTGAAAAAGTCAAAGAAGAAGACACAATTGTAATTCCGGGCGACATTTCATGGGCATTAAAACTTAAAGATACATTAAAAGATTTTGAGTTTATAAACAATTTGCCAGGAAAAAAAATCATTGGCAAGGGCAATCATGATTTGTGGTGGGAATCCCTTACTAAAATGAATAAATTAATGGCTGACAATGGTTTTGGTTCAATTTCTTTTCTTTACAACAATTGTTATGAAATTGAAGATAAAGTTATTTGTGGCTCTCGTGGTTGGTTTTTTGACGACAAGGCAGATAAAAAAATAATACTTCGTGAAGCAGGCAGGGTAGAAGCATCAATAAAATGCGCTTTGCAAACAGACAAAGAGCCGATTTTGTTTTTGCATTACCCCCCAATAACTAAAGAAGCAGTTTGTGATGATATTATGGATGTTATTAAGAAGTATGACATTAAAAGAGTGTATTATGGTCACATTCATTCACAGGGCGCAAAATCTGCTTTTGAAGGCAATTACGAAGGCATTGAATTTAAATGTATTAGCTGTGATTTAATGAATTTTGAACCACTTTTAATAATTTAACAAAAAACTTTAATTTTTTTAAAAAAATAGTAGCATTTTTATAATTAATATGTTATAATCACCCTTAGCGGTGTAATTTTTACACTATTACTTTAAATAATTTATTCCAAAAAAGGAATATTTTTTGAAAGGATGTCAATAATGAGTTTAAAATCATCAAACAAAGTTGATACCAACAGATACGAACTTGTTGTAGTTATCGACGCAGAAACATTTGAAAAAGCAGTAGATGTTGCTTTTAAAAAGAATGTTAAAAAACTTCAAGTTCCTGGCTTTAGAAAAGGTAAAGCACCAAGAGGTATCGTTGAAAAAATGTACGGTGAAAATGTTTTCTATGAAGAAGCATTGAACGAGTGCTATCCAGAAGCGATTGACGCAGCTGCAAAAGAAGCAGGCGTTGAAATTGTAGATTTCCAAGACGTTGAATTTGACCTTAAATCAATTGGCAAAGAAGGCGTTGAATTCGCAGTTAAAGTTACTGTTAAGCCAGAAGTAACCGTTAAAGATTACAAAGGTTTGAAAGCTGAAAAAGCAGCAGTTGAAGTAACTGATGAAGATGTTAATGCTGAAATCGAAAGATTTAGAGAAAGAGCATCAACAATGGTTCCGGTTGAAGATAGACCAGCAGCTAATGATGACGTTGTTGTTTTTGACTTTGACGGTTATGTTGATGACGTAGCATTTGAAGGCGGTAAAGCAGAAGGTTATTCTTTGAAACTCGGTTCAGGCCAATTCATTCCTGGTTTTGAGGACCAAATTGTTGGCAAGTCAATTGATGAAGAGTTCGATGTAAACGTAACATTCCCAGAAGATTACCACGCTGAAGAATTAAAAGGCAAACCAGCAGTTTTCAAATGCAAACTTCACGAAATCAAAACAAGAGTTATGCCTGAAGTTGACGACGAGTTTGCTAAAGACGTTAGTGAATTTGAAACTTTAGAAGAACTCAAAGAAGATATCAAGAAAAAAGTAGCAGAAAGAAAAGAAGCTGACGCTGAAACAGGTCTTCAAACACAACTTATCGAAGCAATGCTCGAAGGTTTTGAAGCTGAAATTCCAAATGCAATGATTGAAACAAAGATTATGGAAAACATTCGTGACTTTGACTACTCATTGCAAATGCAAGGACTCAATATGCAACAATATATGCAATATATGGGTCTTACACTTGATAGCATTAAAGAGCAATACAAAGAGCAATCAGAAAAACAAGTTAAAATGCGCTTAGCATTTGAAAAGATTGCTGAACTTGAAGCTCTTGAACCAACTGCAGAAGAAATTGAAGAACAATACAAAGAGTACGCTGATATGTACAAAATGGATGTTGAAAAGATTAAAGATTCAATTCCTGAAGTTGAACTTGTTAAAGATTTGAAAGTTAAAAAAGCTTCAGACTTTATCAAAGACAATGCTAAAATCACAGAAGTGAAAGCATAAATATTACCGCATTAAACAGTTTTAGTATTTATGCTAAAACTGTTTTGTCGGTTTTAAAAGACAATTTTTTGTGTTTTAAGTTAAAAATTTAATCTATAAGAAATGGAGAATTTATTATGAGTTTAGTACCTTATGTAATTGAACAAACAAGTCGTGGCGAACGTCAATATGACATTTTTTCAAGACTTCTTAATGACAGAATTATTGTTTTGTCAGATGAAGTTAATGATGCAACTGCTTCACTTGTAATTGCACAACTTTTATTCTTAGAAGGTCAAGATTCAACAAAAGACATCAGTCTTTATATTAATAGTCCTGGCGGTTCGGTTTCTGCAGGTCTTGCTATTTATGACACAATGCAATACATCAAATGTGATGTTTCAACCATCTGTATGGGTATGGCGGCTTCAATGGGGGCATTTTTGCTCTCATCAGGCGCAAAAGGTAAGAGATATGTTCTTCCTAATGCAGAAGTTATGATTCATCAACCATTAGGTGGCGCACGTGGTCAAGCAACTGAAATTGAAATTGCTGCTAAACATATCTTGAAAACTAAAGATAGACTTAATAAAATCTTGGCTGAAAACACAGGCAAGCCAATTGAACAAATCGCTCTTGATACTGATAGAGATAATTGGCTTACTGCTGAAGAGGCTGTTGAATATGGCCTTGTTGACAAAGTAATGAAACGCTAATTTTGGAGGACAGAAATGCCTAACAACGATAAAAAATCATTTTGTTGTTCTTTTTGTGGCAAAGATGAATCTCAGGTTCGTCAAATTGTCAGAGCACCAAATGATGTTTGCATTTGTGATGAGTGTATAAAACTTTGTAACCAAGTAATTGGCGAAGAACTTTTTGACGCTTATACTTCGAATGATTCTGAATTTAATTTTGAAATTAAAAAACCAAGCGAGTTAAAAGCAATTCTTGATGAATATGTTATTGGTCAAGAAAAAGCTAAAAAATCGCTTTGTGTTGCGGTTTACAACCATTACAAAAGAATAATGCAACAATCTCAAACTGATGATGTTGAAATTGGTAAATCTAACATTCTTTTGGTAGGTCCTACCGGTGTGGGTAAAACCTTGCTTGCACAAACACTTGCAAAGGCGCTTGATGTGCCTTTTGCAGTGACTGATGCTACAACATTGACAGAAGCAGGTTATGTTGGTGAAGACGTTGAAAACATTTTGCTTCGTCTAATTCAAAACGCTGATTTTGATGTTGAACGTGCGCAAAAAGGTATCATTTATATTGATGAAATTGACAAAATTGCTCGTAAATCTGAAAACACTTCTATTACAAGAGATGTTTCAGGTGAAGGCGTTCAACAAGCACTTTTGAAAATTATTGAAGGTACTGTTTCAAATGTGCCTCCAACTGGTGGTAGAAAACACCCACAACAAGAGTTTATTCAAATAGACACTTCTAACATTTTGTTCATTTGTGGTGGCGCTTTTGATGGTATTGAAAAAATCATAGAAAAGCGTGTAGGTGCAAATTCTTCTTTGGGCTTTGGTGCAGAAATTAAAGAAGATTCTAACGAAAACACAGACAAATTGCTTGAAGAAGTGACAAACCAAGACCTTGTTAAATATGGTCTTATTCCTGAACTTGTTGGTAGATTGCCGGTTGTAACAGGCCTTTCAAACCTTTCAGTTGATGATATGGTTGAAATTATGACAAAACCTAAAAACGCAATCATCAAGCAATACATCAAACTTTTAAGTCTTGATGGTGTCGATTTGCAGTTTGAAGAAGAAGCACTTAAAGAAATTGCAAAAGAAACAATTAAACGCAAAACAGGCGCTCGTGGTCTTCGTTCACTTATTGAACATTTGTTAATGGATGTAATGTTTGAAGTACCATCTGACGAACTTGTTGATAGCGTTGTTATTACTAAAAAGTGTGTTTTGGGCAAAGAAAAGCCAATATTAAACAAAGCACCTGAAAAAATATTAGTTGAGCAAGAAAAACCAAAAAGAACTAAAAAAGCTCAATAAAATTTAATTAGAAATGAGGGAAATCTTATGCGTCGTGTAATGGCTTTAATAGGGTTTTCCTCTTTTTTCGTTTCACTATTTTGCTTGTATTTTAAATTTTCGATTATTCTTTTTGTAATCGCTTTAGTTTGTTTGCTTTTGGTGTTGTGCATTAAGAAATTAAGACTGTCAATTTTAATTGTTTTGTTATGTACAATAATGCTTTCTTGCGTTAATTGTTATGTAACAGACAAGAAAATTGAAAATTATGAGAAGATTTATTGCAACGGTGCAATTACTTTAAAAGGCGAGTTGTTAGATTACCCTGAAGTTTCTGATTCTGGTTTTAATTACACATTTAAAACGGTCGATGAAAATAGAGTTAAGTTTAGAATAATGTCAAATGAAATGTTTGATATTGAGCCGGGCGATGTTATTTCTGGTAGTTTTAATTTCAATAGTGATTATGCAAAACCTGAGGATAAAGTTTACTTTTCAACATATACATACACAACCCAAGGCATTGAGATTGAAAATAAAAATGAATTTAATATTGCGAAACTTAGAAAGATATTAAAAAGGGGAATAGATGAAAACACAACCTATGCAAGAGGGCTTACAAAGGCAATTTTGTTTAGTGACAAATCAGGACTAACTGATGAAGTTTATATCAATTTGCAACGATGTGGTCTTTTGCATGCAACTGCAACATCAGGTTTGCATTTGACAATTGTAACTGGATTTGTGTTTGCGCTTTTATCATTTTTAGGTATCTCTAAAAGAAAATCGTCAATTTTTGCAATTGGTTTTATAATTCTGTTTATGATTGTAATCGGCTTTAGATTTTCTTTAATGCGTGCAGGAATTATGATGATTTTGTATTTCTCTGCTGGCCTTTTTAATAGAGAGAATGACGCTTTTAATTCAATTGGACTGAGTATTGCGTTTTTGGTTTTTCAAAATCCTTACACTGTTGTTAGTTGCTCGTTTTTGCTTTCGGCAAGCGCGACAATAGGTATGTTTGTAATGTTCAAAGCGCTTTATCAAAAGGTTAATTCATTGAATTTTAAAAGTTTTGGCAGTTACAAAAAGATAATAGTCGCATTATCAGCAAGTGTGTTGCAATCTGTTAGCGCTATCATCTTTACTTTGCCAGTAACCTATATTTATTTTGGTTATTTTTCAATTGCAGGCATTGTTGCTAACGCCATTTTATCAGTTTTTATTTCTATTATTTTGATTTTTGGTTTGTTGTTGTGTTTGACAGCATTTTTGCCAATTATTCCAGTCGTTTTAGGCGCAGTGCTTGATGTTGCTGGTTTGGTTGTTTTAAGAGTTACTGCATTTATTTCAAAATTTAAATACTGTTTAATTAATATCGATTCAACATACACAGCTGTTGCAATATTTTTCGTTTTGTTTGTAACTTCAGTTGCAATTTTGGTTTATTATTTTTCAAACTTTGACAAAAAGAGAAGTGTTAGGTTAGCAACTATTTTGTGCGTTGACATTGTTTTAGTTTGTGTGTTGTTAATGGTTGCTTTTCCGTCTAAAACTGCTAATGTAAGAATACAAAACTCAAGTGGTGGAATTTGTGTTAGCGTTGTAAAAGATGGCAAGATGATTGCGGTTGATACTGGTGGCAAAAAGGCATTAAAAAGAATTAGATATGAAGTAACAAGATATTGTTTAGATGAAATTGATACATTAGTCGTTAAAGATGACAATAAGTCTTATAACAGCGTAAAACGAATTGCGAATGAGTATAAAACAAATAATGTTTTGCTTGACAAAACAAAGTTTAAAGAATTCGATCAAGTTTCTGCAAAGTTTAGTGATATTTCAAATGGTGGTTGTGCAAAAATTGATGGCTTTGAATTTGAAATAATAAAACAACAAACATCAAATGTTTTTTATTTGACAAATAGCCAAGTTTCTGTTTTAATAATAGATAGGAATACTGATTGTTTGGCGTTGCCTGATTTTGCTAAAACTTGTGATATTGTTGTGATTTCAGATTCATTGCCAAACAATGTTGATGAAATAAAAGCAAATGAAGCAATTGTTTGCGACTATGATTATGAGACTCAAGCAGAAATGTCTAAATATTGCCCAACATATTCTCTTGTGTCGCAGTCTTTAGAAATTGAAATGGGCAAAAAACTAAAGGTAAAGGCGGTGTAAAAATGCCAGAAATAACAGAAAAAGATTTTTTGAATCAGGTTAAAGAACGTTCTTTTTCGCCAATTTATTTTATTTATGGTGAAGATGTATTTTTGCGTCAACAATATGTCAAAAAACTTTGTGATGCAGTTGTAACAGAATTGCCTGAAATGAATTTTAGAAAGTTTGATGGCAAAACCGTTTCTTTGCAACAAATCTCTGATGAAGTTTACCAATTTCCACTTATGAGTGATAAGCGACTTGTTTTGGTAGATGATTTAGATATTCCTTCTCTTGATAAAGAGGGGGCAGATGTGCTTTTTGATATTTTTGAAGATGTTCCTGAAACAACAGTTTTGGCATTTGTTTTCAACACAGTAGTTGTAGATGTTAAAGATAAAAAAAGCCCATGGCCTAACTTGGTTAAAAAACTTTCTAAATTTGGTGACACAATTAATTGTGCTTATAAAACCGATGCTGAACTTATGAAATATATTGACAGTTGGTCAAAAAAACGTGGTGTCATTTTTGACAGAAGCGTAGCAAAACATCTTATTGATACAGTTGGCAGAGATATGAACAAACTTCAGGTTGAAGTTGACAAGTTGTGTGCTTTTAAAAAGGATTACGTTTCAAAAGCAGACATTGACAAGTTGTCTGCAAAAACAGCAGAAGCAACTCAATATATGTTGCCAAAAGCAGTTATGAGTTTGAATATTTCAAACAGTTTGAATATTTTGTCTGACTTGTTTGATATGCGTTATAAAGCAATTGATATTAATTCAATGTTGATTAATGAATTTGTAGATATTTATAGAGTTAAAACTGCAATTGACTGTGGCAATCGTCCAACATCAATTGCAGAAGATTTTGGATATAAAAACAGACTTTTTGTTCTTGAAAATGCAGAAAGATATGCTAAAAAATATTCATTTAAAACATTGATGGATTGTTTTGATATTCTCGAAAATGCCGATGAAAGATTAAAAAGCGGCGAAAAAAATGAAAGAATGTTGCTTGAAAAAACAATAATTCTTTTGATTGAAACAATGAGAGGATATAACATTAAATGATTAAAATTAATCAAGCAATAATTGTTGAAGGAAAGTATGACAAAATCAAACTTTCGTCAATTATAGATGCACCGATAATTGTTACAAATGGTTTTTCTGTTTTTAACGATAAAGAAAAACTTTCGTACATCAAAAAAGTTGCAAAAACAAAAGGTATTGTCATTTTGACTGATTCTGATAATGCTGGTTTTATGATTAGAAAAAGAATTTTGCAGTCTGTTGACAAAGATTCAAATGTAATTAATGTTTATATTCCTGATGTTTTTGGCAAAGAAAAACGCAAAACAAAATACAGCGCAGAAGGTAAACTTGGTGTTGAAGGAATAGATGCCCACGTAATTAAATCTGCTCTTGAAAAATATGGTGTTTTGTGTGAAAAAACAGAATCAAAAGGCAAAGAGGTTACTAAAACCGATTTGTATTTTTATGGTCTTTCAGGTGGACAAGATTCTTCAACTAGAAGACAAGCGTTTTTGAAATATAATGATTTACCTGAAGATATGACCACCAATTCAATGTTAGATGCAATTAATATTTTAATGAGTTACAACGAATTTGTAAGTGTTTGTGAAAAACTTTTTTAAAGGAGAACTTTGTTGAAAGAAAAGCTTGAGATTTTACAGAAAAAAGCGTTATCTCTTCCAATGTTGCCAGGTGTTTATATTATGCGCAACGCTCAAAAAGAGGTAATTTATATCGGTAAAGCCAAGGCCCTGAAAAACAGGGTTTCTTCTTATTTTGCGTCTCAAGAAAATTTGTGGATAAAAGTTAGACAGATGGTTAACAATGTCGAAGACTTTGATTATATAATTTGCGACAGTGAGTTTGAGGCACTTGTTTTAGAATGTTCGTTGATTAAACAATATATGCCAAAATACAACATCCTTTTAAAAGATGATAAGGGCTACAATTACATTAGCATTTCAAATGATGAATATCCAATTTTAAAAGCTGTTAAACAAATGCCTAAAGATGAAAAGGTGTTAGGTCCTTATTATTCTAGTTTTTATTTGAATAAAGCGTTGGCAGAAGCAAAGAAGATTTACAAATTACCACTTTGCACAAAGAAGTTTTCATCAAACACTTCTAGAAATGTTCGCCCTTGTCTTAATTATTTCATTGGTCTTTGTTCAGCACCTTGTGCTGGCAAAATTTCAAAAAAAGATTATATTGAGTCAGTAAATGGTGCAATTGGTTTTTTGAAAAACGGCTCTAAAGAAACGTTGAAAACCTTGAAAGAGCAAATGCAAGTTTGTTCAGAGAATCTTGAGTTTGAAAAGGCTGCAAAACTAAGAGACAAAATTATATCGATTGAGAAGTTAGCAGAAACTCAAAAGGTGGTAATGTCAAAACACAAAGAGCAAGATGTTATTGGGTTTGTAAATGGCGATAAAAAAGACTGTTTTGAAGTGTTTAGATTTAAAAATTATAAACTTTGTGATGATGAGCATTTCTTGGTTGAAGACATTTTAGAAGCATCGCAAAAGCGTTCACAATTTATTGTTCAGTATTATTCAATAAGAGAAGACATTCCAAAAAGAATTTTGGTTGATGGAGTTGTTGAAGATAAAGAACAAATTGAGCAAATGTTAACTGATAAGTCAGGGCATAAAGTTGAAATTATAATTGCACAAAAAGGCGAAGGCAAAAAGTTAGTTGAAATGTGTAAACTTAATGCTGCTGAACGTGTTTCTAAAATAGACGGTTTGTCAATTCGTAATACTAAAGTGCTTGATGAGTTGCAATTGCTTTTGGGTTTGAAGTCGTTGCCAAAGTATATTGAGGCATATGACATTTCTAACACAGCCGGAAGCGATAACGTTGCAGGTATGATTGTTTATAAAGATGGTGTGCCTTTTAAAAAAGCTTATAAGCGTTTTGCAATAAAAACATTTGAAGGTCAAGATGACTACGGCTCAATGAGAGAGGTGCTTTCTCGTAGATTTGAGAATTATGAAAAGCAAAAGGGAGAAGAGGGCTTTGGCATTTTGCCTGATTTGATTTTGCTTGACGGTGGCATTGGTCAATTAAATGCAGTGTTGCCAATTGTAGAAAAGTATGATTTTGCTGACAAAACTTTTGGTATGGTAAAAGACAATCATCATAAAACAAGAGCACTAGTAGGTAGATATGGCGAAATTGCTATTAAACCAACAAGGTCCGTTTTTAAACTTATTACATCTATTCAAGATGAAGTTCATAGATTTGCAATTGGTTATCATCACAAACGCCAATCAAAAAATCTTTTGACAATGCAACTAACTGAGATTGAAGGTGTTGGTGTTAAGCGTGCCAAAAGCTTACTCAAACATTTTGGTGATATAAATAAAATTGCAACAGCATCTGTTGAGGAATTGATGAATGCTGAAGGTATTACAAAAAAATGTGCAGAAAGTATTTATGCTTTTTATCACGGCAACTGATATATGGAAATAATTAGTTACAAAAACAAAAAATAAAAGGTAAATATCAAAAAAAGGTTGACAAACCATACCAAAAAATGCAATAATATAATGTGTATATTAGAGAGGTAGTTTTGAATTAATTATGAGAATTGTCAGCGGTATTGCAAGAGGCAAGAAGTTGTGCACTCCACAAGGACTAGAAGTTAGACCAACTATTGATAGAGTGAAAGAAGCGGTTTTTTCTTCTTTACAATTTGATATAGAGGGCAGACGAATTCTTGATTTGTTTGCAGGTTCTGGGCAACTTGGTCTTGAAGCATTAAGCAGAGGCGCAAAACATTGCAACTTTGTTGACAGCAGTAATTTTTCAATAGCATCAATTCAAGAGAACATTAAGAATTGTGGCTTTAATGAAAACAGTACAGTTAATTTTTGTGATTCATTTCAATTTCTAAAAAACACAGATTTAGAGTTTGATATTGCTTTTTTAGACCCACCTTATGATTTAGGACTTATTGATAAAGCTATGCCTGAACTCGTTTCTAAAATGAGTGATAGTGGTATAATAGTTTGTGAGCATACCGATAAAGGTGTTTTGCAAGAAAGTTACGGTTGTTTTAAAAAGCAAAAAACTAAAAGATATGGAAAAGTTTATGTAACGTTCTATCGCAAATTGGAGGACTAAAAATGAGCGAGAGAATTGCGGTGTGCCCTGGTAGTTTTGACCCAATCACAAAAGGGCACCTTGATATTATTAAAAGAGCATCTTTGATGTTTGATAAAGTTATTGTGGTAACTTTAATAAATGCTGATAAAAAACCTTCGTTTAACGAAGAAGAACGTGTTGATATGATGAAACGTTCAATTGAAGAGTTGAATTTATCAAATGTTGAGGTTGACTCATATAGTGGCTTGCTTGCTGATTATACTAAAATGCACAAGGCGGTTGCTATTGTAAAAGGACTTCGAGCAGTTTCTGACTTTGAATACGAGTTTCAAATGGCTTTGCTTAACAAAAAGTTAAATCCAGATGCTGAAACTGTATTCTTTACAACAAGTTCAGAAAACTTGTACTTAAGTTCTTCGATGGTTAAGTCTATTGCAAGTTTGAACGGAGATATTTCTGATTTCGTTCCTGCTTGTATACATAATGATATTATAGAAAGATTACAAAAGAAAGGTGTGTAGTATAAATGAATATTGAAGATTTACTCGATCAAATTGATGAAATGCTTGATAGCGCTTGGGGGTTTGCTGGTAAAAGCGTATTAAACGCAGATAAACTTCGTGATTATATTGATGACATTCGTCTTAATATGCCACAAGAAATCAAACAAGCAAGAAACGTTGTTGCTGAAAAAGCAGAAATCATCAACACTGCAAAAAGAGAAGCAGAGACTATTATTAAATCTGCTGAAGAAAAAGCAAAAGCACTTGTAGCTGAAGAAGAAATTACAAGACTTGCTCAAGCTAAAGCGGTTGAGATTGTTAACGGTGCTCAAACAAAATCTAAAGAGATGAGAAATGCAGCTCAAGATTTTGTTGATGAACTTATGAAAAAGACAGATGAAGAGTTGACTCAAACATTGGCAGAAGTTAGAAAGACAAGAGCTTCACTTCGTCAACAAAAACCTGTACCTTCTACAATTGAAAACAACTAATTTTAGAATTTATAGGTAAAAAACAAAACAGTCGAATTTTTGTTCTATTAAAAAATGGTAACCAACCACAATATGTTGTGGTTGGTTATTTTTTTATACATATTTTCTGCAAAAATTATGTTTTTTGCAGATTTTTTTATTTATATTTTACTTGAAAATCCCTAAAAATAGTTTATAATGAACATAAAAGTGGTGCAAAAGTACATAATTGTGGTTGAAAGTGGTGCAAAATTGGCTAAAATCACTCAAAAATCAACCAAAACCACAAATTTTAAGAAAGGATATTACGGTTATGTTAGGTTTGATGGGCGAATATCAACATAATATTGACAAAAAAGGTCGTATGTTTGTACCAGCAAAATTGCGTGATACATTAGGCGGCCCTGTTGTAATATCCAAATCAATTGATTTTAAACCATGTTTGTTTATTTATTCTGCAGAAGAGTGGGACAAGCTTGTGTCTAAAATCAACAATCAACCTTTTATTAAGGTTGCAGCACTTCAAAGACATTTGTTCTCAGGTGCTACTGAAGTTGAATATGACGCACAGGGAAGAGTTTTGCTTCCAGCTGTGCTTAGAGAATATGCTGGACTTAAAGAGTCTGAACAAGCTGTTATCATCGGCGCTTCAAACAGAGTGGAAATTTGGAACTCGGATGAATGGGGAAAAGTTTCAGGCGAAATTACTCCAGAAAATATTGAACAAGCACTTTTAGAATGTGAGATTTAATTATGAGTAATTTTTCACACATAAGTGTATTGCTTAATGAAACCGTTGATGGTCTGAATGTAAAACCAAACGGAGTTTATGTTGACGGTACAACAGGTGGCGGTGGTCACTCAAGTGTCGTTTTGTCAAAACTTTCAAACGAAGGTAAACTTTATTGTTTTGATAGAGACCCTGATGCTATTGAAACCTGCAAAGAAAAATTCAAAGACAATCAAAATGTGGTTTTGATTAATAATAAGTATTCAACACTTAAAGTCGAACTTGAAAAATTAGGTGTTTCTAAAATTGATGGCTTGATGCTTGATTTAGGAGTTTCATCTCATCAACTTGATACAAGAGAGCGAGGGTTTTCTTATCATTCAGATGCACCGCTTGATATGAGAATGAGCCAAAGTGGTACAACTGCGGCAGATATAGTAAATAGTTATTCTGCAAAAGAGTTAGCAAATATCTTCTTTATTTATGCAGATGAAAAGTTTTCTTTTAAAATTGCAGATGAAATTGTTAAAAGAAGAGAACAAAAACCTATTACATCAACTTGCGAGTTGTCTGACATTGTTTCAGAGTGTTATCCAAACAAGTTTAAAAGAAACGGACACCCAGCAAGAAAGGTATTTCAAGCGTTAAGAATTGCTGTTAATGATGAAATGGGCGAAGTAGAAAAGGGTATTGAAGATGCATTTTCAATGTTGAATCCAGGTGGAAGATTATCAGTAATTACCTTCCATTCAATAGAAGATAGATTAGTAAAACAAAAGTTTTTATCTTTTACAAAAGGTTGTACCTGCCCACCAGATTTTCCGGTTTGTGTTTGTGGTAACAAACCAAAAGCAAAATTAATTAACAAAAAACCAATTGTTGCAACTGATGTTGAATTAGAGCATAACGCTCGAAGCAGAAGTGCAAAATTAAGAATTCTTGAAAAAATCTAAAACAGAAAGGAACGAACAAAATTGGCATACAATAACAATGCTTATGATTTAGAAAGATTTGCTCCAAGAGCACCTAAACAAGCTCCGAAAAGAGCTGTTATTAAAAACTTTCCTAAAAATCAACCAAAAACAAATGCTAAAAAAAGCATAGTTGTAAATACAATTATAGCGATTGCTGTTGTAGCAATGGTTTGTTTCAATATATATCTTAGAACTGAGATTAACGATACTAACAAAGCGATTAGACAAGCTAATAAAGAAATAGAAACACTTAATAGTGTTAAAACACAACTTAATGTTGAAATGGAAAATTTAGTTTCTTATGCAACACTTGAACAACAAGCTAATGCACTTGGCATGCAAAAACGCAGCAAATCTCAGGTGCATTATATTGACACATCTTCTGATGATTATGTGGAGATAATTAAACATTAAAAATCATTAACATAGTAAAGGTATTAATATTATATAATATAAACGAGGGTTAAAATTAACTCTCGTTTTTGCCGAATTTAAAGAGATATAATTTTTGAAAGGAGATTGCGAAAGTTATGGCAAAAGGATCTGTGAACAATTTAATTAAAAGAGCATTGGCAATCTTGTTTCTCTTTATATTTGTTGGTTTTGGGTTGGTTGGATATGGTCTTGTTAAAACTATTATTATTAATGGCGAAGAATATGCAAAAAAAGCCGAACAACAACAACTTCAAGACATTGTTACTAAAGCAAAACGCGGAGATATTTATGATAGAAATATGAATGTTTTGGCTACAAGTGCTACCGTTTGGCAGGTTTACGCATCACCAAATAGCATTGATAGTGATGAAAAACCTTTGATTGCAGAAAAGTTAGCAAAACTTTTAGATATGAAGGTTAAAGATGTTAGAGAAAGACTTGAAAAAAATACAAGTTATCAAAACATCGGTAGCCCGGTTGAACAAGAAACTGCAGTAAAAATCAGAGAGTTTATTTCAAAAAATGAACTTGGTGCAGTTATTGGACTTTCTGAAACTAACGAAAGATATTATCCGAATGATAGTTTGGCATCAACAGTTTTGGGCTTTGTTGGTACAGACAATCAAGGTCTTGTTGGTATTGAAGCACAGTATGATAGTGACCTTACTGGTACAGAAGGTAGAGTTATTGCAGCAAAAACACCTGCTGGCGCAGAGTTGCCATTCTCTTATGAAAAGGTTGTTGATGCACAAGAGGGTAATTCGTTGGTTTTAACAATTGATGAGTACATTCAGTCGGTTGTTGAAAAACATTTGGAAGAAAACGTTGAACAAAACAATGTAGGCAATAGAGCAGCATGTATTGTAATGGATGTTAATTCTGGTGAAATTCTTGCAATGGCAACCAAACCAGACTTTGACCCAAACGAACCTTTTACAATTACTCTTGAAAAAGAAGTAAATAAAGAAATTAAAAAATTGAAAGAAAGCGGCGAATATTCAGAAGAGAAGGAAAGTGAGATTAAATCACTCGCTTTGCAAGAACAGTGGAGAAATAAAGCAGTTTCTGATATTTACGAGCCAGGTTCAGTATTTAAAATCATTACTGGTTCAGCAGCGTTAGAAGAAAAAACATTGTTTGATAGTGACACATTTAGTTGTCCTGGATATATACAAATTGCAGATAGAACTTATAAGTGTTCAAATCGTGATGGTCATGGTCACCAATCATTAGCGCAAGCATTTATGAATTCTTGCAACCCTGCTTTTATTACAATAGGTCAACGCCTTGGTTCACAAAACTTTATGAAATACAGAAAGGCATTTGGTCTTGAAGATAAAACTGGTATTGATTTGCCAGGCGAAGCATCTTCAAGCACACACAACGCTCAACTTATGAGCCAAGTTGAATTGGCATCAGAGAGTTTTGGTCAAACTTTAAAAATCACACCAATTCAATTAATAACAGCAATTTCTGCTGCGGTAAATGGTGGTTATGTTTATCAACCACACATTGTAAAACAAATTCAAACTCAAGATGGAAATGTTGTTGAAAACATTGATTCAACATTGATTAGACAGGTGATTTCTGAAGAAACTTCAAAAGCAATTTGTGGTTATTTAGAAAACGTTGTTAGTGAAGGTACTGGTAAAAACGCTTATATTCCAGGTTATAGAATTGGTGGTAAAACTGGTACTGCAGAAAAAATTGATATTGCTCAAGAAGAGGGCGAATATAAAAAATATATTTGTTCTTTTGCAGGAATTGCTCCTGCAGATAAACCTGAAATTGCAATTTTGATGCTTATTGATGAGCCAGGTGTAGCAAGCCCTTACGGTGGTACACTTGTTGCTCCTTCGGTTGGTAAAATGTTTGAAGAAATTTTACCTTATTTAGGTGTAACACCAAGTTATACTGATTTAGAAGCAGAAGAATTGGCAGTTTCAACACCAAATGTAATTGGTTATTCAAAAGAAAAAGCAGTAAAATCAATTGAAAGCTTAGGTCTTGAGTGTTCAGTTGTCGGAGATGGTGATAAGATTGTTTCACAAACGCCATCTGGTGCTTCAACAATTCCGGCAGGCGGTAAGGTAGTTTTATATACTGATGGAAATGAAGAAAAGAAAAAAGTTACAGTACCTGATTTTACTGGTTATACCGTTTCGCAAGCAAATCAACTTGCAACCGATTATGGTTTAAATATGTACATCAATGGAAATACTACTAATTCAACAGCTTATTCGCAGTCAATTGAGGCAGGAAAGTCTGTTGAAGCCGGAACTGTTATTACAGTTAGTTTTAGAGAAGCAGTTAATGTTGAGTAAGAAAGGGAAACAAAATGAAATTTTCAGAATTATATAATGTTGGAAATTTAAAAATTGATGATTTTGATGTTAAAGGCGTATTCTGTGATTCACGCAAAGTTGTAAAAGATTCAATTTTTGTGTGTATTGTTGGTGCTGCAATGGATGGCCACAATTTTGCAAAATCTGCTTATGAAAATGGTGCTTCGGCAATTTTTTGTGAAAGAGATTTAGGTCTTGATAATCAAGTAATTGTTGAAGATACAAAACAAGTTTATGCAGTTTTGTGCGCAGCATATTTTGGCAATCCTGCAAAGAAATTGAAGTTGATTGGTGTTACTGGCACATCAGGCAAAACATCAGTAACTTACATTGTTAAAAACTTGCTTGAATCTCAAGGTAAAAAAGTAGGTCTTATTGGTACAATTCAAAATATAATTGGCACAGAAACTTTGCCTGCAAAAAACACAACACCTGATGCCTATGAGTTACAGTCTTTGTTGTCTCTTATGCACAAAGCAGGATGTGAATATGTTGTAATGGAAGTTTCTTCACATGCTCTTGAACAAAAAAGAGTTTTTGGCCTTGAATTTGAATGTGCTATTTTCACAAACCTTACTCAAGACCATCTTGATTATCACATTACAATTGAAAATTACTTGCAAGCAAAATTAAAACTTTTCAAAATGACTAAATACGCTGTTGTAAATCTTGATGACGAATATGCAAACAGAGTAATTGATGCTTGCGATTGCCCTGTTGTTACTTTCTCGACAGAGAAAAATGAAGCAAATTACACAGCTAAAGATATTAAATTTATGCCAACTGGTGTAACATATCAATTTGTTACAAATTGCAATATTGGTAGAGTTAAAATGTCAACACCTGGCATTTTCTCGGTTTATAATAGTATGGCTGCAGGGATTGCTGGATTGTTAGTTGGTATGGAATTTAACGATGTTGTGGAAGGACTTTGTCAAGTTCCTGGTGTAAAGGGAAGAGTTGAACTTGTTCCTTGTGAAAAAGATTTTAGCATTGTTATTGACTATGCACACACTCCAGATGAAATTGAAAATGTCTGCAATATGTTTAATAAAATCAAAAAAGGTAGATTAATTACTGTTTTTGGTTGTGGTGGTGACAGAGATACCACAAAAAGACCAATAATGGGTGAACTTGCTTCAAGATTGTCAGATTATGTTGTTGTAACTTCTGATAACCCAAGAAGCGAAGAACCACTTAGTATTATTGATGATATTTTGGTTGGTGTTAAAAAACACAAAACTCACTATAAAGTATTAGAAAACAGAGAAGAGGCAATTGAATTTGCAATTAAACTTGCAAAACAAGATGACATAGTGCTTTTGGCTGGCAAAGGCCATGAAACCTATCAAGTTTTAAAAACAGGCACAATTCATCTTGATGAGCGCGAAGTTGTTGCAAAAGTGCTTTCTCAAATGTAAAAAAGGGAGGAAAAAGGTTTGGTATCTTCAGTTTCTGCATTATTAGGTTTTTTAATAACATTTCTTTTAGGATTTGTTTTTATTCCATATTTGAAAAAACTCAATTTTGGCCAAACAATTTTGGAAATTGGTCCTGCTTGGCACAAAGATAAACAAGGCACTCCAATAATGGGTGGTCTTATGTTTATAACAGGTACAATTATTGCTACAATAATCGGTTTTGCTATTGCTTATTTTACATTTGGAACTGGCGAAAAATTTATTTATTTTGTTGGCGAAGACAGATTTGTAAGAATTCTTGCTGGTTTAATAATGGCTCTTTTAATGGCGTCTATTGGATTTATGGATGACTTCATTAAAGCAGTTAAGAAACAAAATTTAGGTCTTAAAGCAAGCCAAAAAACTGCAATTCAATTGTTGGTTTCTGCGGCTTACCTTTTGACATTGTACTTATCAGGAATGAATACAACAAACATTCCTTTCATTGGAGAGGTAAATATTGCTTCTGGCTTTGGTTTAGTTTTTTGGCCAATTGCTTTGATGTTTATTTATGGCTTTACTAATGCAGTTAATTTAACAGACGGCGTTGATGGCTTGGCTTCAAGCGTTACTGTTGTTGTTTCGCTTTTCTTTATGGCGGCAGGCGCATTGGTAAATGGTGTTAACTCAACAATTTTACCTTCAGCTCTTTGTGGTGCTTTGATTGGATTTTTGGTTTGGAATTTACATCCAGCAAAAGTGTTTATGGGCGACACTGGTTCGATGTTCTTGGGTGGAATTGTTGTTGCATTTTCATTTGAAATTAATTGCCCAATAATTTTGATTTTAGCAGGTATTTTATACTTGTGTGAAGCATTATCAGTTGTTATTCAAGTAACATATTTCAAACTTACTGGTGGCAAAAGAATTTTCAAAATGAGTCCAATTCATCATCATTTTGAATTGAGTGGTTGGAAAGAAAATAAAATTGTTATTATCTTTTCATTAGTTGCTGCAGTTGGTTGTGTTTTATCTTTCGTTTTACTTAAAACACTTTATTAATTATTGAAAAGGGGAGTTTGGTTTGAGTACCGAAAAAAGCAAAAGACTAACCAAAAAGCAAAGTTTTTGGTCTTCAATTAAACAAGAAGGAAAAATGGATTTGACATTTTTCTTTTTAGTAACAGGCTTGTTAATAACAGGCCTTATTATGCTTTTTTCAGCATCTGCACCGTACGCCTCACATTATATTAATAACAGCTATTATTTTATAACCAGACAGATGTATTTTGCTGTTTTCGGTTTCTTGATGATGTTGTTTGTTTCAAAAATAGACTATCATATCTTTAGACGTTTTGTTTGGGTTATTACCGGAATTTCTATTGCACTTTTAATTATAGTTTTGGTAATGCCAGAAGCAAAAGCAGGATTTAAAAGATGGATTAAAATTGGCTCATTTCAATTTCAACCATCAGAAATCGCAAAATTTGCTCTTGTATGTTTGCTTGCTTTTTTGATTTCAAAAAACTACAAGCGAATGAAAGAAATCAAATTCAATATAATTTTGGTTATTATTACAGCAATTTTTTGTTTGCTTATTGTTGTTGAACATCACCTTTCTGCAACAATTCTTGTATTTTTAATTGGCTTTGTTTTGATATTTATCGGTGGAATGCGTTGGAGCGTTATCTTTGGCATGGTAGGTGCTGGTATAGGTGGCGTTGCATTAGCAGTTATAACAGGTATGATTAGTTATGCAAGCGACAGATTTGCTTATTGGAAAGACCCTTGGTTAGATCCAACTGGTAAAGGATTTCAGACAATTCAGTCGTTATTAGCAATTGGTTCTGGTGGAATAATGGGCAGAGGAATTGGTCAGTCAAACCAAAAATATTTATGGTTGCCTGAACCTCAAAACGACTTTATTTTCGCAGTAGTTTGTGAAGAATTAGGTTTGATAGGTGCTTCATTAATTGTAATTGCTTTTGCTCTTTTGGTATGGCGCGGGTTTACAATCGCACTCAGAGCATCTGACAAATTTGGAATGCTTTTGTGCATTGGTCTTGTTTTTCAAGTTGGATTGCAAACAGTATTTAATATTCTTGTTGTAACAAATACAATTCCTAATACAGGTATCAGTTTGCCATTCTTTAGTTATGGTGGTACTTCACTTGTGATGTTGCTTGTGGAAATGGGTATTGTTTTGTCAATTTCAAGAACTGCAAACATAAAAAAGGCATAAGGAGAGAGTTATGAATATTGTTTTTGTAGCCGGTGGTACTGGTGGTCATATTAATCCTGCTTTAGCAGTTGCAGGTGCAATTAAAAAAAGACATCCTGATGCGAAGATTAGTTTTATTGGAAATAGAACTGGAATGGAAGCTACTTTAGTTCCAAAAGCAGGATACAAATTTTATCCAATTGATGTTGCTGGTTTTCAAAGAAAAATTACTTTAAATAATATTAAAAGAAACGCTGTTGCTGTTTATAGAGTTTTCAAATCAACATATCAAGCAGGAAAACTTTTAGAAATGTTAAAACCTGATATTGTTGTGGGTACCGGTGGTTTTACATGTGGTCCAGTGCTTAGAAAAGCTGCAAAAATGGGCATTAAAACTGCAACGCATGAGCAAAATGCTTTTCCTGGTGTTACAACAAAAACACTTTGCAAATATGTAGATGCAGTTATGGTTGCAATGCCAGACGCAATTAAAAGATTGCCAGAAAACAGAGAATATATTGTTACTGGAAATCCAGTTAGACAATCAATTATAGATACAACTCGTGAAGAAGCAAGAGAAAAATTGGGTCTTGATAAAGACAAGCCAATGATTTTATCTCTTGGTGGCTCACTTGGCGCACGTGCAGTTAATGAAGCAATTGCAGATGTAATTGGATGGCACGCAAAATCAAAAAAATATTATCATTTTCACGCAATTGGTAAATATGGTGTTGAATGGATGCCAGATTTGATTCGCGAAAAAGGTGTTGATTTTGAAAAATATGAAAATTTGCGAATTTCTGAATATATTTACGATATGGATTTGTGTATGGCTGCTGCAGATTTAGTAATTAATCGTGCAGGTGCTTCTACAATTAGTGAGTTGCAGGTAAAAGGAATGCCTTCGATTTTAATTCCATCTCCAAATGTTGCGGAAAATCATCAATTTTTTAATGCTAAAACATTATCAGATAAAGATGCTGCAATTCTTATTGAAGAAAAAGATTTATCTGGCGAAAGTTTGATTAATGCAATCAAGTCAGTAATTGATGATAAAAAAACATTGCAAAGAATGAGTGAAAATGCAAAAGCAACTGCAGTTTTCGATGCTAACGGAAAAATTTGTGATGTAATTGAAAGTTTGTTAGAAAATAAATAATAACACTTTAACCCTTTTATTCATAATATAAAATGCGTTGACTTTTTGAATAGAGGGTGTAGGTTTTGGAAAAGTTTATTATTAATGGCAAAAACAAATTAGAAGGTGAAGTTAAAATTCACGGAGCAAAAAATGCTGTTTTGCCACTTTTGTGTGCTTGCGTTTTATGCGAAGAAAAGGTTGTTTTAAGAAACTGTCCAAAACTTTCTGATGTTGATAACTCATTAGAAATTTTAGAGCTTTTAGGATTTAAAGTTTTAAGAGAAAATGATATAATTGAAATTAATCCAACAAAAGATATTGGTCATATAATTCCAGAAAAATATATGAGCAAAATGAGGTCTTCAATTGTATTTTTAGGTTCGATTTTAGCAAAAATGGGAAGAGCAAAACTTTGTTTTCCTGGTGGTTGCGAATTAGGACCGAGACCAATTGATATTCATTTAATTGGTCTTAAAAAGTTTGGTGTAGAAGTTGATGAAAAGTTTGGACTTATTGACTGCAAAGCCAAAAGTCTTGTAGGTACTTCTATAAATTTGCCGTTCCCGAGTGTAGGTGCAACCGAAAACTTAATGTTAGTTGCAGCAAAATCAAAAGGTAAAACAATAATACATAATGCGGCAAGAGAACCTGAAATTAAAGAATTGCAAGATTTTTTAAATAAATGTGGAGCTGATATTTCTGGGGCAGGCGAAAACAACATTGTAATTAATGGTGTTAGCAAATTATATGGCTGTGAACATTCCGTTTTGCCAGATAGAATTGAGACATCTACTTATATGTCGTTTGCTGCAGTAACAAATGGTAATGTGACAATAAAAAACATTAATCCAGAGCATATTGAACCGGTGATTTTTGCTTTTAGAGAGTCTGGTTGTGAAATGCAGTTGGCGCACAATTGTTTGAAAATAAAAGCACCAGAAAGATTAAATAGAGTTAACCATATTAAAACGCTTGTTTATCCGGGTTTTCCAACCGATTCAATAATGTCTTTGATGGCAATGTGTAGTGTTGCAAAAGGTACTTCTGTATTTGAAGAAACCATATTTCAAAATCGTTTTAAATCTGCAGAAGAACTTAATAAATTGGGTTCGCGAATTAAGGTTTATGATAGATTAGCAATCGTTGAAGGTGTAGATGAATTATATGGCACCGATGTGAAAGCTACAGATTTACGTGGTGGCGCTGCACTGATTTGTGCAGGATTATTTGCTAAAGGAAAAACAAAAATTTCTGAATTACAGCATATAGACAGAGGTTATGAAGAAATTGAAATAAATTTGAGAAAATTAGGTGCAGATATTGTACGGAGAAGTTAGTATGAAAAAAGAAGAGAGAAATCAAGAGACGACAGTAAGAAAAAGAAAGAAAAAATTAATTACTGTTCCAAAGAAAAAGAAAAAATCAAAACAAAAACTTGAAATTAAAGCTAAAGAAAAACAGCAAAAAAAGTATGTTTCTAAAAAGCGTCTTAAAGCAAGAAGAAAGTTTGTTTTGATTACGTCTTTGGTGTTAATTCTTGGTATAACTTTAACAGTGCTTTCTTATACAGTTTTCTTTCCAATTAAAAAAATTGAAATTATAGGAAATGAAAAGTATAAAACAGAAGAAATTATTAAACTTTTAGGCGTTGTAAAGGGCGATAATCTTTTACTTGCAAGTGAAAATAGAGCAGAAAAACTGTTAAAACAAGAATTGAATTATATTGAATCAATTGAGTTTAATAGAAAAATTCCTTTTACTCTTTCTGTTCAAGTTAAAGAATATAAAGTATTTGCTCAAATTAAACAAAACAATCAATACTACAAAATTAGTTCGAGTGGTAGATTGCTTGAAAAATCAATAAAAGCAAAAAGTGATTCGCCAATAGTTACAGGTGTTAAAGTTGATAATATTAAAGTTGGCGAGAGTTTAGATTTAGAAAACGAAAGTCAAAAAATCTCTAAAATTGATGATGTTATTAAAGCTTTCGAAAACAATGGAATTAATGGTGTAACTTTGATTAATATCAAAGATGTTCAAGATATCAGAGTAACTTACAAAGATAGAATAGTAATGCTTTTAGGTTCAAGTTCAAATCTTGACAAAAAGCTTGTTCATGCAAAGGCAACTTTAGAAGCAAAAGGCAACACAAAAGAGTCTGGAACACTTAATTTGAGTAGAATTCCAAGCGCCAAAAATGAAGCAAGTTTCATTCCGAGAGAACTTGAAGCAGAAGAAATGGCAAAAATAAAAAAATAATTGAATATTTTTTGAAAAAAATTAAAAATAATTGTTGCATTATTTTGTGTTTCGTGTTACAATTGTTCAGTAAAGTAGTACTATTATGGGATTTTTAGATATTTAGGAGGATTAAAGAATGAGCGTAGAACTTACTAATGAAGTAAATGAAGTTGTTCAAATTAAAGTTGTCGGTGTTGGCGGCGGCGGCGGAAACGCTATCGACAGAATGGTTGAAGCAGGCGTAAACGGTGCTGAATTTGTTGCTGTTAACTCTGATAAACAAGCACTTTTAAGATCAAAAGCTGATTTAAAAATTCAAATTGGTGAAAAATTAACTCATGGTCAAGGCGCAGGTGCTAAACCAGAAGTTGGTAAAGGCTCTGCTGAAGAATCAAAAGATGATATTATTGCTGCTTTGAAAGGCACAGATATGGTATTTGTAACTGCTGGTATGGGCGGTGGTACTGGTACTGGTGCTGCTCCTGTTGTTGCTCAACTTGCTAAAGATATGGGCATCTTAACAGTAGGTGTTGTAACAAAACCTTTCGCTTTTGAAGGCAAACGTCGTATGGAACAAGCCGAAAAAGGTATCGCAGACCTTGCTGGTCACGTTGACTCACTTATCGTTATTCCTAACGAAAGATTGAAATTAGTTTCAGAACAAAAAATCACATTTATGAACGCTTTCCAAATTGCTGATGATGTTCTTCGTCTTGGTGTTCAAAATATTTCTGAGCTTATTAAAATGCCTGCAACAGTTAACCTTGACTTTGCTGATGTTACATCAGTAATGAAAGATTCAGGTTATGCTCATATGGGCGTTGGTACTGCTACAGGTAGAGATAAAGCTGAAGCTGCTGCACATGCTGCTATCACAAGCCCACTCATTGAAACATCAATGAACGGTGCTAAAGGTCTTATTGTCTGCGTTGTTGCTTCACCTGACATCGGTCTTGATGAAGTTTCTGATGCATCAACAATCATTCAAGAAGCAGCTCATCCAGATGCAAACATCATTTGGGGTATCATGTTTGATAACAAACTTGAAGATACAATCAAAATCACAGTTGTTGCTACTGGTTCATCTGACACACCAGCTTCTGCTAAAAAAGCTGAATTACCAGGTTTGAACCTTGAATCTAATGATGATGACAACGACTTTTATGATGATGTTACATCAATTTTCAACAAATAATTAATTTTAATATTACTTAAATTAAATCCGACAGAAAATGTCGGATTTAATTGTTGTATGGAGCTTTATTTATGGATTGGATAGAAATTTTAGTAAACATTTCAGTTGAAGATGTTGACAGAGCGTCTGATATTTGCACAATGGTTGTGCCTTATGGTTTTTATATTGAAGACTATTCTGAACTTGAAAAAGATGCTTTGGAAATTGCACACATTGACTTAATTGATGAAGATTTGGTTAATAAAGCAAGAGATAAAGCGATTATTCATATCTACATCGACCCAGAGTCAAATTATAAAGATGCGGTTGACTTTTTAAGCCATCGTTTACAAGCTGAAGGAATTGCGTTTGATATTGATACAAATGGTGTTTCTGAAGAAGATTGGGCAAACAACTGGAAGAAGTATTTTAAACCAACTGAAGTTGGCGAAAAATTGCTTATTTTACCTGAATGGGAAGAGCAACCTGAAACTGATAGAAAGATTTTAAAAATTGACCCAGGTGCTGCTTTTGGTACAGGTACTCATCCAACAACCAAACTTTGTCTTGGCATTCTTGAAAAATATATTAGTGAAGGCGATACCGTACTTGACATTGGTACAGGTTCTGGCATTTTGTCAATTGGCGCAATGCTTTTAGGTGCTGAGTCTGCTTTTGGTGTTGATATTGATGCACTTGCAGTTAAAACTGCAATTGAAAATGGCGCTAAAAATGGCTATTTCGAGCCAAATTACCAAATGGTTAACGGTGATTTGGCAGACAAAGTTGAAGGTAAATATGATGTTTGTATCGCAAATATTGTTGCTGATGTTATCATTAGACTTTGTGATAATGTTACTAATTATATTAAACCAGAAGGTATTTTTATCACTTCAGGAATTATTGATACAAGGGTTGAAGAAGTAATTGAAAAGTTAGAAAAATCTGGCTTTGAAATTATCGAAAAACTTACTGAAAAAGGTTGGTATTGTATCATATCTAAATTTGTAGGAGAGAATTTATGTTAGTTTACGAAGAACAAAAGCAAAAACTATCTGCATATGAGTCTGAATTAGAAGACTTGAAAGATGCTTTAAACTTAACTGAAGTTGAAAAAGAAGTGGCTGAACTTGAAACTCAAGCGTCTCAAGATGGTTTTTGGGATGATGTTGAAAATTCTCAAAAAGTTCTTAAAAAAACAAGCAATTTAAAAGCAATTGTTAAAGGTTATAATGATTTGAAGTCTTCTTTTGAAGACACTTTGGTGCTTATCGAAATGGCAGATGAAGAAGAGGACGAATCGCTTTTAGAAGAAGTTGTTTTAAGCGTTGATAAGTTTATTGCAGATTATGAAGCAATGCGCTTATCAACCCTTTTAAACGGTGAATATGACTCTAATAATGCTATTTTGACATTCCACGCAGGTGCTGGTGGTACGGAAGCACAAGACTGGGTTGAAATGATTTTTAGAATGTACACTCGTTGGGCAGAGCGACATGGTTTCACTGCAAAAACACTTGACTATCTTGATGGTGATGATGCAGGCCTTAAAAGTGCAGTAATGCTTGTTGAAGGCATTAATGCCTATGGTTATTTAAAGAGCGAAATGGGTGTTCACAGATTAGTTCGTGTTTCTCCGTTCGACTCTTCAGGTCGTAGACATACATCATTTGCTTCACTTGAAGTAATGCCTGAAATTAATGATGATATTCAAATTGATATTAACCCTGATGACATTCGTGTTGATACTTTTCGTGCTTCTGGCGCAGGTGGACAACACGTTAACAAAACTTCATCTGCGATTAGAATTACTCACATTCCAACAGGCATTGTTGTTGCTTGTCAAAACGAGCGTTCACAACACCAAAACCGTGACCAAGCAATGAAAATGCTTAAATCAAAATTGCTTGAAATTAAAGAGCGTGAACATCTTGATAAAATTGAAGATATTAAAGGTGTTCAAAAAGAAATTGCTTGGGGTTCGCAAATTCGTTCTTATGTATTTATGCCTTACACACTTGCAAAAGACCATAGAACAAACTTTGAAAATGGTAACATAAACGCAGTAATGGATGGCGATTTAGACGGATTTATCAACGCTTATCTTAAAGCAAAATCAAAAGGCGAAATATAAAAAATTAAAGGAGTGCAAATGCACTCCTTTTTTATACAAATATCATTCTAATATTTTACATATATTTTACTAATTATTTGTTGTAATTTTTTCAAAATGTGGTAAAATATTATTGTATTAAATTTGGAGGACGATTTATGTTTCAAAATATTTCTAAGAATGAAGTTTTGTCACAGTTGCAAACTGATATAAAAACAGGTTTATCAACTGAAACTGTATCAAAACTTCAAGAAAGTTATGGTTTTAACAAATTAAGCGAGAAAAAGAAAAAGACATTTTTTCAGAAGTTTTTAGACCAATTCAAAGATGTAATGATTTTAATACTTATTCTTGCAGCTATCGTGTCATTTGTTGTGGCTTGCGTAGAAGGGGAATTGAAAGAGTTTTTTGAACCGGTACTAATTCTTCTCATCGTTGTACTTAATGCATTTATGGGCGTAATTCAAGAGTCTAAAGCAGAAAAGGCGCTTGATGCACTTAAAAATATGTCTGCGCCACACGCAAGGGTTATTCGTGATGGGGTAGAGCAAGTAATTGATTCATCATTGCTTGTTCCTGGCGATATAATTAAGTTAGAAGCAGGCGACTTTGTTCCTGCAGATGCAAGACTTATTGAAAGTGTTAGTTTAAAAAGTGAAGAGTCTGCTTTAACCGGCGAATCAGTTCCATCTGAAAAAGATGCTAATGAATCGGTTGAAAAAGATGCACCAATAGGCGACAGAGCGAATATGGTTTTCTCAGGTTGTTCAATTACTTACGGTACTGCATTGGCTGTTGTTACCGCAACTGGAATGAATACAGAAATGGGCAAAATTGCAAATCTTTTGGAAGGCGAAACCGAAACTCAAACACCGCTTCAAAAGAAACTCGCACAACTTGGTAAATATCTTGGTTTTATGGCTCTTGGCGCTTGTGCGATAATTTTTATTGTTGGTATTTTAAGTGGCACACCTGTGCTTGATATTTTTATGACAGCCGTTTCTCTTGCAGTTTCTGCAATTCCTGAAGGCTTGCCTGCAATTGTTACAATTGTGCTTTCAATTGGCGTTCAAAGAATGGTAAAAAGAAACGCACTTATTAGAAAACTTCCTGCAGTTGAAACTTTGGGTAGCGCATCAATCATTTGTTCAGATAAAACTGGCACACTCACACAAAACAGAATGACTTTAACAAAAGCTTTTTGTGACGGAATGAGCGAAACAGTAGATATTACAACGGAAAATGATGAAGATGTTAGAAAACTTTTAATGTTTGGCACACTTTGTTGTGATGGCTCGGTTGTTTTTGAAGAAGACACAGAGAAACACATTGGTGACCCAACCGAAACTTCAATTATTGTAGCTGCACACAAAAACGGAATGGGCAAAGATGAACTTAATGAAAAATACACTCGTTTAGGTTCTATTCCTTTTGATTCTGACAGAAAATTAATGTCAACAATTAATAGAATTGATGGCAAATTAGTGGTTATTGTTAAAGGTGCTTTTGATATGATGGCGGCTCGTTGTACTAGTGGCAACATCGAAAAAGCAAAAGAAATAACCGAAAATATGAGTGAAAACGCTTTAAGAGTTTTGGCGATTGGTTATAAAGAAATTGATGAAATTCCTGAAACCCTTGAATCTGAAACTCTTGAAAATGGCCTTGAATTTTTAGGTTTAGTTGGTATGATTGACCCACCAAGAGAAGAAGCAAAAGTTGCAGTTGCTACTTGCAGAAATGCAGGAATCAAACCAATTATGATTACCGGTGACCACGTTGTAACTGCAAAGGCAATTGCAAAAGAACTTGGCATTTTTGTTGATGGTGATATGGCTATTACAGGCGCAGAACTTGATAATATGAGTGAAGATGAACTTGACAGTAAAGTTGAGCAAATTTCTGTTTATGCTAGAGTTTCACCTGAAAACAAAATTCGCATTGTTAAGGCTTGGCAGAAAAAAGGTCAGGTTGTTTCAATGACTGGCGATGGTGTTAATGATGCGCCTGCACTTAAAGCGGCAGACATTGGTTGCGCAATGGGTATTACTGGAACAGATGTTGCAAAAGGTGCCGCAGATATGACACTTACTGATGATAACTTTGCGACAATTGTTGAAGCAGTTAAAGAAGGCCGCGGCATTTATGCAAATATCAAAAAGGTTGTTGGTTTCTTACTTGGAACAAACATTGGCGAAGTGATTGCAGTGTTCGTTGCAATGGTTGTTTGGCAAGTAACTCCGTTTTTATCAATGCAATTATTGTGGATTAACTTGGTAACAGACAGTCTTCCAGCAATTGCGCTTGGAATGGAGCCGGTTGAAGAGAATGTAATGGACCAAAAACCTAGACCAAAAACCGAAGGAATTTTTGCTCACGGATTAGGAATTAGAGTTGTTCTTCAAGGCATAATGTTCGCAATTTTAGCGCTTGTTGCATTTTATATCGGTTGGGGTGGAGTAGAACAAAACCTTGCCGTTGGTCAAACAATGGCGTTTATGGTGCTTGCACTTTCACAAACAGTTCAAGCTTTCAATATGCGTTCGGACTTGTCACTTTTCAAAATTGGATGGTTTACAAACAAAACATTAAATCTCGCAGTTTTAGCGTCCGTTTTAATGATGTCGCTTGTGTTGTTCACACCAGTTGGCGTTGCTTTTGGTTTAGTAACACTCACATTAAAACAATATTTAATTGCTTTTGGCTTAATTTTAGTTCCAATTGTAGTAATGGAATTATCAAAATTATTAGGACTTGTTAAACAAAAATAAGGTTTTATTATGAAAATTTCAAAATATTTAAACAAAGAATTACAAATTTTGCGAAACAAAGCAAAAATGTCATCAATTATTAAAACTATTTGTTTTGATATTGTTGTTTTTATTGTAGCTATAATCTTGTATATTAAATTTGAGTTTTCTATTTTATTTTCACTATTAGCAATAACTCCGCTTTTAATAGTTTCTTTGTATTTATTCAATATTCTTGAATTTGTTTTTGACAAAGATTTTGAAGGAGAAATTGTATCAAAAGAAGCTACTGAAGAAATGGTATTTCATCATAACATGAATAAATTGTGCGCCTCTATAACATTTCGTTCTCGTAACGACCATGATTTTTCTATTGTAAATGTAGTAAATTGTGAAATAAAAGCAGATGATGGAAAAATTTACACTGAAAAATGGATGTTAGATACATTGCCTTTGGGTTCTTGTTATGAAATTGGCGACCGTGTAAGGCATTATGCGGGATTTAGACACTATAGTAAAGTTAATAACAAAAAAGATGATTATGTAATTTGTATAACCTGTGGTTGTAAAAATCCAAAATATAAAACAAAATGTTTTGATTGCAAAAATCCATTGCAAATTGAAAAATAAAAAAAGACACTCGAAAGAGTGTCTTTTTTTTAATGGAGCAGGTGATGGGAATCGAGGTGCGTGCTACGCACCTCTTGACACTTCGTGTCACGCTTATTTAAAAACGTTTTTCTCGCCGATAAATCGGCAACCGAAAAACATGGTAATGGGTTCGATTCCCACATACTTACTAAATTAAAAACAAGGTACTCATTAGAGTACCTTGTTTTAATGGAGCAGGTGATGGGAATCGAACCCACGTGTTCAGCTTGGAAGGCTGACATTCTACCATTGAACTACACCTGCATATTTGATTTTCAACAAGGTTTATAATATCACATTTAAAACATCAAGTCAAGAGTTTTTTATAATATTAATTACATTTTTTAAAAGAAAAAAATTATTTATCTTTTTTTGAAAATAAGGGTTGCATTTTTTCAAAAAAAGATTATAATATAATCGAAATTAACAAGAAAAAGTTATTCAGAGTTGATTAGTTATGGACATATATATGCCGATATCACTTTTATTTGTAATTTACAGCAACATTTTTTTAATGTTGTTTATTTCCAGTTATTTAGTTTTAATTAAAAGAGCAGAAAAACAGATTTATAAAAACATATTTTATTACAAAAAAATAATATTTTCAGGAATTCCTACTCACAAAGTTATGTTATCATGATGCTTGGTTTTGTTTTTGCATCATTTAATTTTTGTGAGGTTTTTTTATGTTTATTTTTAGATTTATCTGGGAAAAGTTAAAAGGACGACGAGTCATTTATATATTAGGTCTGTTTTTAACATTACTTACATCTTTATTAGCGATAATTAATCCATATTTATCAAAATATCTTGTAGATGATGTTATAAGACAACAAAAACATAATATGCTTATTCCATTATTATTGGCAATGATTGGTGTCATCGTTTTTAAAAATTCGCTTCATTTGTTGAAAGTATATTTTATGGAAAAATCCAGTCAGCATATGCTATATAATATTCGTTTTAACATATTCAAAAATATTCAATATCAAGAAATGAAGTATTTTGACTTAATAAGCACAGGCGATATAATTACAAGGTTAAACGGAGACCTTGAGTTTATTCGTCATTATATTGCTTATACATTTTATCTTGGTATTGAAATTATTGTTGTATTTTTCAGCGCATTGATTGTATTGTTTTCAACAAGTGTAAAAATGACATTAGCATTACTTTGTGTAATGCCATTTATATTCGCTGTATCTTATTATTACAGTAAATATATTCGTCCATTTTTCAGAAAAAACAGAGCAAATTTAGCAAAATTAAATCAAATTGGTCAAGAAAATATTGAAGGTAACCGAATTGTTAAAGCATTTACAAGAGAAGAATATGAAGTAGATAAATTTTCTAATGCAAGTAAGGAATATATGAATTCTCATTTGAAAGCAACATATGCGTTTCAAAAAATTCTTCCTGTAATAAATACACTTGCAAGTTCGATTACTGTAATTAATATGTTAGTTGGTGGTATCTTTGTAATAAATAATACAATTACAATTGGTGAATTAACAATGTTTACTTCGCTTGCATGGGCGCTTACAAATCCTATGCAGAATATCAGTACCATCTTAAATGATTATCAAAGATTTGCAACTTCTGCAGAAAAAGTAATTGAAATTTGTTATGATTCTCCTATTATACAAAATCGAGAAGACGCAGTTGAAATTGAAAAAATAAACGGTAAAATTAAATTTGAAAATGTTAGTTTTTCAGCAGGAAACAAAGACATTTTAAACGATGTTTCTTTTGAAATTTTACCTGGTGAAACTATAGGTGTTATGGGGCCTACTGGTTCAGGAAAGACTACAATTGCAAATTTGATTTCAAGATTTTATGACGTGGATAGCGGAAAAATTTTGATTGATGATATTGATATTCGCCATTTAAAATTAGAAGATATTCATAGTTCAATTGTCACTGCAACTCAAGATGTCTTTTTGTTTTCAGATACAATTTCAAGTAACATTTCATTTTCTAATGAGAATATGAGCGAAGAAGAAATTCGTAATTCTGCAATACTTGCCGCTGCAGAAGAATTTATTATAAGAACTCCTGATTCGTATGACACAATAATAGGTGAAAGAGGAGTAGGGCTTTCCGGTGGACAACGCCAACGACTCGCCTTTGCAAGAGCAATCGCTGCAAAGCCTTCTGTTTTAATTTTAGATGATACAACTTCTGCGGTTGATGCTGAAACAGAAGAGTATATTCAAAACTCTCTCAAAAATTTACCGTTTGAATGTACTAAAATTATAATTGCTCAAAGAATTTCATCTGTAGTTAATTGCGATAAAATCATAATTTTAGAAAACGGTTGTGTAACAGTTGGTAACCACCAAACACTTTCTGCAACAAATAAATATTATAGAGATATTTGTGAACTGCAAAATGTTGGAAACCTTCCTGATTTTTTAGGAGGTGAGAAATAATGGCTCGTAATACATACGGTGTTGATGAAACTTTAGAAAGAAAATTTGATGTTTCAAAATTAAAAAGAGCTTTTGTTTATACAAAACCATATAAAAAACAAATGTTGTTTGCAATTGTTTTATCTTCTATTACATCGATTTTATCACTTTTGCCACCATTGATGCTTTCAAAAGCAATTGACGAAGCAATACCTGATAATAATATTAAATTGCTTGTTCATCTTGCGCTTATTACTGTTGGCGCACTGATTTTATCAGCAGTATTCGGTGCTTTGCGAGGCGTTATTATTTCTAAAGTAGGTCAAAAAATAATTTATAATATCAGAATGGATTTGTTTAAACATATGCAAAAACTACCATTCTCTTATTATGACAACCGCCCACACGGAAAGATTTTAGTGCGAGTAGTAAACTATGTAAACAATGTTTCAAATACATTGTCAAATGGTATTATCAATGCAATTATAAACATATTTAATATAGTTTTTATAGCGATTTATATGTTTATACTTGATGTTAAACTTGCATCAATTATATGTTTAGGTTTGCCACCGCTTTTAGCAGTAATTTTTGCTTTGAAAAGCAAGCAGAAAAAGTCGTTGTTTTTATTTAATAACAAAAATTCAAATTTAACTGCATTTTCCTGTGAACATATTGAAGGCGTTAAAGTTTCGCAAATTTTTAATAGACAGGAAAGAAATATAAAAATTTATGAAGAACTAAACAGTATTTATCGAAAATATTGGTATAAAATGTGTTTGTATACAAACTTGCTTTCACCAATTACAGATATATTACAACAAATAGTTTTATCTGCTGTATATATTGCTGGTATTCTTGTTGTTTCAACCAGTGTTGAAATTGGCGTTTTAATTGCTATGGTTAGTTATGCAAACAGATTTTGGCATCCTATTACTGCTCTTGCAAATATATATAATAACTTTTTAACTACAATCAGTTATTTAGACCGTATTTTTCAAACTCTTGATGAGCCGATAGAAGTTTTTGATAAACCTGAAGCAACTCCACAAAGCATTAAAGGTAATGTTCGTTTTGAAAATGTTAATTTTGAATATGAAAAAGGTCATAGAGTAATTGACAATCTTTCATTTAAAGTTGAAAAAGGACAGTCTGTTGCTTTGGTTGGACCAACAGGCTCTGGCAAAACTACTATAGTAAATCTTCTTTCAAGATTTTATAATGCAGATGAAGGCAAGATTTTTATAGATGATAAACCAGTTGATGAAATCACTATTAAATCATTGCGAGAGCAGACAGCTGTTATGATGCAAGATACTTTTATATTTTCAGGCACTATTGCTGATAATATAAGATATGGAAAACTTGATGCAACTATGGAAGAAATTGTTGCCGCAGCTAAAACGGTATGCGCAGATGAACTTATTTCAAAAATGAAAGATGGCTATGATACTGTGGTTTCTGAAAAGGGCAAGCAACTTTCTCAGGGCGAAAAACAACTTATTTCTTTGGCAAGAACATTGCTTGCAAACCCTGCAATTTTAATATTAGATGAAGCTACCTCTAATATTGATGCAAAAACAGAGCATATGCTTCAAAAAGGAATTAAAGAGTTGCTTTCTGGCAGAACATCATTTATAATTGCTCATAGACTTTCAACTATTAAAAATTGCGATATGATTTTGTATATTAAAGATGGTAAAATCGCAGAAAGCGGAACACATGATGAATTGATGAACAAAAAAGGTTTGTATTATGACTTGTGTATGTCGCAATCTAATATTTAAAATTAAAAAAATCCCGATGAAAAACTTCATCGGGATTTTTTAATAAATTCAAGTTAGATTTTTTTAGCAAATGTAAACACTCTGTCCGGAATGTCTTTTTCATCACATGAAAGTGTGAAAGTGAATTTTACATTTGAATCTTCAGCGAGTGCTGAAACTCTTTCAAGGAAATCAGCGATAAGGTCAAAATCTTTACCACCAACGATTTTATAAGTAGCATCACAGAAAACGTCTGTAACGTCATAGTTACCAGCGCAGATACCGCTTAAGAAACCATAGTAAGCATCATAACCTTTTACGCCGTATTCATCAACATCGCAAAGTCTTACTGCTGATGATACATCAAATCTTAATGTGTTTCCTTTTTCTATACATACAACGTTACCTTTTGAGGTTTTAGCAGTTTCATTAACATTCTCAATAAGATGTTTTGTTTTACCTGAGCCTCTTGTACCGATAATTAAATTAATCATAATTTTTTGTCTCCTTTAAATTATATTTAACCACATTGCTGTGGAAAGGTTCATTATTCACCCAAGCGAGCTTCAAGAGCTGCTTTTTCGCCTTCATAACCTGGTTTGCCAAGCAAAGCAAACATATTCTTTTTGTAGCTTTCAACGCCAGGTTGGTTGAATGGGTTAACTGCGAGCATATAACCAGAAATAGCACAAGCTTTTTCAAAGAAGTAGATAAGGTAACCAAGTGTTTCTTCATCAGCTTTTGGTAATTCGATAACCAAGTTTGGAACATTACCATCTGTGTGAGCAAGAATTGTACCTTGGAAAGCTTTTTCATTAACGAATGACATTGGTTTACCTGCTAAGAAGTTAAGACCGTCGCCATCGTTTTCTTCTTTTTCAATGTAAATTTCTTTTTCAGATTCTTTAATTGAAACAACTGTTTCAAAAAGCATTCTTTGGCCATCTTGAACATATTGACCAAGTGAGTGCAAGTCTGTTGAGAATACAGCAGAAGCAGGGAAAATACCTTTGCAGTCTTTACCTTCTGATTCACCGAATAATTGTTTGTACCACTCTGCCATCATTGTGAATCTTGGCTCATAAGCAACAAGCATTTCAATTTGTTTGCCTTTTCTAAGCAAGATGTTTCTTGCGGCAGCGTATTTATAACAATCGTTTTTAGAAAGGTCGTTTACAGAATACTCTTCACGAGCTTTTTGTGCGCCTTCCATTAATTTATCAATGTCACAACCAGCAACTGCGATAGGTAAGAGACCTACTGCAGTAAGAACTGAAAATCTACCACCAACATCATCTGGCACTACGAATTCTTCGTAACCTTCTTCGTCAGCCAAAGCTTTCAATGTTCCTCTTGCTTTGTCAGTTGTACAATAAATTCTTTTTTTAGCTTCTTCTTTGCCATATCTTTCTTCAAGATATTTTTTGAAAATTCTAAAAGCGATAGCAGGTTCAGTGGTAGTACCTGATTTTGAAATAACGTTTACTGAAACATCTTTACCTTCACAAATTTCAAGAAGTTCTGCTAAAGCAGTTGAACTAATAGAATTACCTGCAAAATAAATGTCAGGTGTATCTTTCTTTTTATTATTGTAATAATGAGATTTTAAAAACTCAATTGCAGCTCTAGCACCAAGGTAAGAACCACCGATACCGATAACTACCAAAATTTCAGAATCTGATTTGATTTTATCAGCTGCTTTTTTAATACGAGCAAACTCTTCTTTGTCATAATCAACTGGTAAATCAACCCAACCTAAAAAGTCAGAACCAGGACCTTTTCTAGAATTCAAAAGCTCGTGTGCTGCAGTAACTTGTGAGCTAATTGCACAATATTCATCATCGTTGATAAATGGTGCAGCAAACTTTGTGTTTAACTTAATTGCCATTAAATTTTCCTCCAAGAAATTAACACTTATTTTTTTATTATTTTACTATAAATTTTAATGATTTTCAAGCATATTTATAAAATTTTTAAAAATAGTTTGAAAAAAGTTGAAGAAAGTATTATAATCTAATAGAAAAAGTCAAAAAAGGAGATATTATGAGAGCATCTTTTCACACTTTGGGTTGCAAAGTTAACCAATATGAAACCGAGTTGATGAAGGAAGATTTAATCAAAAATGGTTATGAAATTGTAACTGAAAACGATTTTCCTGATGTGTTTATAATTAACTCTTGTACAGTAACTGCTGAGAGTGACAGAAAAACTCGTCAAATGGTTAGAAAATATCGTAGAAAATTGCCAAACACTACGATTGTTCTTACCGGTTGTATGCCACAAGCGTTTAAGTCGCAAGCCGAAAATCTTGATAGTGCTGACATTGTGCTTGGCAATGGTACTAATGATAAATTGATGTTTGCCATTAATGAGTTTAATCTTACAAACACTCGTCAAGTTATTGTAAATGAGCATAGAAAAGAAACCGTAAATGCAACAATTGAAACATTTCACGACAGAACAAAAGCTTTTTTGAAAATTGAAGATGGTTGTAACAGATTTTGCTCTTATTGCATTATTCCTTATGCTCGTGGTAGAGTGCGCTCAAAATCTCTTGAAAACATAAAACGCGAAGTTGATTTGTTGGTTGAAAATGGCTTTAAAGAGGTTGTTTTAATCGGCATTAACCTTTCTGCTTATGGTAAAGAAGAAGGATTAAATCTTGCAGATGCAGTTGAAATAGTGGCTCAAAGTGGTATTGAAAGAATTCGTCTTGGTTCAATGGAGCCAGACCAATTTACTGATGATGTTATTGACAGACTTTCAAAGGTTAAATCACTTTGTCCGCAGTTTCATTTGAGTTTGCAGTCTGGTTGTGATAAAACTTTGAAACGTATGAACAGACATTATGACACAGCGTTTTATTATGATTTAATCACAAAACTCCGCTCAAAGTTTGAAAATGCATCAATTACAACCGACATAATGGTTGGATTTGCAGGGGAAAGCGATGAAGATTTTGAAACTTCTGTTGCATTTTTAAACAAGGTTAGTTTTGCAAAAGCCCATGTTTTTGCTTATTCAGTTAGAAAAGGCACAGCGGCTGAAAAACTTGACGGTCACATTCCACAAAACGTTAAAAGACAACGCAGTGCGATTATGATTGAAAATGCATTGAGATGTCAAAACGAGTTCTTGCAAAATCAACTTGGCAAAGCATTTCCAGTGCTTTTTGAAAACCGCACAAAAGATGGATTTTATGAAGGATATACACCAAATTACACTTTAGTTAGAGTTAAATCCAAAAAAGATATTTCCGGGGAAATAATTGAAACAAAATTGGTTTCGATTGAAAATGACTATTGCATAGGTGAATTTTAAATGTTAAAAATAAAAAGTTTGTTTGCAGTTTTTATTGCATTTGTTTTCTTCTTTTTGGTAGGTTGTACTGGTGACCCAGCAGAAGAAGTTAATCAAAAGATTTATAATACAACCTTTAGATCTAACCAATCAACAATATCATCTACAACTATTGTAACAACAATTGCTGAAACTCAATCACAAACACAAACTGTGGTTGAAACATTAGAAATTAATGCTACAAATAGCATAACTGTTGCTTCTTCTGTGGCAAAAACTACTAAGAAAATCAAACCAGTTGTGGTGGTAGGTAATAATAAAACAAGTAAAACTGCTAAGTCGACTAAAATGCCTGCAGAAATTATTACTCAAACAAGTGCAAGCACAACACAAAGCATAAGTATTACAACTACTCAAAGTACTACTATTGCTACCACGCCAACTACAACTTTAGCACCACTTTCAGATGATGACATTTGTTTTGTTACTGCAAGTGGAGAAAAATATCATAGAGAGGGTTGTAGGTATTTGAGCAAAAGTTGTATTGAAATGATAGTAAAAGATGCTAAAGAAAAAGAATATACGCCTTGTAAAGTTTGCAAACCATAAAAACACTTGACAATATATATATATATATATAATGTAAAATGGAAGTTGACAAAACTTTACAAAAGCCTCCACTGTTAAGGGGAGGGGGACCAACGAAGTTGGTGGAGGGGTTGTAGAACTCTCAAAAATTAAGGAGTTGTTATTATGAAAAAGAAAAATGAATTTTTTAGATGGTTAATTGTAGCGCTTTGTGGCTTTGAGGTTTACAGATTAGCAAAAACAATTATATCAACGATTACAAATTACAAACAACAATTAAGCATCATTGCAGGTGAAAGTGAATTAATTAAAAACTATAAAATTGCAACCCCTATTCAAATCATTGCAAATATAATAACAGTTTTAGCACTTTTAGCGGTAATATATTATTTTGTTTTCTGTTTTGGCAAACAAATTAAAACAAAATTACTTGCTAGTGCAGTTTTAGTTAACTCTATTTGTTTTATACCATTATTTTTAAGCTCATTTATCACAAATTATAAATTGTATATGGATACATATATTGCTGGTGAAATTTTTTATCAGATGGCAGGTCTTTCATCATTTTTAGAAATTCTTGTAAAGTATTTAACTTATTTAATAGTTTCAATTGCAATATTTAAAAATATTCAAAATAACAAAAGCATAAAA
>JAZRPW010000057.1:0-8579 GCA_045649405.1 Acutalibacteraceae bacterium
TGTATGACTGAGTTTTGGAATTTCTTGTTGTTCTACAGTAACCTCTCCACAAACAGAGCAATGCTTACCATTTGTTAAACCGACCTTTGAACAGGTTGCCGCATAGCCTTTATCTACCAACTCAATGTGTGGTACTTTAGGACTTTCTACTTGTTCAACTAAAATTTCGCCACAAAGTTTACAATGTGAGCCTTCTGTAAGTCCTGTTTGCGAGCAGGTTGCTTCTCTTGAAAAATCTAACACTTCAATATGCTCAAGCATAGGAATTTCTTTTCGACTTGTTATAACTTCCTTACAAACTGAGCAAGAAATTTCATCGGTATAACCTGCTCTTTTGCAAGTTGCTTCATAACCTTTAGTTGAAACATATTCTGTATGTGGTTTTTTAGATGTTTCTTCTTGCGCTACTAATATTTTATTACACCAAGAGCAATAACTACCTTCTGTTAAACCAGTTTTAGTACAAGTTGATTCAACTGCTTTTGAAACTTGAGGGTTATGCGCATCAGGGTTTACATCAGTATAAGTGTCTTTATAAGAATTGCCACAATTCGAGCAGATGTGCTCTGTATAACCTTTTTCTTTACAAGTAGGAGCTACAACTTTATCAGAACCTGCTTTTGCAATATGGTTGCCTGTTGCTAAAACTTTGCTATCAGTATATGTTTCTCCACATAACAAGCAAAAATGTTCTGTGTAGCCATCTTTTGCACAGGTAGGTGGCACAACCTTGTCATGCCCCTCTTTAGCAATATGCGAACAAACAGTAGAACCTAAAACAAGATAAGAAATATTATCTATATAAATAGTATCAGCCGTTGACCAGTTTGTAGAAATTCTAAAAGAAGCAATATCTTCAGCAGAGCATAAGCGTGTATCAATAACATCTGTAACAGTTATCCAATTGTTAGCGCAAATGCTCGACAACGAACTTGCACTTCCGTATAAATCTTTGTTGCTTGCGTCTTTGCCCATTACACCAAAGGTCGCATTTTTTGTAACATAAATATCAAATTTAATACCGATAGTATTTTCTGGCATATTGGTTGTATTAAAACCAATGCCGCTATACTGATTTTTAGCATCAATTTTTAATACTTTGCCGTGGTTATCATCTGCAACAGGACTATCTACGATTTCGGCAGTTCCTGAATAACGACTTGGCACACTTGAAACATTATTAAAATCATCAATAATCGGTGATATAACTTTAGTTTCATTATTAAGCAAATCTAAAGTTTCAATATAATTTGCAAGTGTTTCGCCAACTGAATTATGAGCTTTTGCAGAAGGATGGTAGTTTCCACCTGCGCTATCGCCTTTTATAATTTTAAAATAAATGTCATTATATTTATTTTCGTTTACAACTTCTGATACAGATTTTCTTATGTTTATAAATTCATTTGAGAAAGAACCATCTGTGTTCATAAGTCCACCGATAAATACAATAGGTACAGACTTATCATTTGCACGGATTTTTTCAATCAAATCTTTAATTTTTACTCTCAACTCTTGTTGATAATCAACATCACCAACGTTTGATTTGTGTGACAAGTCGTTTTGTCCGAGCGATACAACTGCTAAATCAGGATTATACGCCGAGTAATTCCACAAAAGGTTATCCTTTGGTGAAGCGTAATCGTAAATTTTTGAAATAATTCCACCTGCAGGGTTGGTGTTTTCATTAAATCCGTATGCGATACCATATCCTGAAGCCGCACAAATATTTATATCGGCGTCTAACGCTCTGCCAACTACACCTGCATAAGAATCAAGCGCATCGGTTGTGTAAGGTTTATAAGTACCGTCTTCTCCGAGTGGCACGTTTCCTTGACCTACTGTTATAGAGTCTCCGTAAAAATCAATAGTATATTTTTTCTTTGCAGGGGCTTTTGATTTTTTGCCTGTAAAGGTAAGAGATTTTATGCGATAGGTGGAATAACTATACTCGTTAGGGTGCCAAAGCATAATAGTATGCTCGCCGGCTTGAAGGTCGGTTGCGACAGTGATTTCATTTTCTCCCGCAGAAATCTCTATAAGTTTGCGGTTTTGATAATCGCCGTCTATAATCACACCAAGATAGTGTGAAGAGTTTTTATGCGCGGTGTTGTCAAGTTTAACTTTAACATCACCTTCTGCAAAAATGCCATATTCAACGCCTGAGCCACTCATTGCCAAAACAACATCATTAGCGTCTTTATATGCTCTGCTAATTAGTTTTGAGCAATTTGCAAGTTCATTTGCGGTATATTCATGTTCAAGTAATACGCCTTCACGAACTGCTGTATAATCACAGTTTTTGCAATCATAAATAATAGCGCCTGCATCATAATCGATAGTTTCAGTACAATCGTGGTCGCTTGACCATTTTAAGTTAGTTTTGTATGCAGAGCCACAGTCAAGACAATAGTTTTGAGTATAACCACCCATAGTACAAGTTGGTGCTTTTACAGTTGTTCTTGAAACATCAGGATTATGCGGAAGTTTTGTGCCCTTGCCATCGCCATTGTATGAGCGTTGTTGCTTCATACCGCATTGGGTACAAGCCCATAGATGATAACCTGACATTTTGCAAGTTGGCTCAAATGTTTCAACAAGTTCATAATTATGCTCTGTTACAGGAATTGCTTTTTCACTAAAAACAGTTGAACAATTAATGCAATATGTTTTAATGCTACCTGCATATAAACAATCTGCAGGTGTTGTGTCTGTAACAACATTATGACCGAGAGCCACGCCATCTGCTTTGTAACAATATTCACAATGCTTTGGATTGGTACAATCTGCGTTAACATAAGAATGGTTGCATTCCATTGTAAAGTTGCCAGTCATATCGTAAGCAACGCCAACAGTTTCACCATTTTGTTTTAAAACATTATTATTAGTAACAAAAACAAATTGAGCATTTTCTGTGTGGTTAGTAAGTGCGCCTAAATTGTTTAATGTTGTATTTGCTAATTTCACATCAACATACTGTGTTAAAGCATTATCTGAATGGAACAAATATAAAGCATCGTTTACAATACAACTGTTAAAATACAATTTTTTAGGAGAAGTGTTTGAGCCATTGCTCATCAAAAACGCTTTTCTGCCGTTCAAATTAAAGGTGCAATTATTATAAATTCCCGCATTTCTTGAAATTACGTAATTACTTGAACTGCTAACTTTTTCACCAAACGTAAAGGTGCAGTTATTAGCTTCAATATTGATGCCACCGAAGCTATGGTTAAACACGTATCCCGAAGATGCAGTTGAATTTACAGTGATATTCAAATCTTCGCATTTCACTTTTGCATTGTAGTTATTTTCTCTTGTGTGTATAAAATTGCTAGATTTTCCAGAAATTATAACATTACCATTTTTAATTACATTTGGCTTGTTTTCGTCACTAATAGCAAAATAACCGCCATTTACAGTTAGCGTTTTTCCGTTTAAATCAATAGTAGGCTCATTAAATGTATAAATTCTCTTTGTTAATGTAATGTCATTTAAAAGTTTAATAGTACCTTTTTCTTTTAAATGACTAATAGCGCTTTTAAGTTCATCTTCTGTGCTTACTTCGATATAATCAGAAACATTAACACCGGTTTCTTTATTTACAACAACAGGAGTTGTTTCATTTTCATCAGTTTTAACAAAAATCAACTTTTCAATAGTTACCCCAGAACCATCTTTGGCCTTGAATGTAACATCAAAATTGCTATTGTCTTGCAAATCAACAGAGCCAACAAAAGCCTGATTGCCAACTGCTTTACCATGGTCTGTTGCTTTGATTTCGTTGGTTTTCACACCATTGATATAAGCATATATATCTTTGTTGTTAATTTCAGTATAGATATCATATTTGCCCGGTGTTAATTCATCTTGAATTGTGAAATCAAGTGATGATTCGCCTTTTAAGGTAGAAACAGTTTTGCCATAAGCATATTCTGAACCGTTATTTTTAAGGTCTAATGTGCTAAATGCTTTGTAATTGTCATACAATTTATCATCATTAAGCTGATAAACTCTAACGTGGTCAATCCACATTTTCCATTGGTCTTCTTCAGCTTCGTTAACAGGGTTAGAAAACATACCCATTGCTACGTTTATAATAAGCCAATGTTCAAAAGTTCTAAAAGATTGCGCAAATTCTGGCTTTGTAATATCAACAATAGTGTGCATTGAATCATCAACGCCGATAACTAAAAACTTATCTGTCCAAAAAAGCCAATAGTTATGAAATTCTTCATTTATTTTGTGGTCATAGCTTTGATTGCCCACGCCAGTTGCTTTGTGATGCGCGTTACCTCTGTTGCCATAAGTAGTATGATGAAGAGTTGATTCAGTTGCTTTGTCGTTATTTAAGCGCTCCATAATATCAATCTCGCCTGAATAAGGCCAATCGCAAGAGCCAGAAGGGTAATCGTAACCCATCATCCATATAGCAGGAACAATGTTTTTACCACACGCTTGTTTTGCCCTAATTTCAAAATACCCGTATTTCCAATGTTGTTTACCAGCAGTTGAAATTTCGGCAGAAGTGTATTTGTATTTTCTGCCGTCTTGAGCTACTCTCGCCTCGATTTTTGGAACGATAACTGCACTCTCGCCATCAAACTGCAAACTACCATTATCCATAGAATCAGCATAAATTTGAAGTTCTGAATTTCTACGAGTCATTTGACCATCAAACTGCCACTTTGTAGTATCAAGAGTGTCACCGTTGAATTCATCTGACCAAACAAGGTCAAAATCAGACCTAACTCTATCTAAAAACGTTTGAGTAACTTGATTATCTTCTGCATTTGCTGTAATAACATTAACTGTCAAAATAGAAGAAATCATTACCAAACTTAAAATAACGCTTAAAATTCTTTTTAACATAAAAAACTCCTTAAATATTAATTTTTAATATTATATCATATTAATCTAAGTAAATCCATTGCTAATTTAGCACAAAAACATTGCTAAAACATCGTCAAAAATCAACAAAAAAGATTTTTTCTAATGCTTGACAAGAGCCAATTGGTGTGATATAATTTTTACAACATATTTAAGGAGATGCACAAAATGATGAAAAGAATTAAAACTGTTGAAACTCGTGATTTGAAAAAAAGCGTTAAAACAGGTGGTTGTGGCGAATGTCAAACATCTTGCCAATCAGCTTGCAAAACATCTTGTGGTGTTGCAAACCAAAAATGTGAAAACGCTTCAAAATAATTATTTTTTATGATTATTTCGCCACCTTTTTTGGTGGCGTCTTTACTATATAAAATTTTTGAAAAAGGAAATATAAAATGTTACATCAGTATAAATTAAATGGTTACAACATTGTGCTTGACACAGCATCTGGCAGTATTCACTCTGTTGATGAAGTGGCTTTTGATATTATTAAATATTACAAAGAAAAACAGCCAGAAGAAATTGTAGAAATTATCACAAAAGAATACGGCGTGACAGAGTCTGATGTTTTAGAGTGCATTGAAGACGTTAAAACTTTAGAATCGCAAGGCAAACTCTGGTCGGTTGATGAATATGAGAATTTGGCAATTGACTTTAAAAAGAGAAATACCGTAGTAAAAGCGCTTTGCTTGCACATTGCACACTCTTGCAACCTTGACTGTTCATATTGCTTTGCGGCAGGTGGAAAATACCACGGCAAAGACAGTTTAATGAGTTTTGAAGTTGGCAAGCGTGCGCTTGACTTTCTCATTGAAAATTCAGGCACAAGAAGAAACTTGGAAGTTGACTTTTTCGGTGGCGAACCACTTCTTAACTTCGATGTTGTAAAACAACTTGTAGAATATGCAAGAAGCATCGAAAAAGAGCACAACAAAAACTTCAGATTCACACTCACAACCAACGGCGTGTTGATTGATGATGATGTAATTTCATTTTGCAACAAAGAAATGGACAACGTTGTTTTGTCTTTAGACGGCAGACGCGAAAAACACGACTTTTTCAGAAAAGACTTGGCTGGCAACGGCTCTTATGACAAAATCTTGCCAAAGTTTAAAGATTTTGTGCAAAAACGTGGCGACAAAAGTTATTACATGCGTGGTACTTTTACCCACAACAATGTTGATTTTACCGAAGACATTTTTCATATGGCAGACTTAGGTTTCAAAGAACTTTCAATGGAACCCGTTGTTTGTAAACCAGATGAAAAATATGCGCTTACTTATGATGATTTGCCAAAGGTTTTAGAGCAATATGAAATCTTGGCAAAAGAAATGATAAAACGCAAACGTGAGGGCAATGGTTTTACATTCTACCATTATATGCTTGACTTAACATCAGGCCCTTGCATTTACAAAAGAATTACTGGTTGTGGCTCTGGCACAGAGTATATGGCAGTAACTCCACAAGGCGAACTTTATCCTTGCCACCAATTCGTTGGCGATGAAAATTATAAATTGGGTGACATTTTCACAGGTGTTACAAATACTGAAAAAGTAGATGAATTCAAACTTTGCAATGCTTATGCAAAAGATGAATGTAAAGATTGTTTTGCTCGCCTTTATTGTTCAGGCGGTTGTGCAGCAAATGCCTACCACGCAACCGGAAATATCAATGGCATTTATGAATATGGTTGCGAACTTTTCAAAAAGCGTATTGAATGCGCAATTATGATGAAGGTAGCTGAATCAGAAGAATAAATTTTAAGAAAGGGTGGTTTTGTGAATACTCCAATTGCAGACTTTTTAAAAACAGTTGCAAATGAGAATTTTGTGCGCTTGCATATGCCGGGGCACAAAGGCAAAGAACACCCTTTTGATATTACTGAAATTTGTGGGGCAGACTCACTTTATTGCGCTAACGGCATTATTGCAGAGTCTGAGAAAAATGCTACAAAAATATTTGGCACAAAAGCAACCCTTTACTCAACCGAAGGCTCATCACAATGCATCAAAGCAATGCTAATGCTTGCTTGCGTTAACGCAGGGGCAAAAAAACCACTTGTGCTTGCGGCAAGAAATGTGCACAAAGCATTTTTGTCAGCGGCGGCGCTTGTTGATTTTGATGTTAAATGGATGTTGCCGGAAAACTCTTTGTCAATCTGCTCTTGTGTTATAACCCCAAACCAGTTAGAAAAAGAGTTAAATTTGCTTGAAACAAAACCAGTAGCAGTTTACATAACTTCACCTGACTATTTGGGCAACATTGCAGATGTCAAGGGTTTGTCAGAGGTTTGCAAAAAGCACGATATTACGCTTTTGGTTGACAACGCACACGGCGCTTATTTGAAAACTTGTGGCAAACACCCAATTGACTTAGGGGCAGATATGTGTTGTGACTCGGCGCACAAAACATTGCCGGTACTTACTGGTGGCGCTTATTTACATATAAACAACGAGAAGTTTTTGAATTGCCCAAAAGAAACACTTGAAACTTTCGGCTCAACTTCTCCTTCTTATCTCATTTTAAATTCGCTTGATAAAGCTAATGATTATCTTGACACAAAAGCGCAAGCAGAATTTGAAAAATGCGCTAAAAGGGTAGCAGAGTTAAAGGTTTACATAACTGACAAATCAGATGAACCGCTAAAAATTACAATTGATGCAAATGAAATGGGTTACAATGGTTTTGAAATTGCAGATGTTTTGCGCAAAAATTCAATTGAATGTGAATATGCCGATGACAGATTTGTTGTTTTAATGTTTAGCCCGTTTAATAGCGAAACTGATTTTGAGAGGGTAGAAACTTCATTAAAATCAACCCCAAAACGCGAAAAAATTTCAAGTGAAAATATTGTTTTGCCAACAATCGAAAAGGTATTAAGTATTAGACAAGCATATTTCAGTCGCCAACAAGAATGTGATGTGGCTGACGCAGAAGGCAAAATTTGTGGTTTTTCAACCGTTTCTTGCCCACCTGCAATTCCAATTGCGCTCTCGGGTGAGAGAATAACAAAAGAACATATAGAGCTATTTGAAAAATACGGAATCAAAAAAATAAAGGTAGTTGCAAATTAGCAACTACCTTTTTTTGTATAAGAAAACCACGCGATAGTCGCGTGGTTCAGTGGAGGCTTTTGCCGATGAGTAATAGACATAAAAACTCCGATTGTATATAATGAAAGCTGTGACCTGCCAGTTACAACCCAAAATACAATCGGAGGACAAAACATTGAAGAAAGAAAATACATTTGAAAGTACAAATAGTTTAACACATACAAAATGAAATTGCAAGTACCATATAGTTTTTGCACCGAAGTATAGAAGAAAGGTGTTTTACGAAGAAAAACGACAGGACATAAGAGAAATACTAAGAACCTTGTGTCAATGGAAGGGTGTAGAAATTATTGAAGGAGAAGTGTGCCCAGACCATATACATATGATGGTTAGCATACCACCGAAATTAAGCGTGTCAAGTTTTATGGGATTCTTGAAAGGAAAAAGCAGTTTGATGATTTTTCAAAGATGGGGAAACATGAAATTTGCATACAGGAACAGAGAGTTTTGGTGCAAAGGGTACTATGTTGACACGGTAGGTAAAAACACAAAAGCAATTAAAGAATATATATCAAATCAACTAAAAAGGGATAGAGAAAGTGACCAAATGAGTTTGTTTGACCCAAGAGACCCATTTATGGG
>JAZRPW010000058.1:0-21895 GCA_045649405.1 Acutalibacteraceae bacterium
AGCCGAAGAGGCGCTAAAACAACAATTTTTGGCTCGTGATGAGATTACTGAATACAACCAAAACAAAGTGCTAAAAGCATTCATTGACAACAATGTTTCTGAAAGTTGCTTTGGCGTTACAACCGGTTATGGTTATGACGACAAAGGCAGAGATACCCTTGAGCGTGTTTTTGCGCAGATTATGGGTTGTGAAGATTCTATTATTCGACACAACTTTGTTTCTGGCACCCACACAATTACCGTTGCTCTTTTTGGTCTTTTGCGACCAGGCGACACCCTTTTGTCGGTTGCCGGAATGCCTTATGACACTTTAAGGGGTGTTATTGGTATATCAGAAAAAGACGGCTCATTAAAAGAGTTTGGCGTAAATTATGACCAAGTTGATTTAGATGAAAACGGTGGCATTGACTTTGTTGCACTTGAAAAACGACTTAAACAAAGCCCTGTAAAAATTGCTTATATTCAGCGTTCTCGCGGTTACGAAACAAGACCTTCGCTTACAATTGCTGAAATTGAAAAGGTGGTAAAGCTTGTTAAATCAATTGCGCCAGAAACTATTGTTATGGTTGATAACTGCTATGGCGAGTATGTTGAAAAATACGAGCCAACCGATGTTGGCGCTGACATTATTATGGGTTCACTTATTAAAAACCCAGGTGGTGGCATTGCTCCAACGGGTGGTTACATTGCGGGCAGACGTGATTTGGTTGAAAAATGCGCAAACCGTTTGACTGCTCCTGGCATTGGCAAGGAAGTTGGCGCAACGCTTGGCACTTCAAGAGAAATGTATCTTGGCGTGTTTAACGCACCACACGCAGTTGGCGAAGCGATGAAAACCGCAATGTTTGCTAGTAAAATTTTTGAGTTGCAGGGTTATGAAGTAACTCCTGCTTCAGATGAATACCGCACAGATATTATTCAAACAATTGTTTTGGGTTCTGCCGAAAAGTTAGTTTCATTCTGTCAAGGCTTGCAACACGGAATGCCGGTTGAAGCTTATGTTTCACCAGAACCTTGGGATATGCCGGGGTATGATGACCCTGTTATTATGTCTTCCGGCTCATTCACCGCAGGCGCAACAATTGAACTTTCTGCAGACGGTCCAATTAGACCACCTTATGCTGCGTGGATGCAAGGTGGACTAAACTATCACTCTGCCAAAACTGGTATTTTGCTTGGCATTGAAGCAATGAATAAATAATTTTATTGATTTATATTAACATATATGTTAATATAACATTGATTTAAATAAAACTTTCAAGGAGTTATTTTAAAATGGAAAAAAACGAAGTTTTGCTTTCAAAAGTGAAAGACATTAAAAAGGAAATCTCAAAAGCAGTCTTGGGTAAAGATGAAATTATTGACAAAATTTTGACCGTTGTTATTTCTGGTGGTCATGTTTTGCTTGAGGACATTCCTGGCGTTGGTAAAACAACACTTGCACTTGCCCTTTCAAAAGCAACAAGTCTTAATTATCAAAGATTGCAATTCACACCTGACGTTTTGCCTACTGACGTTACTGGCTTTACTGTTTATGACAAGAAAACCGACTCATTCATTTACAAACCAGGTGCTGCTCTTTGTAACTTGTTCTTGGCAGATGAAATTAATAGAACATCTTCAAAAACACAAAGTGCTTTGCTTGAAATTATGGAAGAAGGCAACATTACTGTTGACGGTGTAACACACGAAATTCCACAACCATTTACTGTTCTTGCAACACAAAACCCAATTGGTTATGTTGGTACTCAAATGTTGCCAGAATCACAACTTGACAGATTTACTGTTAGACTTTCAATGGGTTATCCTGATGCAAATGATGAAATGAACATCTTAAAAGGCAAACAAGGCAAAGACCCATTAGGTTCAGTTAACGCTGTTGCTTCTGGCGAAGATATTATTGCAATGAGAAAAGCAGTTGAAGAAGTTTATACTGATGATAAAATCTTCGGCTTTATTGTTAACCTTTGTAACGCAACAAGAAACAACGAAATGCTTTCTCTTGGTATCAGCCCTCGTGGTGCAGTTGCAATTGCAAAACTTGCACGTGCACACGCTTTTATGGCTGGCAGAGATTTTGTTGTGCCTGATGACGTTACTGAAATCTTTATTGATGCTGCTGAACACAGAGTTGCAGTTAGTGCAAAAGCAAAAATCGGCGGTCTCACTGCAAACAGCATTTTGAAAAACATTCTTGCACAGGTTAAATGCCCTGGCATTAACTAAAATTCTAAAATAAAGGTGTAAAATTAATGATAATCAGTTGGCTTATTTATTTAGCAACTGCGATAGGGTGCGCTGCATTCTTTGTATTTTACAGCGACTTGCTTGCATTAATTGTTTTAATTTCGGTTTTGTGCGTTCCGGTTTTGCTTTTCATTATTCACTTAACATCATTTTTGCTCACAAAAATTGAGGTTGAGTTTGACGAAAGCCAAATGGGGGCAAACAAACCTGTTAATTTGCTTATTAAAGTTACAAACCGTTCTTTATTTGCAATTACCAACATTAAATTGACAAGCGACTTTAAAAATTTGTTTTTAAACACAGAACACAGCTGTAAATTTGTTATAAACGCAGTTCCGTTAAGCACAAAAGTTTTTACATACAGATTAAATTCTGAACATGTTGGCAACGTTGAATTCACATTAAAAAAGGCACAATTTTTTGATTTCTTTTCAATGTTTATGCTTTCAAAAAAACTTAATATTAAAAAAATTGTTTCGCTTTATCCTGAAACAGTTCCGGTTTCAAGCACAATTAGACCAAACAACTGGTTTATTGGCGAGTCTGACAAGTTTTCAAATGTGAAAGCTGGCGATGACCCTTCTGAAGTGTTCAACATAAGAGAATATGTGCAAGGCGACAAGCTTAACAAAATTCACTGGAAACTCACTTCAAAAACCGATACTTATATGGTTAAAGAATATTCTTTACCTGTTAGCGATAATATTTTTGTTTATCTTGATTTAAAGGCAAAAGACACAAGTGATGAGAGTTTGACTCTTGTTGATTCTTTGATTAAATCTTTTGCTTCCATTTCTTTAAACTTTGCCAAACGTGGCATTGTTCATTATGTTGGTTGGTACAACTCACGCAGACATATTTTTGTTAAAACAAAAATCAAGTCTGAGCCAGATGTTTTTGTAACTCTTTCAAGAATTTTTGCTGACACTGTTTTTACAGATGAGCCAAAATTTGAAAACTGTGAATTTTTTATGAAAAATAAATATTCACACATTGTTATGATGTCTTCAAACTCTGCAAGAGATGTTGAAGCAATGTTTACTGGCTTTAACCTTGCCCTTTCTTTAATGAGCATTGTTTCGGTTGAGTATGACAAAAGCGAATTGCCGATTACTGACACAACAAGACTTATTTCTGTTGTGCCTGGTGCAGAAGACAAATGTCTTCACGGCATTAAGTTTTAAGGAGGTGGGCTTAAAATGAGTAAAGAAAATATTAACTCAGGTTTGAGTTTAACTTTAATTGATGAGGCCACCTCAAAAAATTCTAAAATTGGCAACTCAATTCTCAACTTTTTAACAAGATTTTTAATTGTTTTTTCACTTTCTGTGGGAAGTATTTTTACATTTTCATCAATGATGAATTTCAAACAAATTGAATGGATAAATTATGTTGTTATTACAATTTGTTCAATGCTTTTTGTTACAATTTATAAATTGGTTAAAAAGTCTAACCTTGTTTTATTTGTGTCTTTAGGGCTTGTGGCAGTAGCAGCGCTTTTGTTGCTTGACTTTACAGTAACCGGCTTTAAAGCACTTTATGACCAAGGTGTTGCTTCTGCTTGTGAAGCAATGTATTGGACCCCACCCGACAATCTTATTGACTGGGAAGATGGTTTTGTTTCAAACACCACCTACTGTTTGGCGTTGTTTTCATTTTTGATTACTTCTTTAACTGCATATTTTGTAGTTGCCAAAACACAGTTTATTGGTGCATTTTTATCAACATTCCCTTTGTTCTGCATTGGCTCAACATTCGCCTGCGTTGCAGACAAATTACCATTTTCAATTCTTATGTCGGCTTGGGCAGCAATGCTTGTTTTGCACATTTCAAACCGACAAAAAAACACTGTTAAGCACAAAAACGCTGACAAAACAAATGTCAGCCGTGAATTTGTTTATGACAAGAAAACCTCTCGTTTTGGCGGCAGTGCTCTTGTAATGGCAGTGGCAATCTTTTTGGTTTTCACCCTTACAACAAACACTTTGGTTTCAATTGGTTTTGAAAAAGGCGAAGGGCTTGAAAACTTGCGTAAAACAATCAAGAAAACAACCTTGAATGTTTATGACCTTGTTACCGGTGTTGACCATGACGCTTCTTTGAAAGATGGCGACTTGACAACTCTTGGCGACAGAAAACCGCAAGACAGAAATTATGCAACTTTGCAATTGCCAAATCTTGATGAAAATGTTTATTTAAAAGGTTATGTTGGCAGTGTTTATACTGGCAGTGCTTGGGAAGAATTTGATGATGAAACCTACAAGCAAATTGCTGGTATTAAGAAATATCTTGCCGATGAAGACCTGTTTTTGCCAACAATCATTGGCGACCTTTTGTTCATGGACTTTGATGAAGAAAAGATTGAGCCGGTTGAATTCAAACTTTCTAATTTTAGAAGAGAAAAGCAATATGCTTACACAACAAACGGCGTTATTTCAAACCCTGCAATGACAGGTTATCAAGACGTTTGGGCAAAACCAGAATATACTGACTCATACACATATCGTGCATATTATAGACTTCAAGACTATATTGCAGTTACTCTTACATCTGGTTTTAACTCAAAATATTTCCAAAGTTATTGGGACGCTTATTGTAACTTTGTTTATGACAATTATTTGTTCTTGCCAGATGGTATTGATGATATTAGAAATTTGAGCGTTCAACTTCAAGGCGAAACAATCTTTAAAACTGTTGATAATGTTAGAGAATTTTTGACAGATAACGCAGAATTTTCTAACTATGCGCAAAAATTAGCAGATGGCAACGACTTTGCTTCTCAATTTTTGTGGAACAACGGAAAAGGTTATTCCCCACACTTTGCAACAAGCGCTGCTGTAATGCTTAGAACACTCGGCATTCCTGCAAGATATGTTGAAGGTTACCGAATTGATGCAAACGAAATTGCTGCAGCCGATGGTAATGACGACATCAAAACATTGACTTTGACAGACGGTCACCACCATGCGTGGATTGAAGTTTTTGATAGAACTTATGGTTGGATTCCTGTTGAAGTTACAAACAGTTTTTACTCAAAATCTTTTGAACAAGAGTTTAATGATGCAAAAGCCGCTGCAGATGAACTTATTGAAAATCCAAACGCAGAGATTGAAGCAGAGCCAGATGTGCCTTTTGAAGACCCATTTGAAAATATGGGTGAAACCGGCGAAGAAGAGGCGGTTGAAGAGGTTGAAGATGATGATTTAAAAGAATACAAAGAAAGCAATTTGATTAAAATTTTAATTATTGTTTTGAGTATTATTTTTGGTCTTGCACTTCTTTGCGCACTTGCTCTTGTGATTAGAAGAATCATTATTATCAAAAAACGAACCGCATTTTTCACAAAACAAGTTTTCAATAATGATGATTACAGAAAGCAAATTATTCTTGCCTTTGATTTGATTGTGAGAATGTTGAAATTTGTTGATTCAAAAGCTGCGCAAACTGCTTCTTTTGAAGAATTTAAAGAATTGATTATAAACAATTTCTATGATTTTTCTGAAAGCGATATTGACATTGATGAAACAATGCGCATTTATGAAAAAGCTTTGTTCTCAAAACTTTTAATGCGTGAAAGCGATTCTGACAAGGTTTTAGATTTGCTTGATGAATTTTCATATGACGTTTCAAGCAGGTTAACATTCTTTAGCCGTTTGAAATGGATGTTTATTGACGTTTTATCATAAATTACACAAAATAAAAACGCACCCGTTTGGGTGCGTTTTTTGTTGTTTTTTATTCTTCTGCGTTTTTCTTTGCTTCTTCAACAACCTTTTGTGCTACCATTGGTGGAGCTTCTTCATATCTTTCAAATTCTAAAGTAAATGAGCCTCTGCCTTGGGTTACTGAACGAAGAACTGTTGAGAAATCAGCAGTTTCTGCAATTGGCACTTCTGCCACAATTTCTTGCTCTTTATCTTCAAGTGGATTCATACCAAGCACTCTACCACGGCGTTTATTAATGTCGCCAATAATATCGCCCATGTTGTCTTCAGGAACGATTGCTTTAAGTGTGCCAACCGGCTCTAAAAGAACTGGGCTTGCTTGTTCAAGACCTGTTTTGTAAGCAATTGCAGCCGCAGTTTTGAACGCCATTTCAGAAGAGTCAACTGGGTGGTAAGAACCGTCAACCAAAGTTGCTTTAAGACCAACAACTGGATAACCAGCCAAAACACCTTTTTTAACGCTGTCTTGCAAGCCTTTTTCAACTGCTGGGAAGTAGTTTTTAGGAACAGAGCCACCGAAGATTTTTTCTTCAAATACTAAATCTTCGCCCTCTGTTGGTTCAAACTCAATCCAAACATCGCCAAATTGACCGTGACCTCCAGATTGTTTTTTATGTCTGCCTTGAACTTTAACTTTTTTCTTGATTGTTTCTCTGTAAGCAACCTTTGGTGCTTCTAAAGTAACTTCAACACCAAATTTTGTTTTAAGCAAGCTAACAATTACATCAAGATTTTGTTCGCCAAGACCTGAAATGATTTGTTGTTTTGTTTCAAGGTTATTTGTAAATTCAACTGAAGGATTTTCTTCGCAAATTTTAACCATTGCAGCAGCAATTTTATCTTCTTCACCTTTTTTAACAGGTTTAACTGCCATTGAAATTGAAGCTTTAGGGAAGTCAACACCATTCAATGTAACAATGTGTTTAGGGTCACAAAGTGTATCACTAGTTTTAACATTGTTCATTTTTGCAACTGCGCCAATATCGCCTGCAGTAACTTTGTTAGTGTCAGTTTGTTTGCCACCGTTGATGTACATCAACTTACCGATTTTTTCGGTTTCACCAGTTCTTGGGTTATAAACTGTATCGCCAGATTTCAACTCACCAGAAATAACCTTGAAGAATGACATTTTACCAACGAATGGGTCGGCAACTGTTTTAAATACTGTTGCAGCAAGTGTACCGTTAGGGTCACAAGCAACCTCAACCAATTCGCCTTTGTCATCAATACCAACTTCGCCACCAACTTGTGTTGCGTTTGGCAAAATTTTAACAAGTGCGCCAAGGAAAAGTTTAATACCTTCCAAAACTTGAGGAGCACCACAATAAACAGGAGAAATTTCGCCAGTTTTAACACCCTCACGAAGACCTGCAAAAAGGTCATCTTCAGTGAATGTTTCACCTGCGAAGTATTTTTCCATCATTTCTTCGTTAAGAGAAGCAACAGACTCGCAAAGAAGACCATACATTTGCTCATATCTTTCTTTTGCTTCTTCTGGCATATCAATTTCGATTTGTTCGCCGTTTACATATTTCCAAGTACGGCCGGTAACAACGTTTATGTAACATTCAACCTTGCGGTCAGATGCATAAGGAATAATAACAGGCATAATTTTTGAGCCATAAGCAACTCTCAAATTAGCAATAACGTCTTTACAGTTAGCGTGTTCAGAATCTGCCTTTGAAACAAAGAAGATTGTACCAACACCATGTTTTTGACAAGCTTTGTAAGCTTTTTGTGAGCCAACGTTAAGACCAGATTTAGCAGAAAGAACGATAATTGCATTTTTTGCTGCTCTGATTGCTTCTGCCTGACCGTTTGCAAAGTCAAAAAAGCCAGGAGCATCAATAAGATTAATTTTTCTTTCTCTAAATTCAAGTGAAGCAACTGATGAGAAAACAGAAACGCCTCTCTTCTTTTCTTCGCTATCAAAGTCCATAACTGTGTTGCCATCTGCAACTTTGCCGTGACGGTCAGTAGCGCCTGCTACGTAAAGCATTGCCTCTGCAAGTGAAGTTTTACCGCAAGAGCCGTGACCAAGCAACGCTAAGTTTTTGATTTTGTCAGTTGTATAATCTTTCATTATTAAAACACCCCTTCGTGTAATTTTATAAATTCATTTTAACACTTTTGTATGCTAAAATCAAGTGCATTTTGCAAGAGCGAAATAGAAAATTGTTAAAGTATTTTGTGCAGTTTGCACAACTGATACGCCAAAAAAGTTTAATGAAGTATCTTTTTGTGTACCAAAAAGCGTACATTAAATAATGTATTATTATCATAGAACATGTGATAAGAGGTGTATTTATGAACGCAAACGACATTAAATCTATTCTAATTTCCTATTTAAAAGCGACCTATTCTCAGGTGAGAATTTATCAAGAAAAAAGCATTGGCTCATCAATTTGCGATGTTATGGCGGCAACCGACCGACTTATTGGTTTTGAAATTAAAAGTGATTTGGACAACTACACTCGCCTTGCTGAACAAATTAAAGCTTATGATTTATTTTTTGATGAGAATTATTTGGTGGTTGGTGCAAAACATTTAAAATCATCTTTCGAGAAAATTCCTGAGCATTGGGGCATTATTTGTATTAAAGAAAACGATGTTTTTGTTGAAAGAAAAGCCAAAAGTGGGCAAAGAGTTTCAAGAAGAAAACAATTGTCAATTCTTTGGAAACTTGAACTTAAAAATCTTTTGGTAAAAAACAACTTGCCTATTTATGCACAAAAAGAAAAAGGCTTTTTGGCAGACAAAATTGTAAATTGCGTTGAAGACACTGTTTTGCGAAAACAAATTGCAAATGAACTTTTGCACCGTGATTATTCACTTTTTGATGCAAAAGATTACACCCTTTATTTTAATTCTGAAGAAAACGACTTTCCAACGCAAGAGCTCGTTGACACACTTTCTGAAAAAGATTTTTCGCATTTTACATTAGACAAATGGATTGAACTTTACAAAATGGCTGTTGAAAGAGCCGAGCAGAAAAACGCTTTGTACAAAAAAGAAGTTGATAGAAAAATTGAGCATAAAATTACTTACAAAGATATTGAAGTTTCTTTGGGCGCTCCTTGGATTAGCAAAGAAATTATTAACGATTTTATTTTTCACATTTTATATGAACAAAATTTCCACATTCATTATCAACATACCGTTGATGAAAACAACAGAGATTTTGTTGAGTTTGAAAAAATAACTGGTAGTTGGTTTATTAAAAACAAAAGATATTTGGCTTGGCAATGCTATCAAAGCACTCAGGTTAAATTTGGCATTAAAAATTATAACGCGCTAAAAATTATTGAAGCAACAATGAATTTGCGAGAAATCAAGGTTTATAAAAACAAAAAGATTGATGAAAACAGCACCATTGTTGCGCTTGAAAAGCAAAAGTTAATTATTGAAGAATTCAAAAACTGGATTTGGCAAGATGAAGACCGAATTTGGATTGTTGAACATGCCTATAACAAAATGTTTAGCAAGTTGCCGAACAAACAATACAACGGCCAAGCCCTTGAGTTTCCTGAAATGTCAAAAGATTTTTCGCTCTATCCTTATCAAAAAGATGCTGTGCAAAAAATCATCAACGAAAAAAACACTTTGCTTGCATTTGATGTTGGTGCAGGCAAAACATTTATTATGATTGCAGCGGCGATGAAAATGCGACAAGCAGGCGTTTCACGAAAGAATTTGTTTGTTGTGCCAAACCATATTGTTGGACAATGGGAGAAAATCTTTTCACAACTTTACCCAAAAGCAAAACTTTTGGCAATTGAGCCAAAAGTTTTTAAACCAGAAATGCGAAACAAGGTGCTTAGTCAAATTCGTGACGGCAACTATGACGGAATTATTATCGCTTACAGTTGTTTTGAAATGATTCAAATGTCAACCGACAGCATTTATGAAAATATGAAGCAAAGTTTGAACGCTTTAGAACAAGAAATCGAAAAAATGCACAGTGGTTATAATTACGACCATTGGAAACAAAAAACCTTGACAAAAGAAAAAAGCAGAATTTTAAAACTCACTAATGATTTTGTGCAAAGTATGAATCCGCAGACAACAAATGACATTACCTTTGACCAACTTGAAATTAACACTCTGTTTCTTGATGAAGCGCACAATTATAAAAATCTTCCACTCAAAACCTCTTTGTCAAAAGGCATTAGTGGAATTAACACAAAGGGGTCAAAAAAGTGTCTTGATATGTTGCACAAAATTAGATGTGTGCAACAAACAAATGGCGGTGGAGTTGTTTTTGCAACCGGCACTCCTTTGTGCAATTCAATTGCCGATACTTTTGTTATGCAGGTTTATTTGCAGTTTGAAGAGTTGCAACGCTTGTCGCTTGACTCTTTTGACAACTGGATTAAAACCTTTGCGCAACCAGAACAACTTTGTGAAATTGATGTTGACACTTCAAAATATCGTTTTATAACTCGTTTTGCAAAATTCCACAATTTAACCGAATTGGCATCTCTTTTTTCACAGGTGGCAATATTTTATGCCAACACAAACATTGAAGGGTTGCCACAACTTTCTGGTTATACCAATGTTGTTATTGAAAAGTTTGAAAATTTGCAAAATTATATGCAAAAATTAGTTGAAAGAACTGAAGATATTCGCACAGGTATGATAGACAAAAAATTTGATAATATGTTAAAGGTTAGTACCGATGGTAGAAAAGCAGCCCTTGATTTGCGACTTGTTGGCGAAGAACAACCACTAAATAATTCTTCAAAAATTATTCGTTGTGTTAACAATGTTTTAGAACTTTATAAAAATGAAAAAGACACAACTCAGCTTGTTTTTTGCGACTATTCTACCCCAAAAAAAGACCAGTTTAATGTTTACAGCGAAATTAAAAAAGCGCTAATTGAAAAAGGTGTGCCACAAAACGAAATTGCCTTTATTCACAATTACAACACCGAAAGCAAAAAGGTTGAACTGTTCCAAAAATTCAACAGTGGCAAGGTGCGAATTTTAATTGGCTCAACTTTTAAACTTGGTATTGGTGCGAATGTTCAGGTTAAATTAAAAGCAATTCATCATCTTGATGTTCCTTGGCGACCTGCTGATATGGTGCAACGAGAAGGCAGAATTTTAAGGCGTGGCAACACAAATGAAAAGGTGCTTATTTATCGTTATGTTACACAGGGCAGTTTTGACTCTTACGCATGGCAGATTTTAGAGACAAAGCAAAGGTTTATTTCGCAATTTTTGACCGGCAGTTTATATCAAAGAACAGCGGCAGATTTGGAAGACAATGTGCTAAGTTATGGCGAAGTTAAAGCATTAGCTTTATCAGAACCGCTTATGAAAATTTTGGCTGAAAAAGAAAACGAACTTAGCAATTTAAAGGTAATGATTGCAAAAGAAAATGAGACTAAAGTTGAACAAAAAGCAGAACTAAAAGAACTAACAACAAACATTAACAAACTTGAAAGCAAAAACGAAAAGGCAGTAAAAATGTTAAGTGTATTGCGAAATATCGATAGCAAAGAGTTTTCAAACACTTATCAAGAAATTAAAGATGCTTTTTCGCTTGATGCTGTGTTGAAAAAGAAGCCTTTACAAATTACATCTGTATTAGGTTTTAAAATTGTTTTGCCTGAAATTGTTAATGAGAAAAATCCGTTTGTCTTTTTACAAAAAGACAACGAACAATTTATTATCAAAATGGGTGATTCAACCACTGGTAATGCAAAAAGAATTGTAATGACTTTAAAACAATTTGACAAAGTTGTTTTAAAGCTACACGAAAAACTGGCAAAAATGAGAAAAAGATGGTTTGAACTTGACAAAGCATTAGAAACTCAAGACTCGCCATATCATAAACAATTGCGAGAATGTCAAGAAGAAATTAACCATATAATAGCGCAAATGAATATTTATGAACCTGAATTTGACTGCTAAAAAAGTAAAAACACGCAACCGTTTTGGTTGCGTGTTTTTATAAATTTCTAAACAATTCATCAATACGAATATCAAAAATTTTTGCGATTGCCAAAATCTCTTTATCGGTGGCAACACGGGTTTGCCCTTCTAACTTTGAAAGCGATGAAAAATTCATTTCAACACCCAAAAGTTGCATATTAATTGCCAATTCTTTTTGGCTCATCATATTAAGTCTGCGAAGTTTTGTAACATTCGCGCCAATTATATTTTTATCTCCAAGTGGTACCTGCCTTGATTTCATAATATCACCTTCAGTTTTTTAATTATAATTCTATTATAGCATAAAAAAATAATAATTGAAAGTCTAAATATTTTGTGGTATTATATTTTTAGACTTTTAAGGAGATTTTGCAGTGAACAGTATTATTGAGGCGATTTATGAAAATGGCGAGTTGTTTCCTGAAAAGGTAGCAATTTCTTATGAAAATAACAAAATTACATATTTTGAGTTTTGCAAAAAAATTCAATTGTTTGCTTCTTCTTTGCGTGCAAAAGGCGTTAAAAAAGGTAGCAGAATTGCAATTGAAGCAGATGATTTGATTGCGTTTTTTGCAGCCCTTTTAGGTTGCCATTTGGCAGGTTGCGTTGCAGTGCCAATTGAAAAAGATATTTCAATTTATCGTTTGCAAGAAATTTTGAAAACAACCAAACCAACCCTTGTTTTTATGAAAAACAACGGCGAAAGTTTTGAAGAATTTTTTGCACCAACTGATGAAAAGGTAAACTATAAAAAAATAAAGTCGGATTCGGTTTGCACAATCACATCAACCACAGGCACAACCGGCAACCCTGTTTTGGTTGCACACACAAACCAAAACGTGCTTGTAACCGAGCAAAACCTTGTTGAAGCAACCAATATTAATGCCGAAACAATTATGTTTACAAACATCTCTTTCTCACTTGCGGCGGGTTATCGCCGAGTTTTAGCAACGCTTTATGCCGGCGCAACTGCGGTTGTTTCACACAGACAATTAAGTGAAGAGTTGCTTAAAGAAGTGTTCAGCAACCACAACATTAATTATATGGCAATTGTCAACTCTGACTTGAATTGGTTGGTATCGCTCAAAGATGAGTTTATTGTAAAAGCAATTAAAAACCTTAACACCGTGCAAACTGTTGTTGGTCCGCTTACATCTGTTAGCATTCGCACATTCCACAAACGTTTTGTTGATGTTGACCTTTACAATGTTTATGGCACAACCGAGTCAGGTTGTATTGCAGTAAACAAAACATCAGTTAATGCCGAAGAAAACTGTCTTGGCAAGCCAACCGTTAACTCAAACGTATTTGTTATTGATGAAAACGGCAAAAAGGTAACAAAACCTGGCGAATATGGTTATATGGCTGTTAAAGGCGATATGAATATGCAGGGTTATTATCACAAAAAGGCGTTGACCGAGAAGGTTATGCCAGCCGATTATATTGTGATTAACGATATTGTTTATTTTGATGAAGACGGTTATTATTATTTTGTAAGCCGTGTTGGAGATATTATTGACGTTTGCGGTCACAAGGTATTGCCAAGCGAAATTGAAACTGTGGCAATGAAGTTTACAGGGGTTGTTGACTGCGCTTGTGTTGCAAAAGAAACCGAGCTTGGCTCTACTCCTCTTTTGTATGTTCAAATTGAAAACAAAGATGGATTTTGCATTGAAGATTTGCAAAAACATTTGAAAAAGCGTTTGGAAAAATACAAAGTGCCAAGTGATGTTGTTATTATTGATAAAATTCCAAGAACAACAACCGGCAAATTGATGAGAAAATCATTAGCAATGAAATAAAAAAACGCACCCGTTTGGGTGCGTTTTTTAATATTTTATATTATTTTTCACAGCATTAGGGTCAAAAGGAAACAATGGCTTGTTTTTGTCAAAATCAAAATCTTTGACACGATTGTCAATTTGCATTCCCATTTTTAACCCAGTGCTAAATCCACTTAAAAATAATTTTTTAGCATATTCATTCATTTTTTCATCAAGCAATATTTCAAAATTTTTAAATGCGTTTCGTTGCTCTTTTGATAATTCATTAAAAAATAGTTGTTTCGCATCATAAAAAATTGGATCGGTTAAATCCATTCTTGTTTTTTCAACTTCAACTGACTTTTTTAAATCAAGCTCGCCTTCGTAAAGTTTTTCTAACAAATCCATATTTTTCTCCTAAAATAAAAAAGTGCGCCTACAAGAGACGCACCGAAAAAGTGAAATCCCTCGTAAGTTGCTACACTAACGTTCTTTATCCAATTTGGGAATGAGAAAAAAGGGAAACACCTTTTACCAAGGTATTTTTCCCAAGATTAGATAAATTTTTAATTAGTGTAGCAAATACATATTACCATAATTTTTGAAAAAAAGCAATATAAAAAACGGAAAGAGGTGCGAATACAGTTCGCTCCTACGAATTTATAGAAAATTGTAGGTTTTTAAATTCATCGCCGAAGGGCGATACATTAATTATTCATTATTAATTATTCACTGTTCATTAAAAACAAAAACGCACCCGTTTGGGTGCGTTTTTAATTTGTTTTAATTAGTCAGCAACATAAGGCATAAGTGCTAAATGTCTTGCTCTCTTAATTGCAACAGTCAATGCTCTTTGATGGAAAGTGCAAGTGCCTGTAACTCTTCTTGGGAGAATTTTTGCTCTTTCAGAAGTGTATTTAGAAAGCTTTGAAATGTTTTTGTAGTCGATAAAACCTTTGTTTTGTCTATCAACACAAAAAGCACAAACCTTTTTACGACCTTTTCTAATAGGTCTTGCTGGACGCTCTGTTCTTTTTTCTTCCATTGTAAAGTGTCCTCCTTGTTAGATTTATATATCTGAAACTAAAATTTCGATATGATTAGAAAGGAAGGTCATCATCACCCATAGAAATTTCTTCAAAATCGCCAGTGTCAACGTTTGAGAATGAAGCAGGTGAAACTTCCTTAGCTGCAGGGGCTGCGCCGCCTGACTCTTGTTTTGAACCGCAGAACTGAGCTTGGTCAACAACAACGTCATAAGTTGTACGTTTGTTACCATCTTTGTCAGTATAGCTTCTTTGTTGCAATGTACCACGAATAGCAATCATTTGACCTTTTGTGAAATACTTTGTAATAAAGTCAGCATTTGCACGCCAAGCAACACAATTGATAAAATCAGTTTGTCTTTCGCCGCCTGATTGATAAGAACGGTCAACTGCAACTGAGAATGAAGAAACAGAAATTCCGTTTCCTGTTGTGCGAAGTTCAGGTTGAGCAGTAAGTCTGCCCATAATTACTACTACATTAAGCATGTTCAATTACCTTTTCTTTCGTAAAATTATGCTTCCTTAGCAACTGTTAAATATCTTAACACGTCATCAGCGATGTTAAGTTTTCTAGCAAGTTCAGAAATAAATGTTGGCTCAGCTGTGTGAGTGATTACTACATAGTAACCGTCAGCTTCGTAGTTGATAGGATAAGCGAGTTTTCTCTTGCCCCATTCATCTACATTATCAATTGTGCCATTTTTCTCGATGAGAGCTTTGAACTTCTCAACGCTTGCTTGTACTGCTTCTTCTCCGTTTTTAACTGAGAAAACCAATACGGTTTCATAAACGTTAGCCATTGATATTGTACCTCCTTTCGGTCATTCGGTTTGAGCGCTTGTCACCCAAACAAGGAATAAAAATTTTCTTTATAATTACTCATATTTACAATGAGCAACAACCATTTTACAACAAAACGCAAGATTAGTCAAGTGTTTTTGCCAAATCTTTAATATAATTTTTGAATTCTTGGCCAAAATCTGCGTTTTTGAGTGACATTTCAACATTTGCTTGCATAAATGAAAGCTTGTTTCCCATATCATAACGTGTGCCTGAAAATTCAATACCCATCATTCCATCATTTCTTGCAAGAACACGCATTGCATCGGTAAGTTGAAGTTCGTTGCCAGCGCCTTTTGGAATGTTTTCAAGAATTTCGAAAATTTTAGGTGGCAAAATAACTCTGCCCAAAATTGAATAAAGCGACATAATTTGATAAGGCGATGGTTTTTCAATCATATCGGTAACTTTCATTACCTTGTCAGAAACCATATCAACATCTAAAGAACAATATTTTGTGATTTGTTCTTTAGAAACCTTTTTAACACCTGCAACGCCAAGGCCGTATTCGTTATAAACTTCTGCCAATTCGCCAATTGCAGGAACGTCACCAATAATAACATCATCACCATAAAGAACGGCAAAAGGCTCATCATCAACCCAAGCCTTTGCCTTTAAAATTGCATGGCCCAAACCGCCTGTTACACCTTGGCGAATAAAAGTTATATTAGCAAGATTTGCAAGGCGTTCAACCTGTTCTAATTGCTCATATTTTTTTGAATTCCTAAGTGCATATTCAAGTTCAATTGAGTGGTCAAAGTGGTCTTCAATTACGCCTTTGCCACGGTTTGTAATAATCAAAATTTCTTCAATGCCGGCAGCAACGGCTTCTTCAACAATATATTGAATTGCAGGTTTGTCAACGATTGGCAACATTTCTTTTGGTGTTGCTTTTGAAGCTGGCAAAATACGAGTGCCAAGACCTGCCGCAGGAATAACCGCTTTTCTAATTTTTTTCATAAATACTCTTCTCCTTTTTGTTGTTTAAAACAATCCAGATATAATAAATGTCAAAACATTTATAGCAAAATACATTAACAATGGCAACATTAAATTTGCGCCACCTTTTTGCACAAAGTCCATTTCTGAAACCTTGCCTTCTTGTTTCATCTGCTCAATTGTGAAATAAACCCTTTTCTTATAAATATAGTCGCCAAAAAGGCCAAAAAACAGGTTTATTAACAAAGAAATAACCGATGTTAAAAACAAAATTTTGCAAATGCCCCACACATTTTCAGTTACAACGCCTGACTGTAAAGCCGCCATAAACTCTGCGTTTTCGGTTGCTTTTGTGTAAATAAAACTGTGCAAAACTGTGTAAAACGCAGTCAAAATTGCTTGTGGGTAACACTTTCTTGAAACAAGCCAAAATTCAGGAAGGAAAAAGGCAAGCCAATTCCAGTTAACCTTTGTTTTTCGTGTTGCAAATTTTCTGAAAACTTTAATATATCTTAAAGCGTTGTAGCCAACGAATTTTGCAATTTCTTCTGCTTTAACACCACCAATGTCTTCATCTTTATCAATGCCATTTGCAACAAAAAATGGATTTTGCTGGGTGTTTTGTTGCTCAACAACCACAGGTTGTGGTGCAGGCGCTTGTTGTGTTTGTTCAACCACTTGTTGCTCTTCTTCTGGTTGCTCTTGTGGTGGTTGCCATTGGTTTTCGGTGCCGTGAAACTCTTCATAAGCACAGTGGCCCAATTTCAAATAACATTGTTTGTGATGTGGTGCGCCACACTCAGGACAAAACGCAACCTCATCTGTAAAAAGTTTTGCTTTGCAAACAGGGCAAAGCATATTTTCATCTATTTTCATGTTTTCTACTCTTTCTAAAATAATAAGACTTATCTCTTTTCAAAAATTCATCAATTGAATAAATAATATCAAAATAACTTTTGCCGTAATTGTGATATTCGCCGTTTTCAACCATTCTTTGCAATTCTTCTTTGCTAACCCATTTAACTTCGGCAACCTCTTCTTTTTGCAAAACGCAACGCTTTGCAGGAATGTTGCATCTAACGGCATAAATATCATTGATTGAATATTTACGAAGTTGGCGTTTTACAAGCACCATTCTTCGTCTTGCCGCACGCACGCCAAGTTCTTCAAACAATTCTCTGATTGCAGCGTGACGAGAGCCTTCACCTGCAAGTGCAGAACCACCAGTTGCCGCCCATTCGCCAGGCATTAGCGGTTTTGTGTCTGCTCTGCGTTGGATTAAAAATTCGCCTTTATCATTAATAACCCATATATGAACAACCAAGTGATATTCACCTTTTGAAAGACTGCGTTTGCCACGAACCATTGTTTTGCCGGTTTTGTTGCCGTCTTTATCAAGTATGTCCCAATATTCTATCATACACTTCTCCAAAATATCATACTAATTATAATTATTCTACTATACTTTCTAACATTTTTCAAGTGTATTTAATCATTAAGTAAAAAAACACACCTATTTAGGTGTGTTTTAATTATTTTACTTTTTGAATGCCTTTTTTATTTTCTAAATCTACAAAACTTGTTGGGTTAACACGATTTTTTGATGGACTGTCGCCACCTTTGTAAATTTCAAAGTGCAAGTGCGAACCATAAGAACGACCGGTGTTACCACCCGTGCCAATTTTTTGGCCCATTACAACCTTTTGGCCAACCTTAACATCAATTCTGTCAAGATGAGCATAACCACTGAAAATCTTTTTGCCACCGATTTTGCCGTGATAAATCATAACAAAATTACCCCAACTGCTTTCATAAGCAGTTTTGATTTTGTAAACATAACCACTTTTCCAAGCCATAACCTTGTCGCCAGTGTTAAGGTCAAAGTCAACACCGTCATGAAAATCGCCGCCACCGAAACGCCAGCCATATGCCGAAGTGACATCAACATTTTCAACATCTAACGGAAAACAATAATCTTTTTTCTTAATGCCAAATGTTTTAACAGCACTAATAGGCAAAACAAAAGTTTTTGTGTTTTTCTCACTGTCGCTTAACACAATAGGAGTTTGGTCTGCAAAAGCGCCAACCTTGTAATCATATTCAAAACCACACATTAAACCAGTGTCTTTTAAATAATTCTTATCTTCCACAGTTGCAATTTTCTTAAAAGTTCTTGCTCTTTTTGCTTTTCTGTAAACATAATAACCATCGGCACCATTAACAGATTTCCAGGTTATTTTTGCACTGTCAATGCCAACTGTTCTGATATTTCGAATTTTTGGGCTTGCAAGTTTTGTTGAAACAACCACTTCTGATTGCTTTTGCACTTGAGCTTCAATCTGCTCGTTAGCACTGGCTGGCATATTTGCAACTGTTAAAAAGATAACAAATGCAACCAAAGCAGTGCCTAATTTCTTAAACATTTATCTCTATCCTTTTCTCTAAAAAGTTTCAATTTTGTAACTATTTAAGTCAATATTAGCACAAAAAGGGCAAAAAGTCAAGCAAAAAGTTTCAATTTTGTAACCTTTTGCAATTTTCGAAAAGAAAATTACATTTAATTGTTGATTTTACAACCAAAAAATGATATAATAATTTTAGCAAGATTGTTATTTTTTTAACAATCAAACTATAATGATTTTACTAAAGGAGAAACTTAAAAATGGCAAACAGATTTGTACTTAACGAAACAAGTTATCACGGCAAAGGCGCAATCGAAGCTATTGCAACTGAAATTACAGCAAGATGCTTTAAAAAAGCTTTTGTTTGTTCAGACCCTGACCTTATTAAATTTAACGTTACTAAAAAAGTAACTGATGTTCTTGACAATGCTAGCATTGCTTATGACATTTTCTCAGAAATTAAACCAAACCCAACAATTGAAAACGTTCAAGCAGGTGTTGAAGCTTTCAAAAAAAGTGGCGCTGACTGTATTGTTGCAATTGGTGGTGGTTCTTCAATGGACACAGCAAAAGCAATTGGTATTATTATTGAAAACCCAGAATTTGCAGACGTTCGTTCACTTGAAGGTGTTGCACCTACTAAAAATAAATGTACACCAATCATTGCAGTAGCAACAACTGCTGGTACTGCTGCTGAAGTTACAATTAACTATGTAATTACTGATGCACAAAACAACCGTAAAATGGTTTGTGTTGACGTTCACGACATTCCTGTTGTTGCAATTGTTGACCCTGATATGATGGCAACAATGCCAAAAGGTCTTACAGCTGCTACTGGTATGGACGCTCTTACACACGCAATTGAAGGTTACATTACTGCAGGCGCTTGGGAAATGAGCGATATGTTCCACTTAAAAGCAATTGAAATTATTGCAAGAAGTCTTCGTGGCGCAGTTGCCGGCGAAGAAATGGGAAGAGAAGGTATGGCTCTTGGTCAATACATTGCTGGTATGGGATTTTCTAACGTAGGTCTCGGCATTGTTCACTCAATGGCTCACCCACTCGGCGCAGTTTATGTCACACCACACGGTGTTGCAAACGCAATTATTTTGCCAACAGTTATGGAATACAACGCTCCTGCAACTGGCGAAAAATACAGAGCAATTGCAAAAGCAATGGGCGTTTGTGGCGTTGATGAAATGACACTTGAAGAAGCAAGAAAAGCTGCTTGTGATGCTGTTAAACAACTTTCAATTGATGTTGGTATTCCAGCAGACTTGAAAGAAATTGTAAAGAAAGAAGACCTTGACTTCCTTTCACAATCTGCATTTGATGACGCTTGCAGACCTGGCAACCCAAGAGAAACAAGCGTTGAAGAAATCAAAGAACTTTATCTTAAATTAATGTAATTTAAACTAAACAAAAACCACTCTCAACCGAGAGTGGTTTTTTTATTAACTTATTGTTTTTGACAGTTCATCAATTGGTTTGCGAACTTTATTTCGAAGTTTATCATCTGCTTTAGCATAACCAATTGAAATCACAAGGCGGACATTTCCAGAAACTTCACAAATTTCTTTAATTTTTTCGTTGTCAAGCCAACCTAAAATACAACTACTAAGACCTAATGCCGTTGCTTGCGTTGTAATATAAGCAGCAACAATACCAATATCAATTGAGCGATAATCATTGCCCTTTAATTTCGCACCGAGTGCCGCTGATTTAACATACGGCATTTCAGAAATTACAATTTGAACAGGTGCATCAATGGCAAATTTGTTCATTCCCATTCCCATTGTGGCTTTTGCAACACTTTTTGCTTTTTCACCCTTGCAAACGGTTAAAAAATATGGTTGACCATTGCATGCCGAAGGACTAAGTCTTGCCGTTGCTAAAATATGAATTATTTTTTCTTCTTCAACCAGTCTTGTCGCATCAAAATTTCTGCAAGATTGACGAAGCACTAAAATATCGGTAAAATCCATAGCAAACCCCTTTTTAGTTTTAAATTCATTATGATTAAAATGTTTTTTGTTGTGATAACATCCATTTTAATGTTTCTTCGGTGAAGGCGTTATTCCAAGAATCGTGCCCCACACCTTCAAACAAATTATATTTAAGATTCGGATTAAACTCTTTTAATTTTTCAACCATCTCAATTGTATGATTAGGAGAAACCGCAGTATCATCTAACCCATGAAAAGCCCAAATCGGCATTTTTAGGGTGTATGAATTCCAAGCCATTCCACCACCGCAACAAGGCGCAATTGCCGCAAAAAACGAAGGATAAGCCATTGCGGTGTACCATGTGCCAAAGCCACCCATACTCAAACCGCAAAGATAAATTCTGCTTGTATCAATAGAATACTGCGCAACAATATTATCAATAAACTTTTTAATGCTTTCGATTTTTGCAACCCAGAAAGTATCAACCGGGCATTGTGGCATTACCAAAATGCAGTCTTTGAGATTTTCGTCAGTAACAACCTTTGAAAAGCCGTGAACAAGCACCTTTTCAACATCTTCGCCGTTACCACGCTCGCCAGCACCGTGAAGTTGAATTATCAATGCAGGATTACTGCTCAAATTTTCGGGTATATACGCAATGTACGGAAAAACACTTTCATTTGTTGTGTTTTTGACTATTTTCATTCATTTAGCTCCTTGATTAGTCATTAGCTTTTGCCCATTTGTTTACAAGCGCTTTTTTGTCTGCGTCTAAATCAGCATAACCACTTGTTTCATCTGCAATAAATGCATCTGCAACACCTGCAATATTACGAGATTGAGTTTTGTCATAATCTGCGTAAACAATTACTTCGTTGCCGTCTTCATCGGTAATTTTTGCATAGCCACGAGCAACAAAATTTCTGCAAAGGTTATAATCTTTAATACTTACAAGTGAGCCAACAATTCCAGAGAAACTTCCGTCTGTGTAATAGGTTTCGCTGTCATATGGGACATAAACCATATTGCCTTTTGCCATATCAAAG
>JAZRPW010000059.1:0-33063 GCA_045649405.1 Acutalibacteraceae bacterium
GTAAATAATAACCATAAAAACAAGATGAGATTAATTTGTGGTACTGTAATGCTTTTGAGTATTCTTTCGCTTTTTTCAATCAAAATTGAATTCGAAAATTTTGATTTTTCAACTTTAAAAGATAATACTACTTCAAAAACTATTTCAACAAAGACAGTTGCTACGTCGCTGAATTATGAAATTCAAAGCATTTTACAAGAAAATGACATTAAATCAGGAAAAGTTGTTATAGATGTTAATATTGAAAATGAAAGCATAATTGTAAACGAGGTTAACATATTATTTGATAAAGAAGATAAAAGCAAATCTGAAAAAATAGTGAATTTAATTGAGAAAAAGCTCAATATTATTGTAATAGCAGGAGAGCACAATGATTGAATTAAAAGAAAAGGTTGGAAATATAATTTCAAACATAAAAAACAATCCTAAATTAATTATTGCAATTGGTTTGGCTGGAATTTTAATTATATTTCTTTCAGGTATTTTGGACAAAAACGATAAAAAAGCGATTGTAAATGTTAATAAAGAATTATCTGCTGAAGAATATTGCACAAACCTTGAAAATCAACTTTGCAAACAAATCGAACAAGTGGTAGGTGGAAAGGTTAATGTTATGATAACTCTTGAAACCGGGGTTGAATATATTTATGCATCAGAAGCTAAAAACAATGAAAGCGAAATAGAAAACGACAACTATGATAATGGGCAAAAGGTTCAAAAAGATAAACAGGTGCAAAATAATTTTATTTTGTATAAAGATGAAAACGGAAATGAAGTTCCATTGGTTGTAACGCAAATTATGCCTAACATTAAAGGCGTTGTGATTGGGTGTGAAAACGGACAAAATGAAGTGATTAGCAGTGTAGTAAAAAATCTTGTTACTACTGCACTTGATGTCAATGACGACAAGGTTTGCGTTGTTGGATTAGATATATCTAAATAAAGAAAGGTGATTTTTATGAGTAAAGTTAAAGGTTCGTTTTCTAAAAAAATAGCAGTGTTTTCATTGTTGATTGCAACGCTTTGTACAGCTGTATATGTTAATTGGCAAAATACGGCTACTAATGGTGGGTTGAATTTAACATCTTCTTTAAATATTCAGCAAACTACTTCAAATGAGTCTTATTTAGGTCAAGCACAGTTGGTTAATTCTAATTTGGAAGAGGATTATTTCTCAAAAACTCGTAATTCTAGAAAAATAGAAAGAGAAAAAGCAATTAACCAGATGAAAGAAATCTTGAATTCAGTAAAATCAACCGAAGAGTCAAAGTTGATTGCAACAGAAAAGATTGCATATTATACAACATTGTCTGAAAAAGAAAACGCTATTGAAAGTTTGGTTGTTGCAAAAGGTTTTGAAGATTGTGTAGCTGTTTTGTCAGATAAGTCGATTTCTTGTGTTGTAAAAACCGACAAAAATGGGCTTGCTGCTAATCAAACAATGCAAATTCAAGACATAATTTTATCAAATTGTGAAATTTCTTGCGAAAATATTAAAATAATTGAAATAAAATAGTTGTTATTATTGGAGTTTCTTGTTATAATAGAGATAGCAATGATTAATTTAAAATTGGAGGATGAATTTAATGGATATTAAAAAATCTAATTCAGGAAACATTGTTATTTCTACTGAAGTAGTTGAGAAGATTGCTTTGACTGCTGCAACTGATGTTACAGGCGTTGCAGGTGTTGTTGCAAAACCTCAAGATATTAAAAATATTTTGATTTCAAAATCAGTTGTAAAACCTGTTGTTTGCGTTTGCAAAGACAATCAATATATTATTGATATTTTCTTGAAAGTAAATGAAGGCGTTAAACTTTCAGAGCTTGCTACAAAAGTTCAAAAAAATATTAAAGAAGCAGTTCAAAATATGACTGGAACTGTTGTTTCAAAAATTAACGTTCACGTTTGTGAAGTTCAACTCAATAAAACTGAAGAAAATAAATAAGGCGGACTTTAAATGACAAGAAGTGAACAACGAGAAGAAGTATTCATTTTAGTTTTTGAAAAAACTTTTCACGAAGAGACTATTGATGAAGTAATTGAATGCGCTAAAGAGTTGCGTGGTGATAAAATTACTGATTATATTATCAACACTGCAAAAGGTGTTTTTGATAAGCAAAGTGAACTTGACACAATTATTGAAGAAAATAGTATTGGTTGGAAAATTAATAGAATTTCAAGAGTATCTCTTTGCATTTTAAGAATTGCAATTTTTGAAATGCTTTTTGAAGATGGTGTGCCAACCGGTGTTGCTATTAATGAGGCAATTGAACTTTGCAAGAAATATACTTCTGATGAAGAGAAAAAATTTGTAAACGGTGTTTTAGGCGCTGTTTCTAAAAAGATTTAATATGAGTATTTATGTTGGATTTGATACAAGCAATTACACAACAAGTGTAGCTGTTTATGACAACGAAAAACACGAAATGATAAACTGCAAGAAACTTTTGAGTGTTGCTGAAGGCGAAAAAGGTTTAATGCAGTCTAAAGCTTTATTTGAACATACAAGGCAGCTTCCTGAGGTTTTGGAAGCCGCCTTTTCGTCATTTAATGATTTAAAAATTGATGCTGTTGGTGTTTCAACTAGACCAAGAAATGTTGAAGGGTCATATATGCCTGTTTTCTTGGCTGGTGTTTCTTGTGCAACTGCTGTTGCACTTTCTAATAGTGCTACGCTTTTTAAAACCTCACACCAAGTTGGGCATATTTTAGCAGCGCTTTTTAGTGCGAATAGATTGGATTTAATTAACCAACAGTTCATTGCATTTCATGTTTCTGGTGGCACCACAGAAGCTTTGCTTGTAACTCCAGATGATGAAGAAATAATTAAATGTGATAAAATTGCAGAATCGTTAGATTTAAAAGCAGGTCAAGCTATAGATAGGGTAGGAGTAATGCTTGGTTTAGGTTTTCCAGCAGGTGCAGAACTTGACAAACTAGCTTTAAAAGGGACTTGCCTACAAAAAATCAAGACCTCATTTAAAGATGTTAATTGTAGTTTGTCTGGCGTTGAGAATAAAGCAAAAAAGATGTTTGATGAAGGATTTTTTAAAGAAGATATCGCAAGATTTACTATTGAATATATCAAACAAAACATTTTAGAAATGACAGATAAATTGCGTGAGAAATACGGTAATTTGCCATTTGTTTATAGCGGTGGAGTTATGAGCAATTCAATCATTAAAGAAACTTTATCAAAACAAGGCGGTATTTTCTGTGAACCACAATTTTCATCAGATAACGCTGCTGGACTTGCTGTTTTTGCGTCACTTAAACATAAAAAAGAGGTGTGATTTTGGAAGAAAGAAAAGTTTTTAACATTACACAACTTAATATTTATGTAAAAAGTTTGCTTGAAAGTAATGAAGTATTAAATGATATTTTTCTTTGCGGAGAAATCTCAAACTTTACTAATCATTACAAGTCTGGCCATTTGTATATGTCGCTCAAAGATGAGGGTGGCGTTATTAAAGCAGTTATGTTTAGACAATATGCTTCTAAACTTCAATTTGAGCCCAAAGACGGTATGAAAGTTGTTGTTAGGGGTAAGGTTTCGTTGTATGAGCGTGACGGCACTTATCAATTGTATATTGTAGCAATGAAACAATATGGTCTTGGCGAGTTACAGTTAAAATATGAACAAATCAAAGAAAAACTTAATGCCGAAGGTTTGTTTTTGGAAGAACACAAAAAACCAATTCCAAAAATTCCAAACTCGATTGCTGTGATTACAAGTCCAACTGGAGCGGCAGTTCAAGATATTTTTAATGTTATTAAACGGCGTTTTCCCATTGTAAAAATTGTTATGTGTCCTGTGCAGGTTCAGGGTGAATCGGCTGCGCCAAGTTTAATACAAGCAGTAAAAGAAGTAAACGAGAAAAACTGCGCAGATGTAATTATCATTGGCAGAGGCGGTGGTGCAATTGAGGATTTATGGGCATTTAATGATGAAACTTTAGCCCGAACAATTTTTGCGTCAAAAATTCCGGTTATTTCTGCTGTTGGTCACGAAACTGATTTTACAATTTGTGATTTTGTTTCTGATAAACGTGCGCCAACACCTTCTGCAGCTGCCGAATTGGCAGTTCCTGATAAATTTGATTTAGAAAATAAAATTGAACGATACAAATTAAATTTAAAATCTTATTTGAAAAGAGCTTTGAATCAAAATCAATTAAAACTTGAGACTTTAATGAACAAACAATGTATGAAAAACCCTTATTTCAACATTACTTTAAAAGGTCAACAAGTTGATTTGTTTGTTAATAGATTAAATAAATCGTTTGAAAAGATTTATTCATTAAGTAATGCTAACTTTTTGAAATTTGCATCTAAATTGAATTCTTTAAGCCCAACAAATATTTTGTTGAGAGGTTATTCAGTTGTTTATAAAGATGATAAAATAATTTCAAGCAAAAAAGATTTGAATGTAAATGATAATATCAAAATTAATTTATCTGATGGTATTGTTAATGCCGAAGTTAAAGATTAAAAGGAGTAAGTTATGAGTGAAATGACTTTTGAAAAAGCTGTTAAAGATTTAGAAAAAATCACATTGGCGCTTGAATCTGGCGAGTTAGGTCTTGAAGAATCTATGAAATATTATGAAAACGGCACTAAACTTGCAGATTTTTGTTTGAAAAAACTTAAAGAAGCTGAGTTAAAAATTGAACAACTTAGCGATATTAAAAACGATGGAGAGCAATAATGGCTTACAATGATATTTTTAAATATAAAGATTTAATTGAAAAAGAATTAATTGAATCGGTCGAAAAACAAGACGCACCAAAAGTATTAAAAGATGCTTTGGTTTATTCGCTTTTGGCAGGTGGTAAAAGAATTAGACCATGTTTGATGCTTGAATTTTATAGAGTTTTAGGAAAATATCCTAAAGATATTTTGAATTTTTGTTGTGCTGTTGAAATGATTCACACATATTCATTAATTCATGATGACTTGCCTTGTATGGATGACGATGATTTTAGAAGGGGAAAACCTTCAAATCATAAAGTGTTTGGTGAAACAAATGCACTTTTGGCTGGTGATGCTTTGTTAACATTTGCATTCGAGACCGCTTCGTGTGTAAATGCCAACATCAAGCCAGAAAACGCCGTTAAAGCTGTTAATTTGCTTGCAAAAGCAGCAGGAATGTGCCAAATGGTTGGTGGACAGGTTTTGGATTTAGAAGCCGAAGGAAAGAATATTTCTGTTGAGGAATTAGAAAAAATTCAAAGCGGAAAAACTGTTGCTTTGTTAAAAGTTAACGCACAAATTGCTTGTGTTTTAGCAGATGCTGATGAAAAAACAACAACTGCTTTTGAAACTTATTGCGAAAATATTGGCAAGGCATTTCAAATTAGAGATGATATTCTTGATGTCATTGGCAATCAAGATGAATTAGGAAAACCAATTGGTTCTGATGAAGAATTAAATAAAAATACGTATGTTTCATTGTTAGGTCTTGAAAAATCGCAAGAATTGGTTGATAAACTTACTTTTGAAGCAATTGAGTGTGTTAGTGCTATATCTAATGAAACTACAAATTTGGTTGATTTGGCTAAATATTTAGCAAATAGAAATAGTTGAGGTTTTACTATGAGTAAAAATTCATTTTCAAAATTATGTTTAAAATTATTTTTAAGACTTGTTGGTCTTGATATTATTTGTTTTATTACTTGTGCATTTTGTTTTTCAGTGACAGGTAGTCAAATTGTTAGAACATTACTTCAAATTGCTTGTATCGTTGTTATGGTTACTTTTGTTTATCCTGTTTGTCATTTAGCAGGCGATTTAGATGCGCCATTAGTAGCAACTGGTCACAAAAAACGTAGTGCATTAAAAGGATTATATGCTGGAATTATTGCAACAATTCCAATGATTCTTTCAAGCATTGTGTTGGTGATTTCAAAGGCGTTTTTTGTGCTTGAAAACTTTGTTAGTTATTATAAAATGATTAACGCTGTTTTCTTTCCACTTTTGTACTCAATAATGCCTGTTGATTATTCAATTCGAGAGTTGTCGTTTGCTACAATTTTATTTGCAATTAGCATTCAAATTATAATTCCAATAATTTGTATGTTTGCTTATTATTTAGGTTTAAACAGATTTTTGATTAAAGAAAAATTATTTTATAATAAAAAAGCTTCTTGAATTTTCAAGAAGCTTTTTTAATTTAATTCCAATAATCAGTTTCATTTGTAAGCCCAATGTTTTTTGCCTTAAACACTGGCTCAACGCCTTGTTTTCTTTGTTTTAAGTAATCATTTAGTGCCTTGTATGCATATTTACTTAAAATAAAGAGAACAGGAATATTAATAATTGTCATAGCACCCATTGTTACATCTGCAACATTCCAAAGGAAATCTGCGCTAAGACCTGCACCAATAAAGATTACTAAAGATGCGATTATGTAATAAATGTTTTTAACTGTTTTTCTTGGTACTTTGCCAGCGATGTGATTAATGCTTTTGTCAACATAAAACAAATTACCAAGCAGGGTAGTAAATGCAAATAAAATCATAGAAACAGTAATAAACAATGGGCCAAACGAACCTAAGGTTTTACTAAGTGATAATTGCACATATTCAGCACCAGCAATTTCTGCACTTGGTGTAACACCAGATGACATACACATAAAAGCAGTTGCGCTACAAATCAAAAGTGTGTCAATAAACACTGATAAAACTTGTACAAGACCTTGTTTTACTGGGTGTTTTACTTCTGCAGATGCTGATGCATTTGGTGCTGAGCCAACGCCAGCTTCGTTACTAAACAAACCACGTTTAATACCGAGCATTACACATGAACCGGTAAAACCACCAAAGATTGATTCAAAATCGAAAGCTTGGGTAAAAATTGTTTTGAAAATTGAAGGCAAACTTGTAATGTTCATTACAACAATAATTAAAGCAATTATAATGTATGCAACGCCCATGATAGGCACTAAAAGAGTTGTAACATTAACAATTCTTTTACCGCCACCCATTAAGCAGTAGCAGACAATTGCTGCTAAAATAAAGCCAATAATCCAAGGGGTGTAAGTTGGATTGTAAAATTTATAACTTGAGAAAGTTGACTGTAAGTTGTAAGAAGCCAACATATTAAAACCAAAGCCATATGTCAATATTAAAAGAACTGAAAATACAATTGCGAGTGGTTTGCATTTTAAACCTTGTTCTATGTAATAAGCAGGTCCACCATAACAACCATCAGGACCTTTCTTTTTGTAAATTTGTGCAAGTGTACTTTCAATGAAAGCCGATGCACTACCAACAATAGCAATAACCCACATCCAAAATACTGAGCCAAATCCACCTAAGCAAAGCGCAGTAGATACGCCGATAATGTTGCCGGTACCAACTCGAGAAGCAGTGGATACCATAAGCGCTTGGAATGATGAAACACCTTTATCATCCGGTTTTTCAGCAACCGCTTTGAATTGTTCTTTTAAAAGTCTAAATTGTACAAATTTTGTTCTAAAAGTAAAATATAGTCCGCCGAATACAAGAACGATGATAAGTATGTAACTATAAAGTGCATCATTTGTGACTGCGATTGCATTATCGATAAATTCAAAAAAATTATCTAACATAAAAATCCCCCTAAGTTCTTGTTTAAGTATGGTGTTCAAAATAATAGAATCTGTTGGTATCTAAATCATAAATTGCAAAACAAAAGTCAAATGAAAACCTTTTGAATATTTCAGAATCATCTGACGGATTGGTGGATTCGTCATGCAAATCATAGAATTTATAAACACCGTTTTTAATGTTTGGCAGTTTAACTTCGCTAGGAAGTGCTGGTTCGCAATAGTAAATTTCATTTTTTTTATTAACTTTTCCGCCATTAAGCCAAACATCTAAATTGCTTGACAACGGAAGCGGTTTCCAATCTTTAATTATCTTTAAACTTTTTTCGGTGTTATTTGAACAGTCAAACGCTTTATAATTTGTTCCGTCTCCATTAAAAAATATTTGGTCATTATATTTATCTAACAGTTTAAAATCAGATTCTTTAAAACCAAAATATTCAGTCTCTTCATAATTAATAACATCGTTGTATATACCGTAAACACAACCTGCGGTAATAACCATGAAATATAGTGAAACAGCAACAAAAGGAATGATTGCAACTATTATTAAAGTCTTTGTTAAAATCCTTTTAATCATAAATATACTTCCTGAAAAATGGTGGAGGCGAGGGGAGTCGAACCCCTGTCCGAAAATTCGTTCCTAAATCTTTCTCCGAGTGCAGTTATTTGTTTGAAATTCCCTCATAACGTCGATAAATAACAACCTACATTATTCAGTAGCCTTTAATTTATGACAAGATACAAGGCACTCTCTTGTTCACATTTACCACTAAATCGACGCCCCGCTACTATTCGTGGTGGTATAGTAGGAAACGAGCAGCACTTAGGCTGCTAAAGCAACATTATTAGTGTTGTTTAATTTATAAAGTGTCACTTTTAAAGTGGTGCAACGCCACTACTCGCTTAACTTAGTTCAAAATCCCCGTCGAAACCTTTACGCCCCCATGTATTATCTTGAGCGCTCTTTTAAAGCGCGGTCAATATCTCTAGCTGCTTGTTTTTTAGCCAAAGTTTCACGCTTGTCGTGAAGATTTTTACCTTTACAAAGTCCGATTTCAACTTTAACACGTGAATTTTTAAAATATACAGAAGTTGGAATAAGAGTTAATCCTTCTTGTTTGATTTTGCCAAAAAGTCTATCAATTTCTTTTCTGTGCATCAAAAGTTTTCTAACTCTAAATGGGTCTTTGTTAAAAATGTTGCCTTGCTCATAAGGAGAAATATGCATTCCATTAACAAACAACTCACCGTTTTTAATCATACACCAGCTTTCTTTAAGATTAATTCTGCCAGCTCTGATTGATTTAACTTCTGTACCAACAAGTTCGATTCCTGCTTCGAACTTTTCAAGTACAAAGTATTCATGATATGCTTTTTTGTTGTTTGAAACAATTTTTACTGAGTCTTTGCTCAAAGCAAGAACCTACCTTTCTTTTAATCTAATTCGCTTCTGCCTTCAAAAGCACGAAGCAATGTAACTTCGTCAGAATATTCAAGTGAAGCACCAACTGGAATTCCGTAAGCAAGCCTTGTAACTTTAATTTCAAAAGGTTTAAGAAGTTTTGAAATGTACATTGCAGTTGCCTCACCGTCAACAGTTGGACTTGTAGCCATAATTACTTCTTCAATGTCTTCATTTGTAACTCTGTAAAGTAATTCTTTAATTTTTAATGTTTCAGGTGTAATTCCGTCGATTGGAGAAAGAAGTCCGTGTAAAACGTGATAAGTTCCAGAGAATTCTTTTGTTCTTTCAAACGCAATTACATCTTGTGGAGATTCAACAACACAAATTTGATTTGAGTTTCGTGTTGAATCTGAACAAACAGAACAAAGTGTTGTGTCGGTTAAAGTTTGACATTTTTCACAATATCTAACATTCTTTTTTGCTTCAACCATAACTTTTGCAAAATCTTCAACCTGAGTTTCAGATAAACTCAAAAGATGAAATGCAATTCGTGATGCTGATTTTCTGCCAATCGAAGGGAGTGATGTGAATTTGTCAATCAAACTTTCAATAGATGGTATATTATAAGCCATAATATTATTCCTTAAAACAAGCCAGGAATGTTAAGACCAGCTGTCATGCCTGACATTGCTGATTCAGATTCAGCAGTTGCAGCATCGATTGCTTGGTTTACTGCAGTGATAATTAAATCTTCAAGCATTTCTGGGTCTTCTTTAGCGTCTTCAATTAAATCAGGGCTGATTTCTAATGAAGTGATGTTGTGCTTACCGGTTACAGTAGCTTTAACCATTCCGCCACCTGCTTGAGCTGAGTATTCTTTTTCTTCAAGTTCTGCTTGCATTTTTTCCATATTCATTTGCATTTCTTGCGCTTGGCGAAGAAGTTCTGCTTGTGATTTTGGTTGATATTCCTTTGGTAATCTTGCTTTCATGTTTTTATATATCCTTTCAAATTTATATTTCCATAATAATTGGTAAAATCATTGGGCTTCTTCGTGTTTTGTCGTATAAATATCTTGACAAATCGTCTCTAACGCGCGCTTTCATTGAAACCCAATCAGTATAACCTTTTCTTGAAACGTCATCTATACAGTCATAAACAACTTCTTTAATCTCGTTCATCAAGTCTTCGCTTTCTTTTACATAAACAAAGCCACGAGAAACAATATCTGGTCCTGACAAAATTTCTCCAGTTGATGAATCAACAGTAGCCACAACGATAATAATTCCGTCTTCGGCTAAATGCTTTCTATCTCGAAGAACGATACTTCCGACATCGCCAACGCCATAGCCATCAACCAAAACTCTGCCTGATTGAACTGCGCCGTTTTGTTTGATTTCTTTATTTGTAACTTCAATAACTTTACCATTTTCGCTTATGATGATGTTTTTGCTATCAATTCCAATTTCTTTAGCGAGTGTTTTGTGATGAGCAAGTTGTTTTCTTTCGCCATGAACTGGTATGAAAAATTTTGGTTTAATCATTGCTAACATTATTTTAAGTTCTTCTTGACAGGCGTGTCCAGAAACATGAACATCATACAACTTTTCATAAATAACATTAGCACCGAGTTTCATAAGACCATTAACAACATTTGAAACGGTTTTTTCATTGCCAGGAATCGGACTTGCACTAATGATAATTGTATCACTGCTAGAAATTGAAACGCTTTTGTGAGTGTTTTGCGCCATTCTATGCAAAGCGCTCATAGGTTCGCCTTGTGAGCCGGTTGTCATAATAACAAGTTGGTTAGGGGAGTAGTTGTTGATAGTTTTCATATCAATCAAAACGCCTTGTGGAATTGATAAATAACCAAGTCTAGTTGCAACATCAACTACATTAACCATTGACCTGCCCAAAACAGCCACTTTTCTGTTGCATTTTACCGCTTCGTCAATAATTTGTTGCATTCTGTGAATGTTAGATGAAAATGTAGCAACAATGATTCTATCATTTTTTGCTTTTTTGAATAAGTTTGAAAAAGAAGCGCCAACTGTTTTTTCGCTATGAGTAATGCCTTCGCGTTCTGCATTTGTAGAGTCAGAAAGAAGTGCTAAAACTCCATTTTTGCCAATTTCAGAAAGGCGAGCGACATCAATCATATCGCCACTAATTGGTGTTGAATCAAACTTAAAGTCGCCGGTTTGCAACACTGTTCCGCATGGTGTTTTAATTGCAAAAGCAACGGCATCTGGAATTGAGTGATTTACATGAATAAACTCAACACTGAATTTGCCACATTTTACAACATCTCCAGGTTTTTGTTCAACCAATTTTACTAAACCTGAAAGATTGTGCTCAACAAGTTTGCCTTCGATTAAGCCGAGTGTTAATGCTCTTGAATAAACAGGTGCATTGATTTCTTTTAAAAGATATGGCACAGCGCCAATGTGGTCTTCGTGACCGTGAGTGATAAAGATACCTTTAATTTTTTCTTTGTTTTTAATTACATAAGTTAAATCAGGAATAACCATATCAACGCCAAGCATTTCATCATCAGGAAAAGCAAGGCCACAATCGACAATAATCATTTCATCTTCGTATTCATAAACAGTACAGTTTTTGCCGATTTCATCTAAACCACCAAGTGGAATAATTTTTAAAGGAGACTTTGGTGCTGTCTCTTTTTTAGGTTGAATTGTTTTTTTTGTAACAACCTTTTTAGAATATTTATAATGTTTTTTGCTTTGAGAATTCTTCTTTGAATTTACATTAGTTTTTTTAGTCTTAGTTTTATTAGTTTTTTTGTTTTCTTGCATTAAATACCTCCTAAAATGCATAACAAGAGAAAGACAAATTCTTGAAGAAAATTGCCCTAAGGTTTGATATTAACTGACTTTTATCCGTTCTCGACAGTTGTTTTATATATATTAATTTAAATAGGTTCTATTTATTATTAATATTTTAATCTAAAATTAACAATATGTCAAGTTTTTGTATAGACAAATGCATAAAAATATATTACAATAATCAAAGAGGTGAGTGCATGCGTGGATTATATATTCATATTCCTTTTTGTGCTTCAAAATGTGATTACTGTGATTTTTATTCAATTAATTATAATTCTAATGTTGTTGAAAAATATGTCGAAGAAGTTTGTGAAAGACTTAAAAATTTGAATTATGTTTTTGACACTGTATATTTTGGAGGTGGAACACCTTCTATAATTGGTGCAGAAAAATTAGTTAAAATTTTGAACTTGGTTAATTATAAACAAGGTGCTGAAATCACTGTAGAAGTTAACCCAAAATCATATAAGCAAGATTTTTTTGATAAAATCTTTGAAGTCGGATTTAACAGAGTTTCAATTGGAATGCAGTCAGGTAATGATGCTGAATTATTGTCTTTAACAAGAAAACATAAGTTTCAAGATGTTGAAAAGACATTAAATTTTGCTAGAAAAGCTGGTTTTGATAACATTTCTTTAGATGTTATGATTGGTATTGAAAACCAAACCTTTGATTCACTTGATGACACTATCGAAAAATGTTTTTCGCTTAATCCTGAACATATATCTTGTTATATGCTTAAAATTGAAGAAAATACGCCGTTTTTTAATGCAAAACTAGATTTGCCTGATGAAGAAACTGTTACAGATATGTATTTAAAGTTGTGCGAAAAAATGAAAAATAACGGTTATCATCAATATGAGATTTGTAATTTTTCAAAAGAGAATAAACAAAGCAAACATAATTTGATTTACTGGGAATGTGAAGAGTATTTAGGAATTGGTCCTGGTGCACATTCATTTATCGGTGGTAAAAGATATTATTTCCCAAATGATATTAATTATTTTTTAGATAAAAATGAAATGATTTTTGACACTGATGGAGGCAGTAATTTTGAGAAGACAATGCTTGGACTAAGACTTTCTAAAGGTGTTTGTTTAGAAAGTTTTGATAAAAAAGCTCTTGAAAAAATTGAAAAGTATGTTAAATTAGGATTTGGAATAATTGATGGTAATCATTTTAAATTAAATCCCAAAGGTTTTTTAATTCAAAATACAATTTTGATTGATTTGATGGAGGAATAATATATGAGAGTAGGTATTGGTTACGATGTTCATAAATTAGTTGAAAACAGAAAACTAATTATTGGTGGTGTAGAAATACCTTATGAAAAAGGTTTGCTTGGACATTCTGATGCAGATGTTTTGTTGCATGCAATTTCTGATGCTTTATTAGGTGCTGCATCTATCGGTGATATAGGATTATTATTTCCAGATAATGATGAAAAATTCAAAGATGCAGATTCTTTAGTACTTCTTAAAGAGGTTGTTAAAACAATTAAACACAAGGGGTACACCGTTGGTAATATTGATTCAATTATTATTGCTCAGAAACCTAAAATGAGAAGTTATATTGATGAAATGCGCAAAAACATTGCTAATGCTTGTGAAATTGATTTTGATGATGTTTGCGTCAAAGCAACAACTGAAGAGGGATTAGGGTTCACTGGCGAAGGTTTAGGGATTGCTGCAAAAGCGATAGTTTTACTTAACAAATAGATATTACAAAATATAACCTTAGTGCATAAAATGTACTAGGGTTATTTTTATGTAACTAAGGAGGTAAAACATGAACAAAGAATTAATTTACATTGGTTCAGTTAACAAGGCGTTTAAAGCAAAAGAGGTTTTAAAACACAACGGCATAGAGTCTAAAATTGAACGTAGTTTGTCCACTAACGAAAATGGTTGTGGTTACAGCATTTTGTTGGTTGAATATACAGAAAAAGCAAAAGAGATTCTCAAAATCAATGGAATTATTGATGAGAGTTGATTGATTTGATTTATTTTGATAATGCTGCTACAACATACAAAAAACCACAATCTGTTTATGATGCGGTTAATAAAGCATTAAGGTTATATAGTTCAAATCCTGGCAGAAGTGGACATAGACTGTCAATGTTGGTTTCTGAACAAATTTACAAAACAAGAGAAAAAGTTGCAGAATTTTTTGGTGCTAATTCTTATGAAAATGTTGTTTTTACTGCGAATTGCACTTCTTCAATAAATTTGGTTTTAAATGGATTGCTTAAAAAAGGTGACCATTTTTTGATTTCTGATTTAGAACACAATAGCGTATCGCGTACTGCATATAATTTAACAAAAAACGGTGTTGAGTTGAGTATATTTGAGGTTGATGAAAATGACGAAAAAACAGTTTTGAATATACAAAAACTAATAAAATATAACACCAAGGCGATTGTTTGCACACATGCTTCTAATGTATTTGGTATAAAGTTGCCAATATATAAAATTGGTGCATTATGCAAGAAGAATAATCTGGCATTTATCGTGGATGCTGCTCAAACAGCGGGAATTGAAGGCATCAATATGTTAAGAGATAACATCAACTATCTTTGCATTGCGCCACATAAAGGATTGTATGCTCCAATGGGTGTGGGCATTCTTATAACAGATGATAACCCAAAACCATTAATTTTTGGTGGCACAGGAAGTTATTCTGCTTCGTTTAATCAACCTGAATTTTTGCCAGATAAATACGAAAGTGGCACAATTAATGTTCCGGGTATTATTGGAATTTCTGCCGGAATAGATTTTGTTAAAAAATTTCGAAATGAAATAATCGCAAAAGAAAAAACTATTATTGAATATATTTACTACAAGTTCAAAGATAATCATAATTTAATTTTGTATAACAAACCAACTATACCAGTTTTATCATTCAATATAAAAGGGGAGAAGAGTGAGTCAGTTGCTGAGTATCTAAACAAAAATAATATTTGTGTTAGAGCGGGGTTGCATTGTTCACCACTTGCACACCATAAATTTGGTACTGATGAAATTGGAACTGTTAGAATTTCTCCTTCGTTTTTTAACTGTTTTGATGAAGCCAAAATGTTAGTTGATTTGATTTATAAATTTTAACAAATTGATATTTAGTAATGTTTAACAAATTACAATTTGTAACAATTAGTATGTGCAAATTCAGCCTTGAACACAACTAATTGTGGTTTACATAAAAGGTTTACATAAAAATTCGTCACTTAACATAAAAAACAGATGAAAATTTTGTTAGTTTATATGAAAAGTTTAAAAATTGATTTTTTTGATTGATTTATGTAAACGGATTTGTTATAATACTTTAGCACTGTTTACATAATTATTTGTAATAAGTTGTCCGTTGTTTTCATAATTTATACTAATATGAAAACAAATGGGTGATAATATGAGCAAATGTTTACAGGTTTGCGAAAGAAGATGCAATACAAATTTTTTTAAACATAATTATGAAATTGTTGTTTTGCTAATTATGTTTTTATTTGGTTTGATTGTAGGAACATTTTCTGTTGCAGTTTGTAAAGATGAAAGTTTTTATGGATTAGACAATTATTTGCTTGAATATTTATCTTTTTTGAAGTTGAATGGTTTTATTACTATATTTTCAAAATATCTTTTGATTTTTGTTTCATTAATAATTTTCAACTTTTTAATCGGTATGTGTTTGCTAGGTAAATCTATTTTGTGTTTTTTTGCATTTGTCTATTCTTTTGGAATAGGTAGCGTTGTATCATTTGTTTATATGAAATATGATTTACAAGGAGTTTTGTTTACAGTATTTTGCTTAGCACTTGGTATATTTCTTTTTTCAATCAATTATTTATTGAGTTTAAGAAATTCAATTGTGTTTTCAAAAAGCATTTGTCAATATTGTTTTTTTGGAAACGAGAGTAAAGTTGATATTAAGAAATATGTTTTAAAATATTTAGTACATATTATTTTATGTGTTTTTATTGCAATTGTTTTTGCTTTTAACACTGGAAGTTTTATAGAAAGGTTTAATTTTTGAATTAATTATAGGATTGTTAACTGATGAAGGAGTATTTAAAAGATTATTCTGATTATTTAAGTCAAATAAAAAGATCATCTAAAAATACTATAGATTCTTACGTTAGAGATGTAAGGGTCTTTTTGTCGTACACAGATGTTAATTCACTTTCTTTAAAAAAGGTTAATTCTGATAGCATTAAAGACTATTTAAAGTATCTTGAAAATTTGGGTAAAACTCAGTCAACTCAGGTTAGAAATTTAGCTTCTATAAAATCTTTCTATGACTTTTTGATGAGTATTGGTCTTGTAAACAGCAATCCTACAAGAATGATTAAAATTAAAAAAGATGCTGCTAAATTACCAGAAATTCTAACTCAAAATGAAATTGATATTTTAATCTCTCAACCTAACGTTTCAACATTAAGGGGTTGCAGAGATAAAGCAATGCTTGAGTTGTTGTATGCAACTGGTCTTAGAGTTTCTGAGTTAATTGATTTAAATATTGAAGATATTAATTTGCAAATAGGCATTATTTCATGTCATTCTAAAAACACCGAACGCATTGTTCCTGTTTACAGGTCTGCGTTGAAATCTATTGAAAATTATTTGAATACTGTTAGAGCTTCTTTGGTTAGTGATAAAACAGAGAAATCTTTGTTTGTTAATATGAATGGTTCACGAATGACAAGACAAGGTTTTTGGAAAATTATTAAGGCATACGCAGAAGCTGGTGGAATTGAAAAAGATATAACTCCACATACTATAAGACACTCGTTTGCAACTCACTTGCTTGAAAATGGTGCTGGAATTAAAGATATTAAAGAAATGCTTGGCCATTCAGGTTTATCATCTACACAGGTATATTCTCAAATTATTAAGCAAAAATATGAGAGTTCTTATGTTAAATTCCACCCAAAAGCATCTAAATAATGGAGTGAAAGTTTATGGCTACTAATACTTTAGAAAAGAACTCTGTTTTAAAATATTTTGAAGTTTTAAAAGAGAAGTTTTTTAAAATAATTATCTTAAATATGTTTTATTTCACAGCGATTACTTTGTTGATTATTACTATAATGGGTTTAAGTTTTGCTGTGACTTCAATTTTTGGCGAAGTTTCTGACATTTGGACATTGTTTACATTTTCACCAATTATATTTTTAGGACCCTTAACAGCAGCGGTAATGAAAATTATGCGTGATTTTGTTAGACAAGAACCATGCTTTTTCATGGAAGATTTCAAAAATGCATTTACTAGAAACTTTAAACAAAGTTTGGCAATTTCAACACTTCAATACATTGTTTCTTGGATTATTGTAATTGCAGCACGTTTTTATTATATGCTCACTGACCAAGGCATTTTTTACACAATTGGTTTGGGTACATCAATTTTCGTTGCTGTTGCAGTAATTACTGCAAGTTATTATGTTTATATGATGACTGTAACTTTAAAGTTAAGTGTGAAAGAAATAATCAAAAATTCATTTATTTTTACAATGCTTTGTATTGGTAGAAATATTGTATTGTCATTAATTTTGGTTTTTTGGTTGCTTGTCAATGCTTTGTTTGTATATTTCGCAATTATCAGTGGCAGTGCTTTTGTTTATGGATTAATGATTTTGTTCTTTATGGTGTTTTCTTTTGGAATAACACTTTACACAATTGCATTTTTCACTTATCCACCAATTAAGAAATATATTTTAGATCCTTATTATGAATCGCATCCTGAAGAATCATCAGAATCAGTCTTAAACAAGGTTGAGGCTAGCGAAATTAACACAATGGAAGAAAAGAAAGATTTACCTGAATTTGTTTATCACAATGGTAGAATGATTCATCGTGATGCTCTTGAAACAGAAAGTGTATTTTCTGACAAACAAATTTTTGAAGATAAAGATTAAAAAAACGCAGTTCAATTTGAACTGCGTTTTTCTTTTATTCTTTTTCAAATGTAATTCCTAAATCTTTTAGTTGTTGTTCATCACAAACAGCAGGGGATTCACTCATTAAATCTCTTGCGTTTTGCATTTTAGGAAAAGCAATAACATCTCTTAATGATTCGCATTTCAACATAATCATACAAAGTCTGTCAAGACCAATACCCATACCACTATGTGGAGGAGCGCCGTATTTAAATGCATCTGTTAAGAAACCGAATTTTTCTTGCGCTTCTTCTTCAGAAAGGCCAAGCGCTTTAAACATTTTCTTTTGTAAATCAGGATTTGTAATTCTGATTGAACCAGATGACATTTCAGTACCGTTCATAACTAAGTCATAGGCTTTGGCTCTTACTTTGCCAGGGTCACTTTCAAGATATTCAATACATTCATCAAGTGGAGATGTGAATGGGTGATGCATTGCATCCCAATTATTTGTTTCTTCATTATATTCAAAGAATGGGAATTCAGTAATCCAAACAAGGTTATATTCATCTTTTGGAATAATATCTAACTTGTTAGCCATTTCAAGTCTTAATGCACCAAGCACTGGCAAAGTAACTTTATCTTTATCAGCTACAATTACAATAACATCGCCAGTTTTAGCATCGCATTTTTCAATGATTGTATTCATTGTATCTTCACTGATGAATTTGCCAAATGAAGATGCAACACCTTCATCTGTTAATCTAACCCATGCAAGACCTTTAGCACCAATTCCTTTAGCACTTTCTGTTAATCTGTCGATATTCTTTCTTGTATAGGTCTCTACAGCGCCTTTTGCACAAACCGCTCTAACACTGCCGCCGTTTTCAATTGCGCCCTCAAACACACCAAAGCCGCAATTTTTAACAACATCAGAAAGGTCAGTAATTTTCATATCAAATCTTAAATCTGGTTTGTCAGAACCGTAATAGTTCATTGCATCAGAATATGTCATTCTTGGAAGTGGAAGTTTAACATCAACATCAAGAATTTCTTTAAATAATCTTTTGATAAAACCTTCGTTTACAGATAAAACATCTTCAATATCTACATAAGACATTTCAAGGTCGATTTGAGTAAATTCAGGTTGTCTATCAGCACGCAAATCTTCATCTCTAAAACAACGAGCAATTTGCATATATTTATCAAAACCAGAAACCATAAGCAATTGCTTATAAATCTGTGGAGATTGTGGCAAAGCGTAAAATTCACCATGATACAATCTTGAAGGTACAAGATAGTCTCTAGCGCCTTCTGGAGTCGATTTAATGAGCATTGGTGTTTCAATTTCAATAAATCCTTGTTCGTCATAATAATCTCTAATAACTTTAGTGATTTTATGACGCATCATGATATTTCTTTGTAAATCAGGTCTTCTAAGGTCAAGATAACGATATTTACAACGAAGTTCTTCTTTTACATTTGAGTTTTCAACTATTTCAAAAGGAGGAGTTTCTGCAGTTGAAAGTATTTTGTATTCGTTAACTGCAATTTCAATTTCTCCGGTTGGAATTTCTTTGTTTACAGAAGAGCGAACCTTTACAATACCTTTTGCCATTACAACATATTCTGAACGAGTTTCGTTAGCTTTTGCAAAAATTTCTTTGTCAGTATTATCGTCAAAAGCTAATTGAACAACGCCAGTTCTATCTCTTAAATCAATAAAAATCAATTGACCTAAATCTCTTTGTCTTTGAACAAAACCACAAACAACAACTTCTTGTGATTCGTTTTCTTTGCGAAGAACACCACAATAATGAGTTCTTCTCATATTACCCATAAATTCTAACATTTTAACACCTCTTAAAGATTACTTGTTGCTTCTTCAACATCAGCCAAAATTAAATCTAAATTCGATTTATAAACAGCATTTAAAAGTCCGTCAGGTAATGTAACCTCAACACTTTCACTGTTAACCATATTTTTAAGCACTGCTTTTTTGGTTTCAAGTTCATTGTCACCAATAACTATTGAGAATTTTGCACCGATTTTGTTTGCATATTTCATTTGTGCTTTCAAACCTCTGTTTGACATGTCTGTAATTGCTACAAAACCTTCATTTCTAAGCAATTCACACAATTTAATAGCTTCGGCTTGAGCATTATCACCCATAGGAGCAATATAAACATCAGGTACAGAGTCACAAGGAAAGTCGCAACCTTGTTTTTCCATTAAAATCAAGATTCTTTCAAGCCCCATTGCAAAGCCGAGCGAAGGAAGGTTTGGACCGCCCAAATCTTCCGCTAGTCCATCATATCTACCACCAGCACAAACAGCGCCTTGTGAGCCAATTTCAGTTGTAATAAACTCAAATACTGTTTTTGTATAGTAATCAAGACCACGAACAATTTGTGGGTTTACAACAAATTCAACATTAGTGTTAGTTAAATAGGATTTAACTTTTTCAAAATGCTCACTACATTCATCGCAAAGATAATCTAAAATAACAGGAGCATCCTTTGCAATATCTTTACAAATAGGGGATTTGCAGTCAAGAATTCTCATTGGATTTCTATCAAGTCTTGAAATGCATGTTTCACACATTTTATCAGTATATTTTTCGAAATATTCTTTTAATGCTTGTGTGTATTTCGCTCTACATTCCGGACAGCCAATTGAATTAATTTCAAGCGAAATATTTTTAATTCCAAGTCTTTTTAAAATTGTTGCGCCGAGAATAATAACTTCAGCATCGGCCACAGGAGAAGTAGCACCAATGCATTCAACACCAAATTGGTGGAATTCACGAAGTCTGCCTGCTTGTGGTTTTTCATATCTATAACAAGAGGTATTGTAGAATGCTTTGATAGGCAATGCCTCGTTAAAAAGACCGTGTTCAAGCACACTTCTCATAGCACCTGCTGTGCCTTCAGGTCTAAGTGTTATACTTCTGCCACCTTTGTCATCGAATGTGTACATTTCTTTTTGTACAACGTCAGTTGTATCACCAACACCTCTTTGGAAAAGTTCTGTTTTTTCGAAAACAGGCGTTCTAATTTCTTTAAAATCAAATTGTCTGGCAACATCTTTCACAACACTTTCAACATATTGCCATTTGTAAGATTCTTTTGGCAAGGCATCTTGTGTGCCTTTGATAGCTTCAGCTACTAATTTCATAAAATTTCTCCTTAAATAAAAATAAAACGCCCCTTGAAAAATACAAGGGACGGAAAATACCGCGGTGCCACCCAAGTTAGTCAAAAAGACCCACTCATTTTCTTTAACGCAGAATTACGGGCAAAAGCCGATTCAGGAAGTGTCTTCAACTATATTTTTGCATAATAAACTCACAGCAAAATGTTTATCTCTCTGAAAGAAAAATATAATCTACTTGGGTTCCATCACAATCTTTAAAATATTATTTTGAATATAAACGCCAGTCAAGGTCGCCACGTTCCAAACCATGAATCAAAACTTCAGCAGTTGCAATGTTTGTTGCAATAGGAATGTTGTGAACATCACAAAGTCTTAAAATAGTCATATCATTTGGCTCGTTTGGTTTAGCAGTGATAGGGTCTCTAAAAAACAAAACCATATCAATTTCATTATAAGCAATTCTTGAAGCAATTTGTTCTCCACCACCTTGTGGGCCGCTCAAAAATCTTGTGATTTCGAGACCAGTTGCTTCAGAAACAAGTTTACCTGTAGTACCAGTAGCACAAATATTATGTTGTGCCAAAATGCCACTGTAAGCAATGCAGAACTGTACCATAAGCTCTTTTTTAACGTCGTGTGCAATCAAAGCTATATTCATAAATTTTCTCCATTCCTTTTATATATCAAATGCCTAAAGGCACTTTGTTACCTAAAATCCTATTAGTTATTCTTTCAACTGCCTCTAAAGCAGGGGAAACATATAAATTTTCTGTGCAGTTATTAAATGATTTAATCAATTCAACATCGAATGGTACAACACCGATTAATTGCAATGTTGTTGAATCAATAATTTCATCAATGTTATAAAATACACCTTTTTTAACAAGTTTTTCGTCAAATTTATTAATGATTAATCTTGCGTTGTTTATATTATTTTCACGCAATAATTTTGCAACATAAGAAGCATCTCTAACGCTAACTGGGTCAGGGCTAGCTACTACAAATGCATTTTTTGCACCAGAAATAGCGTTAATAAAACCTTTTCCGACGCCAGCAGGGGAATCAATTAAAATATAATCAAAATATGACGCCAATTTTTCACAAAGAATTTTCATGCCTTTTGGTGAATTCAAACTATTGACAGTTACAGGTGCTGGTAATAAATAAAGATTTGAACATTTCTTAACTGGAATAACTGCTTGGTTAACATTGCAATTGCCTTTGATAATGTCGCTTACATCAAACAATGTATGCGAAGAAACATCAAGCATAAGGTCAAGAGAACGCAAACCTTCATCCATATCAATAAGCAGTACTTTTTTGCCAAGTTTGCATAACTCAACTCCAAGATAGGCAGTAATCGTAGATTTGCCTACGCCACCTTTTCCTGAAGTGATTACATAAATATTTTTCATTAATTCACCACTTTTCGTCATTATAACATAATTTTCTTTATTTGTCAAAGAATTTAATATAACAAATCATTATATTTTGTGATATCTTTGCCGTCAAAATCAGCAAAATAATATTCATCATAAATATCTTTTACAACTTGAGCGGTCATATAACCATATCTACCTTGTTCGACATTAATTGCAACGGCAATTTCCGAATCTTTATATGGCGCAAAAGAGATAAACAAACCGTTATCACGTTTGCCAGTAACTTCGGCAGTACCAGTTTTGCCGCCGACTTTGAGTTTGTACTCACTAAATACAGATGAAGCTGTACCTTCAAACGCAGCAGATTTCATACCTGATTTAACAACTTCAATCGCTTCGTCGGTAATACCAGTATTTGCTACAACTTGTTTTGATGGTTTTACAACAACTGTTTTAAGGTCGCTTGTTCTAACTTCTCGCAACAAGTGAGTGCTATATCTTGTGCCACCATTTGCAATAGTTGCTGTACCTGTTGCAAGTTGCAAAGGAGTAAATTGGTTATAAGATTGTCCAATTGAAGCTTGTAAAGTATCACCAGGGTTCCAGGTTACATTAATTGAATTTGCAAATGCAGGACCAGCTAAAATTCCAGATGATTCAGGAATTTCAACACCAGTCTTAACGCCTAATCCCATGAGTTTTGCATATTCGTTTAAAGTTGTAATACCAGTTCTTTTGCCAGTTTCAAAGAAGTAGTAGTTGCATGATTGTGCAATTGCATCAATTACATTCAATGTTCCGTGAAAATGCAAACATTTGAATGTCATATCTAAATAATCATATTCTTGTTTGCAATAAAAACTTGTTCCTTTGCTAATTGAATTAACTGTAAGACCAATTCCAGCTACAAATGGTTTGAATGTAGAACCAGGAGGATATGTGCCTTGAAACGCACGATTGAATAAAGGATTGCTTTTATCATTAGCAAGAGAAGAGTAGTCTTTTTCATACTGATCCATAGTGTAAGACGGATAGTTTGCAGATGCTAAAATTTCACCATTATTTACATTAACACAAACAATAGAAGCAGAAGTTGCATAAATCTTTTGTTTGTTTAAAGTGTTCATAAATTTAACAAGTGATTCTTGTGCTTTTTTCTGCAAATCAATATCAATTGTCAACATAACCGTGTTTCCAGCAACCGGTTCACTTTGTACAACAATTTCGGTTTTGCCAGTATCAGGATTTGAGATGGCTTTACTAACACCATCAGTTCCTTTTAAATATTCTTCAAATGCAAGTTCTACGCCAGATTTACCAACATAATCACTATAAGAATAACCTTTTTTCTTCAATTCAGGCCAGTCTTCAGCATAAATAGGTCCAACTGTGCCGATTAAGTGAGTTGCTAATGTTTTATCAGCATATTCTCTAACTGAAACTTCATTAACGCTTATATTTGGGTAAGAATCAGAAGATTCTAATAAGATTGAACGAGTTTTCTCAGAAACATCTTCAGCTAATGTGAAAGGATATGCAGTAGAATAATCTTCTAAAAACATTGTGTATCTAATGCCCATTAAAATTCTTTGTGTTTTTTCTGAATAGTTCTCTAATGCAAACTTTTCAATCAAGTTCTCAACACACTGACTAACTGTGGCATAACTGTTTAGTTCAAGTTTTGCCTTTAATGTTTTGACATCAGTTGAATCTTCTTTTTTTGTGAATTTATAAGGCGCTTTATTTGAAATAGGTAGTTTATCTCGCCATTTGTCTTTGTTGTTTTTTAAAACTTTAATTGTTTTTGTAATTGTTCTATTGATACTACTATTATTAGATGAAGAATACTTGATAATTACATTATAACCTTCACGGTTGTATGCAATTGTTCTTCCGTATCTATCAAGAATTTCTCCACGTGTTGCATCTACTTTGATAGAAGCAGCAGATGATAACTGACTCTCTTTGGCATAGTAATCATATTCAACAACTTGTAATTGCAACAATCGAATAGAATAAGCAAAAACAATTATTAACACAAGCGAAATACAAACTATAAATTTAAAATATTTATTACTTTGTTTTCTTTTTTCTTTTTCAAAATACATAAATTAAAAAACCTCTTGAATTTTGTAAATTTTATATGATTCCTTTTGGTTTTTTAAACCTTTCATCTTTCTTAATGATAAAATGAAAAATTAAATATATAACAAATGCTGCAGCAAACGTATAAATTGCAACTAAAATGTTGAATTTAAAGAAAAGTGTGAAAATACCATTTGTAAATCCACTTTTGATTAAAACATCAACAAACGAATTCAAAATTAAAACAGGTAAACCTAGTACTGCAAATGATGCAAAGTTGTTTTGCATAAAAGTTTCTAAAATCAAACTGCAAACAAAACCAGTTATAGTATAAACCAAAGCATACCAGCCAACTCCGTTTGCGCTAATAGAATCAACTAATGCACCTGAAATTAATCCGAAAATTGTAGAAAACCAATAGTTTTCATGGAATGAAACTACAAGCGTCAAAGCAAGAATTAAAGAAGGAGCAGGGGAGTTGTAATTAAAAATTAAATTTGTAGATTGTATAACATATATCGCAAATAATAATACGAAATAAATTAAAACTTCAAAAGTTCTATATTTTTTATTGTTCATAATACTCCTAATTAAAAATCAGTTAAAACCATAACATCAGAAAGTTCAGAAAAATCAATAATAGGTTGAACTTTCGCTTCACAACTGATTTTATTATTTGAGGTTTTAACCTCAACAACAGTTCCGATGATTAAGTCTTTAGGGAAAATGCCACCATCACCAGAAGTGACAATGAAATCACCAGAAGAAATGGTGTTATCACTTGGAATATAAATCATCTTAGCAAAACCATCAACACTTAAACCAGCGTCGCCAGTAACTATTCCAGTGTCTCTTGAATGGTTATCAATTGATGAAATGTTGATATTTGGATTTAAAACAGTCATAATTGTGCTTTGAGTTGAATAAACATCACAAACATATCCAACTAAACCTTCTGCTGTAATAACTGGGTCATACGGATTAATGCCATCAACTGATCCTTTGTCAATTGAAAATGTTGCGTAGGTATCGTTGTTGTTAACAGAAATTACTGAAGCAGAATTGAATTTGTATGTAGGATTTTCTTCTTTGATTTCCAAAAAATCCTTGTAAAATTCATTTTGTTTTTTTGCCTTTTCATAATCAACAAGAATTTTGTTCTTTTCAGCTAACTCGCTTTTTAACTCTTTGATTTTTGCTTGCAATTTTTTATTATCTTCAATTTTTTTAGAATTTTCATTAATCGAATCTGAAATTCCATCAAAAAACTTTTGAGCAGGAGAAAGAACAGAAGTGATTAAATTTGATGTTGGCGCTGACAAATCAAAAGCAAAACCACAAATAATAATACTAATAATCAAAAGCAACGATACAACTGAAATTATTTTAATCTTTTTACTTCTAAAGAAAAAGTTCAAAGATGTTCACTCCTTTAAATTAATAGTATTTTGCTCGTTTTTGATATGAGTCAAATGGCAAATCAAGTTCAAGACGTTTTGAAATACCTTTTGCAACACAGTCAATAGGGTCGTTTGCAATATTAACTGGCATTGCAGTTTCTCTTGAAATCAACAAATCAATGCCTGGTAACATTGCACCACCACCAGTTAAAGTAATACCTTTATCAATGATATCAGCAGCAAGTTCAGGTGGAGTTGATTCAAGTGTCTGTTTAATTGCGTTTACAATTCTTGAAAGTGGCTCGAATAAAGCTTCTCTAATTTCTCTTGCTGTAATATTGATGTTTTTAGGCAAACCGTCAATCAAGTTTCTACCTTTGATTTCCATAGTTGCAGTTTCTTCGCCTTCAAACTCGCAAGCAGAGCCAATTGTAAGTTTAATATCTTCTGCTGTACGCTCGCCGATAAGAAGATTGTGTCTTTTTCTAATATACGAAATAATTGCTTCGTCCATGTCGTCACCAGCAGTTTTAATTGTCATAGCAGTAACAATATCTCCAAGTGAAATAACTGCAACTTCACTTGTGCCACCACCGATATCAACAACCATGCTGCCTACTGAGTCGAAAACAGGAAGGCCAGCACCTAAAGCTGCAGCCATTGATTCTTCAATCAAATCAACTGCATTTGCACCTGCTTGTCTTGCAGCGTCATTTACTGCACGGCTTTCAACTTCAGTTACGCCAGAAGGAATGCAAATTACAACTCTTACACGAGATACAAACGAGCCATGCATTGCATCTTTGAAAAATCTTTTTAACATTGCAGCTGTAACATCGTAGTCTGCAATAACGCCATTTTTCAATGGTCTAACTGCAACAATAGAACCAGGAGTTCTACCGATCATCTCTCTTGCTTCTTTACCAACAGCCTTAACCTCGCCATTTTTAACATCAACAGCAACAACAGATGGTTCACGCATAATAATGCCTTTTGTTTTAACACAAACCAAGGTGTTTGCTGTTCCAAGGTCAACGCCAATATCTCTACTAAAACTAAATAAATTCACTATTAAAATCTCCTTTAAATATTCAAAAGATATTTATACATATTTAATCTATTATATTATAGCAAATAAATATTAAATAGACAACTATTTTTTTAATATTTTTTCAATTTTTTTGCAAAATAAAAATGAGTGGTCAAACATTTCATAAATGAGGGGATTTTTTGAGAATTTATAGTGATATTAACGAAAATTTACGAGTTGTTAAAAAACTTATGCCTGTTGGAAAAAGTTTTGATGTTATTGCAAGAGAAATTTTAGTCGATAATAAAAAATCTTTTATATTGTTTATTGATGGATTTATTAAAGATTCAATAATGGTTCACGTTATGAAAGAACTTCAAAAAGTAACCGATGTGAAGAATGAAAATTCTAGAAAAATCTATCTAAAAAATATACCTCACATTGAAGTTAGTATTGAGCATGATTTACAAATGGTTGTAAATGATGTTTTGTCAGGTCGTTTAGCTTTGTTTGTTGATGGAAATGATTCTGTAGTGATGATTGATGCCAGAGAATATCCAGCACGAGAACCATCAGAATCACACATTGAAAAAACAACAAGGGGTGCTAGAGATGACTTCGTTGAAACAGTTAAATTTAACACTACTTTGATTAGAAGAAGAGTTAGAGATCCACATTTGGTTTTTGAAGGTGTAAGAGTAGGGGAAATGTCCAAAACAGATGTTGTTGTTGGTTATTTAGATGACAAGGTTAATAAAAAGCTTTTGAATAAGATTATAAACAAGCTCAACAATATAAATATTCACGCTTTAACCATGGGAGAAAAGAGTCTAGAAGAGATTTTAGTTAAGAAAAAATGGTACAATCCCATGCCACTTTTTCGCGTTTCTGAAAGGCCAGAAACCGTTGCTGCACACATTATGGAAGGACACATAGTGATTCTTGTTGACACTTCTCCAACGGCAATAATTTTGCCAACAACTTTGCTGTATTTCACACAATATGTAGAAGATTATTATCAATCTCCAATTTCAGGTACATTAACTCGCTTAATAAGAATGTTAGCAATACCATTAGCTCAATTTTTAGTACCATTATTTATGCTTGTAGTTAGATATCCAATACATTCATTGAATTTTGCACAGTTTTTAGTACCAGAGCAAACAGGAGAAATTTCAATTTTTGTGCAGATTATTCTAATAGAATTTTGGCTTGAAATATTGCGGCTTTCATCCTTGCATACACCTGCGAATATGGAGTCTGCTTTTAGTATAATCGGCGGATTGATTTTGGGTGATTTTGCCATTTCAATGAACTTATTAATTGCAGATACAATTTTATTCACAGTTGCATCTGCTGTGTGTAATCATTGTATTGCAAATCCTGAGCTTGGAAATGCAATAAAAATATTTAGGTGGTTCTTAATTGCATTAACTGGATTGTTTGGAATATGGGGCTTTTTAGTCGCATTTTTTATGGAAATTTTAATAGTTTGCACAACTAAAACTTTTGATGAACAACATGGTTATTTGTGGCCAATCATTCCGTTTAACTTTAATGCTTTGAAACACTTTTTAATAAGATATCCACTAGCAAAATTTGAAAAGAAAAAAGACACTTTCTAAAGCCGAAAGTGTCTTTTAAATTTAATATTATTTTGTGCCGAAAATTCTGTCGCCAGCATCACCAAGACCTGGAACAATATAACCTTTTTCATTAAGTTTTTCATCAACGTTTGCACAGTAAATTTGCACATCAGGATGAGCTTTTGAAAGTGCTTCAATACCTTCTGGAGCAGCAATCATACACAAGAATTTAATATTATTTCCGCCATAACCTTTGATTTGAGCAATAGCATCAATTGCAGAACCGCCAGTTGCAAGCATTGGGTCAACTACAACAATGAGTCTATCTTCAATATCAGGTGGCAATTTGCAATAATATTCGTGTGGCTCTAATGTTTCTTCGTCACGGTACATACCAATGTGACCAACTTTTGCAGTTGGAACAAGATTTAAAAGTCCGTTAACCATACCAAGACCTGCACGAAGAATAGGCACAACTGCTAATTTTTTACCTTTAATCATTTTTTGAGTTGTTTTTGTGATTGGTGTTTCGATTTCTACCTCTTCTAAAGGCAAGTCTCTCAACGCTTCAAAACACATAAACATTGTAATTTCTTCAACCAATTCTCTAAATTCTTTGTTAGAAGTTGTTGTTTGTCTGAGAATTGTAGTTTTATGTTGAATTAAAGGGTGGTCAAAAATTGTTACATTTTTCATGAAAATTTTATCTCCTTCAAAATAATAGTACAAGCATCATCTGCTTGTACTATTATACTACATAATTTATCAAAAATCAATAAAATTAATCTTCTTTAAGTCCTTTTTTAAGAACGATATTTGTAATAATACCTAAGATAAGAGCACAAGCAATAGCAGTTATTGTAACTTTACCAATTGCAAGAGCCATACCGCCAATACCTGTAATGAGAATTACAGAAGCTGTGAAAAGGTTTGGATTTTGCTCGAGGTCAACTTTTTGAAGCATTTTAAGACCAGATACAGCAATGAAACCATAAAGAGTAATACACACGCCACCCATAACGCAACCAGGAATTGAATCAAGGAAAGCAACGAAAGGTGAAACAAAAGAAACAAGTATCGAAAGAATGGCTGTTGTTGTAATTGTAACAACTGAAGCGTTTCTTGTAATAGCAACACAACCAACAGATTCGCCATAGGTAGTGTTTGGACAGCCACCAAAAATTGCACCAAACATCGAACCAACACCATCACCTAAAAGTGTTCTTGAAAGGCCAGGATCTTCAAGAAGGTCTTTTTCAATGATTGAAGAAAGGTTTTTGTGGTCAGCAATATGTTCAGCAAATACAACAAATGCAACAGGAACATATGCAACAAAAAGAGTTGTGAAATAATTTGCATCAAGGTTTTTGATTTCAGGGAATGCTTTTAAGAAAGTAAACTCTGGAACAGAAACAAATGTAGAAACGTTTACGCCGTTTGCAACCAAAGCCTTGAATGGAGCAAGATCTAAAACGATTAAGCTTTCAACTCCGGTTTTGAAACCTATAATTGTGAAAATGCCAGCTACAGCATAACCTGCTAAAATACCAATAATAAACGGAATAAGTTTAGCCATTTTTTTACCGTAAGTAGAACAAATAACAACAACAAACAATGTAACAATAGCACAAACTAATGAAACCCAAACATTTGTTGTCATAATAAATGAACCGTTAGCGTCTTGTGGAGCATAACTCATAGCATCTTTAACAGCTGCACTAGCAAGTGAAAGACCGATAATTGCAACCGTAGGTCCAATTACAACAGGTGGCATTAATTTATTAATCCAGTTAACGCCAGCAAATTTAATGATTATTGCAATAACAACATATACAAGACCTGCTAAAATGGCACCGATAATAATACCAAGGAATCCCATTGCAGCAGATACAGCACCTGAAAAAGCAGCAACCATTGAACTAATAAAAGCGAATGATGAGCCTAAAAATACAGGGCTTCTAAATTTTGTGAAGAGTTGGTAAATAATTGTACCAACACCAGCACCAAAAAGAGCAGCGGAAGCTGTCATACCATTACCAACGATTGCAGGAACTGCAATTGTTGCAGCCATAATTGCTAGTAATTGTTGAATTGCGAAAACGATCATTTGACCGAATTTCGGCTTGTCTTTAACATCAAATACTAATTTCATTTTTCTAACCTCTTTTATTTTAATATTTTTGATAAAAGAATTTTATCATCTAGTAATATAACAAAAACTTGATATCAAGTCAATAGTTATCACAATATTTTGTATAATGTTATAAAATCTCGCACTTTATTTTGTATATTTTGATTAAATTCTCTCTGCCTTGACTTGAGCCAAAAAATATATTATAATACATAAAAACCAAGCCCCTATAGTTAAATGGATATAATAACCCCCACCTAAGGGTTAGTTATAGGTTCGATTCCTATTGGGGGCGCCAAATAACAACATTGTAGTCTGTCTGCAATGTTGTTATTTTTTTATTTTTAATTAATCGAACCTAATATAGGTGTTTTTCGGTTGGTGCTTTAGCACCGAGAAAAACCTGTTAAAATCTTTTCGGACTGTCAAGTCCGTTGATATTGCTTGCAATATCTTGATTCCTATTGGGGGCGCCAAAAGGGAAAAGAGCGTTAAAAAACAACGCTCTTTTTTCTATTTTAGTTTATTTTTGATTTTTTCAAGCGCTTTTTTCTCGATTCTTGAAACATATGAACGAGAAATCTTCATCTTTTTCGCAATTTCTCTTTGTGTTAACTCTGGTTTGCCATTTAATCCATATCTGTGTTCAATAATTTGTTTTTCACGTTTTTCTAAATGTTTGTTGATGATTTCATGTAGTTTCTCGCATTTTATTCTTAGTTCAATTTCTTCAGGAACATTAGTATCGTCTGAAATTATATCTATTAATGAAAGTGTGTTACCGTCCTTGTCGATATCAACTGGGTCAGACATATAAACATCGCCGTTGGTTTTCTTTTGTGAGCGAAAGTACATTAAAATCTCATTTTCAATGCAACGCGAGCAATAAGTAGCAAGTTTTGTGCCTTTTTCAGATGTATAAGAGTTTACACCTTTTATTAAGCCAATCGTGCCAATTGAAAGCAAATCATCTTGTTCATAACCTGCAGAATAATACTTCTTTATTATATGTGCTACTAGTCTTAGATTGTGCTCAACAAGTTTGTTTCTTGCATTTAAATCTCTATGTTTTTCAAAAAGTTCGATATATTTTTCTTCGTCAGATTTTGACAACGCTTTTGGAAATTCATTTGTTTGATTAATGTGCAAAATCATAAACAATGAATTCAGTGCAAGTTTAATTAATTCTAAAAACATAAAAACACCTCTAAAAACAATATGTTTTCAGAGGTTGTCTTTATAATTTAATGCATTTATTTTATTGTTTCTAACACTTTTTCTTTAATATCATTCATTGTAATTATCAGGCACAAAACCTTCAAATGTTGAATAACTGTCACCAAAAATTATTGTATTATTCAAAAAATCACTCCAAATTTCAATTTAATTTTATTATCCTTAACAAAATTTTTTTCAAGAAAAATGTTTATGTACCATTTTTGCACCATCGACAGTGATATGATATTGTTAAAGAAATCGAAGATAGACCAGATTTTTACTTTGAACATAGATGCTTTGATTTTCAAAATATTTTATGGAGGATTAATTATGAATTTTAAAACTAAAAGTGATTTGTTAATGAAAGAGATGCCAGATGTAAGAGATGGGTTAACTAAAACTCAACGAAAAATCTTGGCTAAAGTGCAAAATGCTACTAAAACTATAAAAAGAAAGTGTACAGCTACAATTATTTGTGAATTCGAAGGAGAACATTATTTTAATGATATGTTACCACGTAGCGCCTTTGGAATTTCTGAAAATATTTATAATTTGATATTGAGTATGGTGCAAAAATCGAAAAATACAACTTTACTTGATGGTGGTGGTAATTTTGGGAGTTTCGGACGATGTTTCTCTGATTTTTCTGGCCCTAATTACAATGAAATTTGTCTTTCAGATTATTCTAAAAAACTTTTTAACATTCAGTCTGAAATTTTAGATGAAAATTCAAAATTGTTTTTTACTTGCTTACCAAATGTGCTTGTTTCTGGCACAGAAGGTACAATGTGCAACATTCCACCACATAATCTTGGCGAAGTAATCGATGCTACCGTTGCGTTGATTAAAAATCGTGATATTTCAATTGATGAATTAATGTCATTTATCAAAGGACCAGATTTTAATAACGGTGGTGTAATTCTCTATGATGAAGAAATTAAAAACATGTATAAATTTGGTGTTGGAAACTTAAAAGTTCGCGGTAAATTTCACGTTGAAAAAGATACACAAGGTTTTGACCATATAATCATCAAAGAATTACCTTTTACTTTCCTTTCTAAGTATAAATATTCAAATTCATATTTTGATTTTGATAATATGATAAAAATAATTTTAGGCGATTTTTTAATGATTTATGATGCTAAAAAAATCGAAAATAAATCAACAAAAGACAAAATTTATATTGATATTACTTTAAAAAAGGGAAGAAGTGTTCAAAAAGCAATAAAAACATTGCTTGTTTATTCAAATATAGAAGATGTTTATGAATATAGAGCAATTCTTAACTCAGTTGACGGAGTTAAATTAATGTCTTTAAAAGACATATTATTAAGTTGGTTTGATTTTTATAAAGAAAAAC
>JAZRPW010000060.1:0-10381 GCA_045649405.1 Acutalibacteraceae bacterium
AGTTTCTTTTATGATTATTTTAATACCTCTCAAGTGAAACAGTTGAAAGCAGAGCTTTCATTGGTTGCAGAAACAGTAAACGAGGTTGGAGTAGAGTATTTTGAAAATTTCGATTCCTCCGTGTTCCGTTTTACTGTTGTAAATAACGATGGCACTGTGCTTTACGATACTCAGGCAAAACCTAGCGAGATGGAAAATCACGCTGACCGCGAAGAACTCGTTGAGGCATTTAAAGACGGCACAGGAAGCAGTGCTCGAAATTCTTCGACATTAACCGAAAAGACTTTTTATGAAGCTGTTCGCCTTGAAAATGGTAATGTACTCCGTATATCGGTAAGTCAGCTTACAATCGGTGTTCTTATTCTTGGTATGTTACCCGCGATTATGGCAATCATTTTAATTGCTGCAGTAGTTGCCGGCATTTTATCCCACACAATGGCTAAAAAAGTGACTGAGCCTTTGATGCAACTTGATTTGGAGAACCCATCAGAAAACAGCACTTATGAAGAACTGACTCCCATCCTTACAAAGATTCATAAACAACATAAGCAAATTAAGAAACATATCGAAACTCTTCGTCGCAAATCCGATGAGTTCGAACAGATTATTTCTTCTATGAATGAAGGTCTTGTGCTTCTTGATGAACATGGTATGGTGTTGAGTATGAATGCGTCGGCAAAGAAGATCTTTGCTGTTAAAAAAGATGTACAAGGTAGCGATTTTCTGCTTGTTGACCGTACAAGCAAAATGAGCAAAGCAATTTTGAATGCTCTTGACGGTAAACATAGCGAATACACCGAAGAAAGAAACGGAAATCAGTATCAGTTTACTATCAACTCCATTGAGTCAGAAGGAAAAGTTCTCGGAACTGTTATTTTGGTATTTGATATTAGCGAACGTGCTTTTGCTGAGCGTAACCGTCAGGAGTTCACTGCAAACGTTACTCACGAACTTAAAACACCACTTCAATCCATTATCGGTAGTGCAGAACTTCTTGAGAACGGTCTTGTAAAGCCACAAGATACAAGCAGATTTATTGGGAACATCAAGAATGAGGCACAACGCTTGGTTTCTCTTATTAACGATATCATTCGTTTGTCACAGTTGGATGAGGATTCAGAAATTCCAACCGAAACGGTAGATCTTCTTGCGGTAGCTAACGAAGTAGTAGAGGTTCTTTCGGCATCTGCTGCTAAAAGACAGATTGAAATATTCGTAAACGGCGAATCCACCATTATCCATGGCGTTCGCAGATATCTATATGAGATTATCTACAATCTTTGTGACAATGCAATTCGTTATAACAAAGAGGGTGGCAAGGTAAATATCGATATAAAGCAAGAAGACACCGCGATGGTATCCGTTTCTGATACAGGAATTGGCATTCCGCCTGAACATCATTCTCGAGTTTTTGAACGCTTTTATCGTGTCGACAAAAGCCACTCAAAAGAAACAGGTGGAACAGGGCTTGGACTTTCAATTGTAAAGCATGCCGTTCAATTTCACAACGGCAAGGTAACACTCGATAGTGAATTTGGTAAAGGCACAACTGTTACAATTAAATTTTAACTAAAAATCATACACACTAAGAATCTGAATTTATAAGTATAAAAATCTAAATAATTATATTTTACAATTTTAAAAACAGACCCACAGAGAATTGCTCTGTGGGTTTGTTTGTTAGACAAAGTGTTAGATAGATAAAGAACTTTTGAAAAATAGTGGCTAAAATTTTTGCAAAAGAAAAAACCGAAAACCTTTAAATAAAAGGTTTTCGGTTTTTTGGTGCGGGTGAAGGGACTTGAACCCCCACGAGATAGCTCACTAGATCCTAAGTCTAGCGCGTCTGCCAATTCCGCCACACCCGCATTTTTGTTTGATTGTAAATATTTATATGCAATAACATTTGTTATCACTTTCGACGCGCCACGCTCACTTGTGGTTCCCAAAAATGTTTTCGCTCGTATTCACTTCGCACATTTTTGACCACGGCGTTTTTTGTTTTCTCCTTTGCTCTGCCACAGGCAGCAGTCGAAACAAAAACTGCCAATTCCGCCACACCCGCGTGTGCAAGAACAATGATAACAAAAAAGCATTGATTTGTCAAGTCAAATCAATGCTTTTTCTTTTATCTTTTTTCAACAATTTTTCCGTCTTCAAAATAAACTTCGTTTGTAATTTCGCCGTTGTTAAAGTTTGCAATGTTTTCCATAGTCACCATTGCAATTTGTTGCATTGCTTCACGAGTGAAAAAGCCTTGGTGTGAAGACATAACCACGTTTGGAAAAGCAAGCAATCTCATCAACTCATCATCATTGATAATTTCGTTAGATTTGTCTTCAAAGAAAACGTCGCCTTCTTCTTCATAAACATCAAGACCAGCACCGCCGATTTTTTTGGATTTTAATCCTTCAATAAGCGCTGTTGTGTCAATAAGTCCACCACGAGAAGTGTTAACAATAATAACATTATCTTGCATTTTAGCAATGCTTTCTTTATTAATAAGGTGGAAATTCTCTTTAGTAAGTGGGCAGTGAAGCGAAATAAAATTAGATTTTTCAAACAACTCATCAAGCGAAACATAATCAATGTCAAGGTCTTTGTTAGGAAACGGGTCAAAAGCAATAACCTTCATTTTAAAGCCCTTGCAAATGTCAATAAACATCTGACCGATTTTACCAGTACCAATAATACCAGCGGTTTTGCCGGCCAAATCAAACCCCAAAAGTCCATTTATATTAAAGTTAGTATCACGCGTTCTAATATACGCCTTGTGGGTTTTGCGATTAACAGTCAAAAGCAAAGCCGCTGCAAATTCTGCAACTGCAGAAGGTGAATAAGCAGGCACACGCACAATGTGAATCTTATCTTTGGCCGCCTTGAAATCTACATTATTATAACCAGCGCAACGAAGAGCAAGAAGTTTAACTCCGTTTTCTGCCAAAATGTCCAAAACTGCTTTGTTTGCATCATCATTAACAAAAATACAAACAACATCATAACCTTTAGACAAAAGCGCGGTGTCTTCATTTAACTTGTGCTCAAAAAACTTAACCTCATAACCGTACTCAGCAATCAAAGTTTCAAACCAGATTTTATCATAAGGTTTTGTGTCGTAAAAAGCAATTTTCATCTGTCATCTCTCCTTGTTGTTATATTTTACCCGAAATGCCTGCAATATTCAAGACTTATTTTTTGTAAATAAAAGACGAGAAAAAAAGAGTAAATATAGTAAAAACATAAGAAAACAAGAGAAAAGCAAAAATATTTTAATTTTTTTAAAAAAATTTATTGACTAGTTGAAATAAATGTGTTAATATATCACTTGCGTTGAATTAAATTTAATAAATTTGGAGGAAATCGAAATGTCAACATTTATGGCAAAAGCTCAAGAAGTTGAGCGCAAATGGTACATTGTTGATGCTGAAGGTAAATCACTCGGTAGAGTAGCAGTTGTAGTTGCTGACCTTCTCAGAGGCAAAAATGAACCAATCTTCACACCACACGTTGATTGTGGTAACCACGTTATTGTTGTTAATGCAGACAAAGCAGTTCTCACAGGCAACAAATTAGAACAAAAATATTACTACCGTCACACAGGTTACATCGGTGGTCTTAAAGAAGTTAAATATAAAACTCTTATGGCTACAAAACCTGAATTGGCAATGGAACTTGCTGTTAAAGGCATGGTACCAGACACAACAATCGGTCGTAAAGCACTTACAAGACTTAGAGTATACAGCGGTACAGAGCACAAACATGAAGCTCAAAAACCAGTTGCATACGAATTTTAATAGAAGGGAGACAGAATTATTATGTATGAAACAAAACCATATTTCTACGGAACAGGTAGAAGAAAAAGTTCTGTAGCCCGCGTAAGAGTTTACAACGGTACAGGTAAAATCACAATTAACAATAGAGATATTGATGATTATTTTGGTCTTGAAACATTGAAACTTATCGTTAACCAACCATTGGAAATCACAGAAACAGTTGGTAAATTCGATATCGTTTGTAATGTAACAGGCGGCGGTGTAACAGGTCAAGCTGGCGCTATTCGTCATGGTTTGTCAAGAGCTTTGCTTCAATTCAACGAAGAGCTTCGTCCAGCACTCAAAAAAGCAGGACTTCTCACTCGTGACCCAAGAATGAAGGAAAGAAAGAAACCAGGTCTCAAAGGCGCTCGTCGTGCACCACAATTTTCAAAACGTTAGTCTTATTACAAGATTACAAAACCCGAAACCATTTGGTTTCGGGTTTGTTTTTTTATATTTCAATTTTATATTCGTTATCAATTAAAATGTAATCGGCGCCGTGTTGTTTAGCTTGAGCCAAAACCTTTTCGTTTTCTTCTAAAACAAATTCCATTGTGCAGTCAGAGTCATCTAAACGGTTTTCAATGACACAGGCATTGTTTTTAATATCATCAAAATGATTTTTAATGTAATTTTCGCTCATCACAAGGCAATAAAACTTTATTTGTTTAAGATAATTTTCATCGAAATCTTTTTGGAAGTCAAAAGGAATATAACACCCTTCAACAATCAAATTTTGGTTGTTTTCAATTGCAGTTTTAATCATCTCGCAAACAATCGGCCACAAATAATTTGTAAGGTCGTTATCGTCACTAAGTGGAGTTAAATTTGTGTTGCCACTTCTAATAAGCCCCATTTTCAAATGGTCAATTGAAAGGTAAGGGTAGTGATATTTTTCTAAAAGTTTTTGTGCTAAAAGCGTTTTGCCAGTGTGCGAAGCACCCGTTATCAAAATAATCATTTTCGTCCGTCCTTATAGTTGATAATTAAATTATAGCATAAAATGAATATAAGTCAAATTCAAAAACAGTTGAATATTTTTCGCTGATGTGATAAAATGATAATATAAATTTGCGTTTTTGAGGTGTTATAATGTCAATTTCACAAGAAAGACTCGTGTTGTTAAATGATTGCAACTGTTTTACAATGGCAAATGGTTATTTTGAAGCTGGTTTTGAAAACAAAATCGGCTGTTTTGACTTGTTCTTTAGAAGGGTGCCGGATAATGGCGGTTTTGCAATTTGTGCTGGTCTTGAAACAGCAATTGAGTATATTCAAAACTTCAAATTCACAGATGAAGACATTGACTTTTTGAAAGAAACTTACAACTTTTCAAATGGCTTTTTGGATTATCTTAAAAACTTTAAATTCGAGTGTGATGTTTACGCAATTCCTGAAGGTACACCTGTTTTTGCAAAAGAGCCAATTGTTAAGGTTGTTGGCCCAGTAATTCAAGCAACTTTAATTGAAACTTTGTTGCTGATTGCCATTAACCACCAAACTTTAATTGCCACAAAGGCAAACAGAATTGCACGCGCAGCTCAAGGGCGTGAAGTGTTAGAGTTTGGCGTTCGCAGAGCACATGGAATTGATGCTGCTGACAAAGGCGCTCGTGCGGCTTTCATTGGTGGTTGTGTTGGTAGTTCTTGCACATCTGCTTTGAAAGAATATAACATTCCAATCAGTGCAAATATGACTCACGCTTGGGTGCAACTTTTCGAAACTGAGTATGATGCATTTTGTGCTTATGCAAAGCAGTACCCAGATGATTGCATTTTGCTTGTTGATACTTATAACACATTAAAATCAGGCGTTTTGAATGCCATTAAATGTTTTGATGATGTTTTAAAACCAATGGGCCACAGACCGGTTGGCATTCGAATTGACAGTGGCGACTTGGCTTATCTTTCAAAGAAAATTCGTAAACTGCTTGATGAAGCAGGTTACCCAGATTGTATGATTATTGCTTCAAACTCGCTTGATGAATATATTATCAGAGACTTACTTATTGAAGGCGCAAAGGTTGACCGTTTTTGCGTTGGCGAACGCCTTATAACAGCGGCTTCTGACCCTGTTTTCGGTGGAGTTTATAAGTTGACTGCGTTGCTTGATGACAACGGCAAATTTGTGCCAAGAGTTAACTTTTCTGACAACGTTGGCAAGGTAACATTGCCTTGCAACAAAAAGGTTTATCGTCTTTTTGACTCTGACTCTGGCAAAGCAATTGCAGATGTTGTTACACTTTATGATGAAGAAATTGACACATCAAAAGAGTTAGAAATTTTTGACCCAGACCACACTTGGAAAAGAAAAACGGTTGAAAACTTTATTGCAAGAGAATTGTTTGTTAAAGTATTCCAAAAAGGCGAACTTGTTTATGAAAGTCCTAAGGTAGAGAACATTCGTGCTTATTGCGAAGAACAGGTTGAGTCTATTTGGGATGAAGTTCAACGTCTTGAAAACCCACATAGTTATTATGTTGATTTGTCTGAAAAACTTTGGCAAATTCGTGATGGTTTGTTTAAAGAGTTTACTGATTATAAAAGATAGAAAAGGGGAGTAAAAATGAAAAAAGTTATTTCTGTTTTGTTAATTCTTGTTGTTTTGTTGTCGCTCGGCTCTTGTGACTGGTTTAAAAACGAAGAAACACAAGAAGAAATTGTAATTCCAACAACTTCAAAAAGAAATGTTATTATTTCAAAAGAAGATTTGGCAGCGCAAGTAAACGAAGGAAAGGTTGATGGCGCACAGTTTGCACTTGGCGCTAGCATTGATGAAGTTAAAGAATTTTTCTTTGACAAGGTGCGCCCTTGGACAGTAACAGTTACATCTTCTGTTGTTGAAGCCGAAGGCACAAGCGTTGTAGTAACCGAAACTTCACCTTATGAAAACCCACAACTTGTTACTGCAATTGGCGAAAAAGAAGATATGTACAAATACCAAGTTGGCAACTCGCTCACATCGGTTTATTATGATGGCGAACAATACTTCTTTGTTAACGGCAACGAGTCTGCAGGCGCAGCAATTGTTGTTTGCAACATTTCGGCTTACGGCTTTAAAACCGGTAACTGTTTAGAAGAAGATGTTATTGCATCAATCGGCGAGCCAGATGCTCGTGATGTGCCTGATTTGTCACAACTTTTCTTCTGCCTTGGCTCTCCGGTAAACCCAACACGTCTTACTTACAATTTCGACAACAAACGTCTTGATTTTGTGTTTAGCGATGGCAACTTGCTTGTTGTAACACTCACAAATACCGATGTTTATTCTGGCTTTTCAACTGTAGTTGAAACAACATCTGCACAATAAGGTGGATTAAAAATGAAGATAATGTCGGTTGATTTGGGACTGTCAAGAACAGGTATTGCAGCGTGTGACCCACTTGAAATGTTGGCTTCTCCTGTTAAAGTGATTTTTGAAAAATATGAGCCAAAATTAATTGAGGAAATTGTTGCAGAAATTAAAACGCAGTGCGCTGAACTTGTTGTTGTCGGCTTGCCACTTAATATGGATGGCACAAAAGGCGAACGTGCAACAGAGTGCGAACGAATTGCAAAAATCATTGAAGAAACTTCAGGCGTAAAGGTAGAAATGTGGGATGAGCGTTGCACAACGGTTATGTCACACAATGCGCTTAACGTTACAAATGTGCGTGGGCAAAAACGCAAAAATGTTGTTGATGCCGTTGCCGCAGTAATGATTCTTGAAAGTTATTTAGATTATAGAAAAAACAAAAGACCACTTTAGCGTGGTCTTTTTAATTTTTAAAAATACATTGCAAATCAAAAGAATTTCTGTTATAATTCATTCATATAAGGAGAGTGAACAAATCCATTATGGACCCGTTTAGTATAATTCAAATTATTTTAATGTTTGTGTGCATTGCCTTTTCGGCATATTTTTCAGCCACAGAAACAGCATTCACATCGCTTAATCGTGTTGCCATTAAAACCCTTGCAAACGAAGGGGACAAACGCGCAGAGCGTGTGTTAAAACTTGTTGAAAATTATGACAAGTTGCTTACAACAATTTTGGTTGGCAACAACATTGTTAACATTGCGCTTTCATCAGTTGCAACTGTGTTTTTTATTGAAAATGTTAGCAAAAACTTGGGCGCAACCCTTGCGACTATTGTTGTAACAGTTGTTGTTTTAATTTTTGGCGAAATCACACCAAAAAATGTTGCAAAAGAAAACGCAGAAAGTTTTGCGTTGTCGGTGGCTTTGTCAATTTCATTTTTTATGGTAATTTTCACACCGCTTAACTGCTTTTTCTCACTTTTCAAAAATCTTGCAACAAAACTTTTCAAGTCAAAAGGCGTTAGTTCTGCAACTGAAAATGAGATTTTAACTCTCGTTGATGAGGCAGAAGAACAAGGCGAGTTTGACAGTGAAGAAAGTGAGCTCATTAGAAGTGCAATTGAGTTTAATGACGTTGAAGCGGTTGACATTTTCACACCAAGGGTTGATGTTGTTGCAGTTGAATATGGCGCTTCAAACTCTGAAATTGCCAAAGTTTTCGCAAAATCAGGTTTTACAAGATTGCCAATTTATCAAGAAACAATTGATAATATTATTGGCACAATAAATCAAAAAGAGTTTTACAACACTGTTTACAACCGTTCAACTCCAGTTGATGAAATTATTAGCGAACCATTTTTCATAACCCCATCAATGAAAATTTCTGACTTGCTTAAAGAGTTGCAACGTCAAAAACGCCACATTGCCATTATTAGTGATGAGTACGGCGGAACAAAAGGCATTGTAACAATGGAAGATATTTTGGAAGAATTGGTAGGCGAAATTTGGGATGAGCACGATGAAGTGCTTAACGAAATTACAAAACTATCTGAAAAATCGTTCAGCGTTATTTGTTCAATGGATTTTGAAGAATTTTGTGAGCATTTTGAAATCGAAACCGAAACAGAAATGAACTCTGTTGGCGGTTTTGTAATGGAAAAACTCTCAAAAGTGCCAGAAGTTGGCGACAAATTCAAGTTCGAACATTTGAGTTTTGAAGTAACCGAAACTGATGAGCGCAGAGCTTCAAAAGTAACTGTCATTGTTGAAGATGTAGAATAAAATAAACAACCGTTGATTCAAAAGTCAACGGTTGTTTTTATTTGTTCAACAAATTGGAATTTATCTAACTGTTTTCAGCAATCCATTTCTTTGAGCAAGCAAACAATATTTCGGACATCACATTGAAGTCTACCATTCCGCCTTTTTTCAAATTCAAAAAAGTTTCCACTATTGCACGTTCATCGGAAGATACAACTTCAAGTAAATCCTTTTGATGACTGATATACTTTCCAGTCTGCTTAAAAACAATTGCCTGCACAACAAAAGAAGCGGATTTATATAAACCTCGCAAAATATCTTCGTTTTTTTCATACAGCATATTATGTACACATCCGTGAAATATGTTGCAGGCACCGATTTTAATTGCTCTGTTCACAGCACTTTCGTCAACAACAGCTATAACTTCGTCAAGACTTCCCTTGATTGGAGTAGTGTCATTACAAAACTGGAACAAGTCTGATGGTTCCCAATTCATAATTTCCTTTTTGGCTGAAAGGAAGCCACATATCAATTCTCTGTGAGATAGGGTATCCAGCATATCATTATAAGTTTGAATGTCCATAGCAGACAATTCATCCAAAATTACAACAATATCAATGTCGCTTGTTTCTGTTGCTTCACCACGGCCATAACTTCCTTGCAAACCAACAAACCATACACGGTTTGCAAAAATCCCATCTAATGTCTGCAAAAAGTTTTGCATCCAAACAGTAATATCTATCATTTTAATCACCTCGTCAAATTCAAGATTAACGACGAGTTGATTATATCATATTTCGCAGTTAATATCAACACACCACATGTGAATTTGCAATTTGCATTTTTGTGTGTTATAATTTTGAAAAAGGAGAGATTTTTTAAATGATTAAAGTAATGTTTGTTTGCCACGGGAATATTTGTCGCAGCCCAATGGCTGAGTTTTATATGAAACACATTGTAAAAAATGCGGGGCTTGAAAATGATATTTTTGTTGCTTCGTCTGCAACAAGTTTAGAAGAAATCGGCAACGACACTCATTATGGCACAAAAGCGATTTTAGACAAATACAATATTCCTTACACCCGCAGACAAGCCGTTAGATTTACAATCAGTGACTATGAAGAATTTGATATTGTTTTGTTGATGGATAAAAATAATCAGCGCAACATAAAATACATTGTGCCAGATGACCAAGAAGATAAAATCAAACTTTTGTTGGAGTATGCTGGCGAGAGTGCGTCAATTGCAGACCCTTGGTACACAGGCGAGTTTGAAACCACTTATCGTGATGTAAAACGTGGTTGCAATGCGCTTTTGGAATATATTAAAGATAATTTATTATAATAATAAAAAAGTTTAAAAAACATCTTGACATTTTTACCATTTTTAATTATAATGTTTTAAGTGTTAAAAACGCTGGTGTGGCGGAACTGGCAGACGCCCGGGACTTAAAATCCCGTGGGTGAATAACCCGTACCGGTTCGATTCCGGTCACCAGCACCAACT
>JAZRPW010000061.1:0-3678 GCA_045649405.1 Acutalibacteraceae bacterium
ACGGTTGGTTGTAGCATAGGTTGAAAACTTACCTTCAATTGAGAAATCATGTGGCAAGGTTATATCTCTCCAATTGTCCCCTGCGACTTTATCAACTGCATCTATTTTAGTTGAAGATGCACCTGAATAGGTTTCTCTAAAGAACTGCCAATCGTTATTGAAATTAGCCTCGATACGATTGTCATAAGTTTGTGCATTAACACTTGAAAGCGGAACAATTGCAAATGTTCCAACAATCATTAAAAGTGATAATACAATTGATAAAAATTTTTTCATTTGTTTGACACTCCTATTATATATTTTATCTATTTAATTATATCAAATTAAAAAAATATTTCAACCAAAAATTATTGCATTTTCATTTAATATTTATTGCATTTTCTTCTTTTATATGTTATAATAAATAAAAAATTTAAACTTGTGGAGGAAGAGATGGTTAATTCTCCAATTTCATATGGCTTTTATCAACACGATTTAAACATTGAATTGATTGAATGTATTGATGTAAAAATTGATCCAATATTGCCTATTGCTATAAAAGGGTTTTATAGAGTTTTTTATATATTAGATGGCAAATTCGATATTATAACTAAAAACAAAACTTACACAGCTGAAAAAGGAACTCTTTTAATTTCAGATAAAAACTCAGTATTTAACACTAAAAGAGCGACTACTACGGCAAGTTGTCTGAATATCTATATTCAAGAAAGCACCTTGCAAGAATTTTTAAAATACAATATTTTTAACGTTTTTTACAAACTTCCCTATGCAACGCCTATCTACCCTGCCACGTTTAATAACGAGATTTGTTTTAATATATTAAACTCAATGAAAGAAGCTTTGAACAAACATTACAATGAATATTATATCAAAACAAAAATCCTTACAATTTTATCAGAACTAGATCTATATTATAATAGTTTTAAAAAAGAAGACGTATTTGATAAATCAAATTTGACACTTAAAGTTATTGACTTTGTGCAACAAAACTACAATTTACCAATTACTTATAATACGCTTAAAGATAAGTTTTTTGTTTCGGATAACACGGTAAATAAAATATTTAAAGAACAAACAGGAAAAACTTTCAAAGATTATTTAAACAGCATAAGACTTAAACATGCAAATAAATTGATGAATAACAAATATCAAAAAATAAGTCTACAAAATGTTGCAAAACTTTGTGGTTTTTCAACTTATTCAACATTTTACCGAGAATATGTTAAATTTTTCGGTATTTCTCCAAAAGATGTTCAAAAAATAAATATTGAAAAATGGAAAAGTTTGAACTAAAAAATCCCCAAATAAATTGGGGATTTTTGTTTTATGTAGCCATTATGTTAAACTCCATCCAACAATTCTTTGTTTGTTGCCTTGAACTGTTGAACGATATTTGTTATCAATATTATTCTGAACAATTAAAATAAATTTGCGACATAAAAAAGCACTCTCAAAAAAGAGAGTGCTTTTTGTTTTTTACCATTTATCGTTTTCGTATGGGTCGTGTTTTGTTGTTTCAACCGGTTTTTCAGTTGGATTTTCTTCTTCCGGTGAAGAAGCAATGATATCAAGAGATTCATATTTTTCTAATTCTACTGTAATTTTTTCAAATTTCATCTTTACTTACCTCCTGATTAACCATTGAATTTTGAAGCCCAGAATTCAACTTTTTCTTGTGTGTCAGCATCTACTGCTTCAAATTTTTCTGTGTCATTCATAAATGCATTAGCAACATAAGCCAAGCTACGAACTGATTGTACAGCTGAATAGTAGTAAACGCCATCAACTAATACATAAGCACGAGCTACGAAATCACGAGCAATGTTTTTGTCTTTGATTTCAACCATTGAGCCTACAATGCCTTTGAATCCGTCTTCTTCAAAAAGACCTTTTGACATATCATAAGTAACTTTAACTGCATTTTCTGCTACTTCATCTTCTGCTGTTAAATAGTCGCCTACTAAATCTTTTGGTCCGATGAGTGTACCGATTTCATATTCTTTATCGCCTACGAGTGCTGCTAAAGCATCTTCATCGATTTGTGTATAGAATCTGATACCATTTTTTTCGTTAAGTCTGATTGATGCGCCAACTTCGGTTTTAACAACTGATGTTGTTAGACCATCTACTTGTGTTGGTTTAGTTGTTGGAACTTCTGTGTCATAGATAAACTCGAGGTCATCAACATAATAAATATTACCTACTGTACCTGCACCTTCAAACACAATGCTAATAGCAGTTAATGTGCTAAGTTTTGATTTATCAAAAACTCTTGTTGTGTCTTTATTACCATTTGCTGCAGGTTGAATTATGTTATGACCAGGTTTATTAAATGATGCGCCAGGGTCAATTTTTGTTGTATCCCAATTAACTTCGTAATAAGCGCCTTCATCAGAAAGATTGCCTAATTGGTTAGCACCCCAAATACCATCTGTTGAAGCATAAGTATGATTACCTTCAGCATCAGTAAATCTAAAAGCAACAGTTAAATTATTTGTTTTAGAACCGGTTGCTGTATTAGATGCAGCCCAGAATCTAAAGCCGATACTTGTTTGTGCAAATGAAGCTAAATCACTTTTAGCATAATTTACACCCATCTGGTCCCACGCACCTGTTCTTTTAACTTCAAGAACCTTTGAGCCACCCGAAAGAGTGCTATCGATAATTGAAATATTATCATTATATGATGGTGAAACTACATATTTATCAATATCACCTTCAACAGCGCCATCACCTAACTTTATAGTATCTGTAAAAGTATCAGCATCAAAAAGTGTATAAGATGTATTAACTGCAGGTGTTGAGGCAGATGCAGATGATGATTCTTCTGCTTTTTGAGTTGTAGTAGTTGTTGTTGTAGTTGTAGTAGTTGTTGTAGTAGTTGTTGTAGTAGTTGTTGTTGTTTCTTCTTCAGATGGTTCTTCATCTACATCTGCAACTTTAACAAGTTTCAATGCATTCATATAAAGCGAACCGCTAGTAGTTGCAGTGAATTTAATTACAACAGGACCTGCTTTATTGATTGTAATAGGGTTAACAGGATACTCGTAATTTGCTTTACCACCACCTGTGGTTGAATCGATACCTGTTGCTACAACAACGCCATTGATTTCAATATCAACAGTCGCTCTGCCTGCGCCTTTTAATGTTCTTGCAAAAATACTTGCATCATAAACACCAGGTTGAACATCTGTAAGTGTTGTTACAGTAACGCTTGTTCCTGCTTGAACTGAACTTGAATAGAAGTTTTTGTAACCTTGTTGTGTGCCAAACTGAACACCCATTGTGTTTTCTGAAAGTGAAACTTGTTCAGGAGCAAATATAAATTCGTATTCTATTGGTGTTTCAACCGGTGCAGATGAAGATTCTTCAGGTGCTTTTGTAGTTGAAGTTGTAGTTGTTGCTGAAGCACTTGTAGTTGCAGTTGTTGTAGCAGTTGTTACTTCTGATGGAGTTGTAACAGGGTGAGCGAAAGTAGGATTTTCTTCACCATAATATTCTCTAATGAGTTTAACAACTTCATTAGCCATCAATTCATAACCTGATGCTTTAGGATGACGATTTGAAGAAACATAAGTTGAATTGCCTTTTTCTTCGCCATAGCCCATCAATGTGTCAACATCAAACAAAACTACATTTTCTTCACTATCTGCAACTGCTGCTAATTTTGCATTTGCA
>JAZRPW010000062.1:0-10125 GCA_045649405.1 Acutalibacteraceae bacterium
CCAACAATTAATGAAACTTTTTTTATCTCTCTCTTTTCAAAAATTTCATATTGATTCATAATCAATTTTCCTCAAAAAAATTAAGTTTTTTATACAAATTAATTCTATCATAACTTGTTTTTGAAAGTTTTAATGGATTAATTTTTGGGCGTTTTCCAATCAAAGCCCTACAAACATATCTAACACCAATATAAAACGGTGCAATCGGCAACAAAATTTTGTGTTTTTCACAAGGGCGCCATGACATTTTACAAAATTCAAATAAATTACCCATTGTTAATGCTGTGCTTCCATAATATTTTTCTTGAGAAAGCCCGCCAAAATTACCACTTTCAAGAACATCAAACAATAACGAATCACATAATTCCTTATCTGCATCTTCAAAAAATTCAAAATAAGGTGTTTCAAAATATTGATGTGAAATTTTCGCAACAACTTGAGCAATTAAATATATTCCACCTTTTTTAAAAACATCCAATATCTCACCTATATTATTAGCAAAATCCTCACTAGAAATATAGGCAGCAAAATCATAAAATTGTCTAAGTCCAATTCCACCTTTTTGAATGTGATTAATTATGTGTAATAATAGTATTACTGCATTTGCCACACAATTTGGACCTTCAAAACTATATTCATCAACATAATTTGTGTTTGTATTATTTATTGACTCTTTCAAAAAGTTGGATAAAAAAACAGAACATTCATTTTCAGGCATTTCCCAAAAATTTTTATGCATCTCAATTTCAACGCCATTACATTCATAGGCAAAATGCATATTGCCCTTTGTTGAAATAAGCGTAAACCCGTTGTTTTTCAAAAGTAAATGTGCTTTTTTGAAGTCGAGCTCATCAACATAAAAATCAATGTCACCAAGTTCTCTTAACGATGAATTTTTATAGTAAGAAGCAATTGAAAGACCTTTAAAAACAAAATATTTAATTTGATTAGTTTCTAACAACTTAGTCAATTTCATTTGAACTGAAATGACGTTTTCGTTTAATGTCATTTTTCTACTTGCAAAATAAAGCCATTTTGAATACACTTCACTAGGAATATTAGAAGTATAATCTTTTAGTGCGTCAAAACATAACATATTAACAGAATGTTTATCTGCTATATTAAATAGGTCGGCAAAATTCAACTCATTAAATTCAATTGATTTTTCTTGATTAGACAAAGAATTTTTTAACAAATTCAAAACAGTTTTTTGTTCAATAGTTAAATTCATTTTATCGCCTCCCTACAATCATTTATAATAACATATTTTCAAAAATAATACAATATAATTTTAATATTATTTTACCTAATAAAAACAAAAAAGCAGAAAAATTCTGCTTTTTCTTTTAAGCTATTTTATCAAACTCAATTACAACTGTCTTTTTTGTCGTTTTAGCGCTTTTTAATGCTCTAAACTCATCTAAATACTGATTAATTTTATAACCATAAAACTCAACAAAACCATAACCAGATGTCATCAACACCAATGAAATTGCAGCATTTCTTACAAAATGTTGACCTTCAAAAATATTAAATAAAATAAACAAAATAGCACCAGTGACAAAAAAACAACCAAACATAATTCTAAACAATCTTAGCAAAACGATTTTTTCTTTTAATTCCTTCATATTTGAACTCCTCCTTGTTCCTTCTATAGAAATTATAACAAGAACTAAGTCCGATAAAAAGGACAAAGCAACTATTCTCATAAAGAAAATAGTTGCTTTTTAAAACTAAATTATTCTTCGTCTTCTTCAGTGACATCTAATCTCAATTCAGCACCACAATTTGTACATTCAATAGTGCCATCAAGCATATCAATGCTAACAATCATAGATTCGTCACATTCAGGACAATTGATTTCATAAAGGTCGTCATCTTCATCGTCTTCTTCTGCTTCGAAGAGATAGTCTTCAACCTCTGCTAAATCTTCATCAACAGCATCAACTTGATCACAAACATCAACAACATCCAATTCAAGTTCAGACATTGCTTCAGCCATTTCATCAAGTGTATCAATAATAGCATTCAAAAGCTTAACTGTTTTATCATTAGCATCAAGTTCAAGACCAGAAGCCAAACCTTTAAGATAAGCTACCTTCTCTGTAACTGTCATAATTATGCTCTCTCCATATACTCGCCTGTACGAGTATCAATTCTAATTCTATCGCCTTCGTTAACAAACAAAGGAACTCTGATTTCAGCACCTGTTTCCAAAGTAGCTGGTTTTGTAGCGTTAGTAGCTGTGTCGCCTTTGATACCTGGTTCTGTTGCTGTGATATCAAGTTCAACAAATGTAGGTGGTTCAACACCAAATACTTTACCTTTGTAAGAAAGAACTTTACAAATCATTTCTTCTTTTACAAATTTAAAGTTATCACTCAATTCATCTTTTGAAACTGGAATTGTATCATATGTTTCCATATCCATAAAATAATACAAGCCACCATCTTCATAAGAATATTGCATTTCTTTTCTCTCAACAAAAGCAGTTGGATATTTATCAGTTGGGTTGAAAGTTTTTTCAACAACTGAACCTGCAATTACATCTCTGATTTTAGTTCTAACAAAAGCCGCACCTTTACCTGGTTTAACGTGTTGGAATTCAATTATTTGATAAACCTTTCCATCCATTTCAAAAGTTACGCCATTTCTAAAATCGCCTGCTGTTACCATAAATTTTTAACCTCCAAAAATTATTAATTATATTTTATACCATATTACAAGATTTTTCAAGTGTTTTTTACTAATCTTTGCAATCTTTATAGACTTTTTTCATAAATAATGCGTCTTCTGCCTGAGTTCCGGCAGATTCACAAATAAAATAAGGTGATAAATTCTTTTTTGCCACCAATTCAGCCAGTGGTTCAAAGTTAGGACCAAACACCTGATCTTCAAAAGTTAAATGCTTTTTCTCTCCCCCATTTTCTGTATATTCAATTTTAGAAAAATGAGAATGAAAGCAATTCAATTTTTCAAATCCAAGCTTGTTTTCAATAGAATCCAAAACAAATTCAAACTGTTCTTTGGTGTTAACGCCACCAAATGTTCTTGCATTTAAATGACCAAAATCAATACAAGGAATAAAACTTTCATCAACCAAACAAAGTTCAAGTACCTCTTCAAGTGTACCTAGTTGATTAACTTTCCCCATAGTTTCTGGACAAATATGAATGTGAGATAAACCGTTCTCTTCTAAAGCATTTCTTGCAATTTTCAAAGTGTCTTTAGCAAGTTCCAAAGCTTCTTCACGGGTAATCTTAGAACAAGAACCAGAATGAACAATTATTCTATTAGCACCAATCATATCAGCGGCTTTTGCGCTTTGCAAAATGTAATCAACAGATTTTAGTCTCTTTTCTTTTTCAACAGAAGAAAGCGAAATATAATAAGGTGCGTGCAAAGATGTTATGATACCATATTCTTCAGCATTTTTTCTATATAACGCAGCATTTTCTGCAGATACATTTACACCTCTACCACATTGATACTCGTAAATATCAAGCCCCATTTCAAAAACATACTTTGGAGCAGTTGCAGTTGATTTGTAACCCATTGTTTTAAATGAATCTGAATTTCCTGCAGGTCCAAACAAAGCACCCATTATCTAATCACCTCTTTTGTAATTTTTCTTCAAAATATTTTCAATTTTTCTTTTAAACCTAAAAGTCCAACCATCTTCGATTTTGATATAATCAAGCCAAATTGTGTTAATACCAGCAAGGTTGCCGCCTAAAATATCAGTAAAAATTTGGTCACCAACAAGTGCAACTTCATCTTTTTTGAAACCCAATTTTTTAACAGCTTTTGAAATTTTAAAAGGCAATGGTTTCATCGATAAATAGAAATATGGTAAATTAACATTTTCAGCAAACTTTGTTAATCTCTTAGGTTTAGCATTTGACAAAAGGTGCAAATCAATACCATTTGATTTCATCATTTCAATCCATTCCAAAACTCCGTCAACAGGAAAATCAGTATGAAAAATGCAAAGAGTATTATCTGCATCAAGCAACAAAGCTTTAATATTATTCTTTTTCAAAAAATCAACATCAATTGAAAAAATATTTTTTAAATAAAAACTTGGTTTAAAAATTCTCATAATAATTTCCTTAAAAATTAAAAACGGACATTAAAAAATGTCCGTTAATAAATCAAAAAATACAACACAAATACAATTCGGACAGAATATGTATAAAATCCGAATTATTTGTATTTTCTTTTACGAGCTGCTTCAGATTTTTTCTTTCTTTTTACTGAAGGTTTCTCATAGTGTTCTCTTTTACGAACTTCTTGAATAACGCCATCTCTTACAGTCGCTCTTTTGAAACGTCTGAGTGCATTTTCCAATGATTCATTTTCTTTAATACGAACCTGACTCACTTTAATCCCTCCCTCCGCCTTTAGCAGGGGTATTTTTACTAAATTATTATAACACTATTGAATAGTGTTGTCAACACATTTTTTAATCATTTAATAATGCGTCAATTAAATGTTGTTTTGGCTCTCCATCTTTTGTGTAAATACCAAAGTTTCTGTTGAACTCCCAATATGTCCAAGAGTAACCTAATTTTTCGCAAGTTTCTCTTACACATTTAGTCCATGCAGCCACTTCACTTAACTCGTTAAAAAACGGAAGCGCTCCAAATTCGCCAAGATTCATTCTAATGCCATTGTTTCTTCTTTGGAAGTTCTTTGCATGCGCAATGAATCTTGCCATAACAAATTCTTTATCATCATCGGTGCCGTACCAATGCACGCCTCTTGAATCTTTCATTGTTTCAGACCAATAAGCACCTTGATGAGTAAAATCAAATGGGTCATAAAAATGAAATGTTGCAATCAAATTATCATCTTCTGGTAATTTCAAATTATCAAGTGCAACAAGACCAGAGTAATCAATACCACAAACCATAACAGTTCTTGTTGGGTTTGTTTTTCTAATTACAGCCAAAGCTTCTTCTTGGACTTCATTCCACTCTTCAGGAGTTGTTCTCCAAGTTGGCTCATTCATAACCTCAAAAATCAACTTCTCAGAATAATCTTTGAATCTCTCGCCTACTTGTTCCCAAATTGCAAACAATTTTTTACTGTATTTTCTTGGTTCATCCATTGCTTCTCTAAAATGATGAACGTTAAGAACAACTTCAAGACCAAGGTCCAAAAATCTCTTTACAGTTTTCTCAACTTCATCAAAGAAATTTTCATCGATTTTAAAACCGTTCTCGTCATCTGTCCACCAAGACCATTTTACAGGCAAACGGACATGATCGAATCCGAGATTTTTTATTGTATCGTAATACCAATCTTGAATTGGATTAACAAAAGGTTGATTTTTATCAAAATCCAACTCAAGATGGTCGCCAATATTTATTCCACGTTTCATTATTTCACCACAATATTTACAAGTTTGCCTTTAACATAAATTTCTTTAACAATGCTTTTGCCTTCAACTGCAGATAACACCTTTTCATCTGCCTTTGCAATAGCTAAAACTTCATCTTGACCAGCATCAGCAACAACATTAAGTTTTGCTCTAACTTTACCGTTGATTTGAACAACAATTTCAATCATATCATCTTTACATTTTTCTTCGGAATATTCTGGCCATGAAGTTTCATTAAGCATACCTTCAAAACCAGCCATTTCCCAAAGTTCTTCTGTAATATGTGGAGCGAATGGGTTAAGTAATGTGATAAATGTCTTCAATTCTGCTTTGTTAATTGAGCCTTTAGCATAAATATCATTAAGCAAGGTCATCATTGCAGCAATAGCAGTGTTATATTTCAATGTTTCAATATCTTCAGAAACCTTTTTAATTGTTTTGTGGAATGCTGATTCAAGTTCTTTTGAATATTCATCGCCATCAACCAAAATTTCAAACAAATTGAAAGTTCTGTCAATAAATCTTTTACAACCTTTAACTGCATCTTTTGACCAAGGTGCGGCTTTTTCATAGTCACCCATAAACAATACATAGGTTCTAAGTACGTCTGCACCAAACTCTTCAACAACATCGTTAGGGTCAACAACATTGCCTTTTGATTTAGACATTTTTTCGCCATCTGGTCCTAAAATCAAACCTTGTGCTGTTCTCTTAGCATATGGTTCTGGGAATGGCACTTCACCCAAATCATAAAGGAATTTATACCAGAATCTTGAATAAATCAAGTGACGTGTAACGTGTTCCATACCACCATTGTACCAGTCAACTGGCATCCAATATTTCAATTTTTCTTGTGAAGCAAATTCTTTATCATTATTAGGGTCAATGTATCTCAAGAAATACCAAGAAGAACCTGCCCATTGTGGCATTGTATCTGTTTCTCTTTTAGCATCGCCACCACATTTTGGACATTTACAGTTTACATATTCTTCAACCTTAGCAAGTGGGCTTTCGCCGTCTTGACCAGGTTTAAATTCATCAACAACCGGAAGTTTTAATGGCAATTCTTCATAAGGCACTGCAACCATTCCACACTTGTCACAATGAACAATTGGAATTGGTTCACCCCAATATCTTTGACGGTTAAATGCCCAGTCTTTCATTTTGTACTGAACGCCTTTTTCGCCAATGCCCTTTTCTGTCAAAAATTCAATCATTTTGTCAATGGCTTGAGATTTTTCACAAATACCATTAAGGAATTCAGAGTTAACCATTTCGCCACTTTCTGTGTATGGCTCTACTGTAATATCTCCGCCTTTAATAACTTCAATGATATCAATACCGAACTTTTTAGCAAAGTCATAGTCTCTGCCATCATGAGCAGGAACAGCCATAATAGCGCCTGTGCCGTAACCCATCATAACATAGTCAGAAATATAAATAGGAATTTCTTTGTTATTAACTGGGTTAATTGCAGTAAGACCGTCAATTTTAACACCTGTTTTATCTTTAACAAGTTGAGTTCTTTCAAACTCAGTCTTTTTAGCACATTCTTTTTTATAGTCTTCCAAAGCTTCAATGTTAGCAATTTTTTCTTTGTTTTGCTCAATCATTGGATGTTCAGGAGCAATAACCATAAATGTTACACCAAAAAGTGTATCTGGTCTTGTTGTGTAAACCTTTAATGATTCATCGATTTCTTTAATTTTAAAATCAACAAAAGCACCAGTTGATTTACCAATCCAGTTTTCTTGTTGAAGTTTAACATTTGGCAAATAATCAACTTCTTTAAGTCCTTCAAGAAGTTTATCAGCATAGTCAGTAATTCTCAAATACCAAACATCTTTTGATTTTTGAACAATTGGACTATTACAAATGTCACATTTACCGCCTTGTGAGTCTTCATTAGAAAGAACTACTTTACAAGATGGACAATAGTTAATCAAAGTCTTATCACGGAATGCAAGGCCTTTTTCAAACATTTTAAGAAAAATCCATTGAGTCCATTTATAATAATTTTCATCAGTTGTATCAATTGTTTTTGACCAGTCAAATGAAAAGCCAACTCTTTTTAATTGATTAGTAAAGTTTTCAATATTTCTATCAGTTACAACTCTTGGGTGAATACCTGTTTTGATTGCATAGTTTTCGGTTGGCAAACCATAAGCATCAAAACCGAGTGGAAAAAGAACATTGTAACCTTGCAATCTTCTTTTTCTTGATAAAACTTCAAGGCCTGAATATGCTTTGATATGACCAACGTGCATACCAGCACCTGATGGATATGGAAACTCTACCAAACTATAAAACTTAGGCAAAGTATAATCTTCTTTTGCTTCAAAAGTTTTGTTTTCTTCCCAAATCTTTTGCCATTTTTCTTCAGTACTTTTAAATTCGTATTTCAACTAAAAAACTCCTTTTATTCGCTAATAATATCTGAAATATCAATTTCTTGACCATCTTGCCAAATCTTTTCAAGAGAATAAAACTCTCTTTCTTGACGGCCAAGAACATGAATTACTACATCGCCATAATCAAGCAAAATCCAACCACTTGCCTTGCCTTCAACATGGCCAGGTTCAATTCCGTTTTCGCTCATTTTTTCATCAACAACATCTGCAAGAGCACGAACTTGTGTTGAAGAATTACCACTTGCGAAAATAAAATAATCGCCTAATATTGTAAGGTCATCAATTTTAATAACCTTAATGTCTGTTGCTTTTTTACTATCTAATGCCTTAACGGCGATAGTTACTTTTTCAAAAGTATCCATTTAATCTCCTTTATTGTGCTTGTGTTGTTGTAGTTTGTGTTTCACCATTATGAAATTCGTTTAACGAACCTTCGTGAAGCATATTACCATAATCATCATTATAAGAAGCACCAATTTCTGAATAATCAATAATGCTCATTTCACTTGTTGTAAGCAAAGTTTCATCATAAGGTCTAAAATACTCATTAATCATATCTGCAGTATCTTGCTTATGGCAAACCCAACAAGAAAGACCCCTAACTGTTGCAGTTTGACCAGGCAAAGTCATAATCTTAACACTATCAAGTTTTAAATTATTAACTTCTTTAGCATAACCAAGTGCTATACCCGGAGGCATATCAGTAGAAATTTCATTCATACAGTTAGTTGCAATTGAAAGCATTTCTGAAAGTGAAACTTCAGTTAATTGTTTTAAAAGTGCAGCGTAAATTGAGCGTTGATTTTTAAGTCTGCCCATATCACTACCACCATCGGTATTTTTACGGTTACGAATCAAAGCAGTTGCCCATTGACCGTCGAGATGTACTTTACCTTTGCTAAAGTATTGAACCTGTTCTGGTTTGCGAGAGTCATCAACAAGTTTAAAGTCACGGTCCAACTCAATATCAAGGCCACCAATTGCATCAATAACTTTCTCTGTACCTCTAACAGTCACAGTTGCATAGTTATCAATTGGAATTCCAAATTTTGAGTTAATGCATCTAATTAAAGCTTTGATTTTTGACTCGCCCTCACGTGGGTTGCCAAATACTGCATTTATTTTACCACTTGGCACATCGCCAACATAAGTGTCTCTTGGAATTTGCAAAATGTTTGCTTCATTGTTTGCCAAGTCATAACAAACAACCATAATAATATCAGTTAAGTTTTCTGATAAGTCAACACCACAAACAAGAAAATATGCAACATTTTCGTGTGGCGAAACCATAATGTCTTCATATCCTGGTTTTTCAGTTTCATCAATGTTTTTATCATGAAAAAATTTAGAGTCAAAAATCGAAGTTACTGAGAAAACAATTGTTGAAACAACAAGCAAAATTGAAAGCAAAGTGTTAGATAAAATCAACATCTTTTTTGACTTTTCTGTTTTTGCTTTGTTCCCCATCTTTTTCAAATCAAAAGATTTGTCTTTGGAATGAGAAAAAATTTCATTGTTTTGTTCTGTTTTTTTTGAATTTATATTAGAACCTTTATTAACCCTTTGTCGTTTAATAGGTTTTTTTCTTAATTCATCTGACGACTTTTTATAAGCCATAATTTACTTCCTTTCAAAAATCTCCATTGCTAAAAAATTATAAGCATTAATTGTGTCAATATGGATAGGTGCTTTTTTGCGTACTAAATTCTCAATTGAAAATTTCAACGCATAAAACACTGCTAAATCTAAATTTTCTTCACTTATTTGTCTTAAAAATTCAACACCGTCAAAATCTCTGTCAACCGAAATGATATCAGCCAAAAAAACAATTTTCTCTAACTTAGACATATTCTCTCTGCCGGTTGTGTGAAACTTAATAGCGTTGAGAATATCTTCGTCAGTAACATTGAATTTTTCACTAACAAGTAATGAACCGGCAATCGAATGCCACAACAAATCAACATTCTTTTGCACGTTATCTAATATTATACCAAACTTCTCAAATATTTGCAATATGTTTTCTCTTGATTCATTCTTGCAAATATCATGAATTAAGCCACAAAAATATGCTTTATCTTCATCACAACCATATTTTTGAGCCAAATATAAACATTTATCAGCAACATTCAAACTATGTTGAAACCTATGCTCGTTTAAATGTTCTTTCAAATAATCAATATAAACAGAATACATAATTAATCCTTTATTTATATAAATTGTTTTCGATGATATAGTCGTACACTTCTTTTGATAAAAAAGAACTATAATCATCACTGTTTTTAATAGCATTTCTCACTTCAGTCGATGAGAATGGCGAAACTTTAATCT
>JAZRPW010000063.1:0-14038 GCA_045649405.1 Acutalibacteraceae bacterium
ATACACATGTTTTCAACTTCTTTAGAGTAAATCATTGTGTTTTCATTCCTTTCAATGTCTCATAAATATAAGCATTTTATGCTATTTTCCATTATAATAAATTTAAATCAATATTGCAAGTAAAATTAATAAAAAAATATATCTTTGTTGATTTTTTAACAAACACGACTTGTTTTGTAATCATATATGTTAAAATTTCATAATAAATGTAAAAAAATTAACCATAAATGTTGACTTTTTGAATATGTGAGCATATAATTAACCTGTTAACTATTAAGTACTTAATTTTTGGAGGTGCTAAATTTGTCTAATATTACAAAAGAAAAACTTCATAGTTGTATTCACAAATTTATGTGTACAGATAGACAAAGAAGAAAATGTTTTGAAAGAAAGGTTAAAGAACTTGGAATTCATCACACTCAACACAGAGTTTTAATGCATATTGCGAGAAGTGAGGGTACTGTCAACCAAAAGCAAATTGCTGAAAAGTTTGATGTTAGTCCTGCTGCGATTGCTGGTGTTATTAAAAAGTTAGAAAGTAATGGTTATATTACAAGAGAAACTCTTGAGTCTGACAACCGCTATAACCAAGTTAAGATTACAGAAAAAGGCAAGGAAATCATTGATAACACAAGGTCGGTTTTTGACAAACTTGATGTTCAAAGTTTCAAATATTTTTCAAATGAAGATATTGATAAATTTATGGAATTATTAGATAAAATGAAAACAGCACTTAGTGAGGAAGGGGAGTAAAAAATGAAAAGATGGCTTAAATATGTAAAACCTTATAAAAAGTATTTTATATCAGGTCCTGTTTGTATGATTATTGAAGTTATTGGCGAGGTTTTAATGCCTTTGTTTTTGGCTGCGATAATTAATGGCGCTCAGCAAAAAACATTAACTCCTACTTCAAGTATTTTATATGCTGGACTTATGATTTTAAACGCACTTGTTATGATGTTAGGTGGCGTTGGAGGCAGTTATTTTGGTGCAAAAGCTTCTGTTAACTTTGCTTCTGATTTACGTTCTGACGTATTTAAAAAGGTTCAAAAATTTTCATTTGCAAATATTGATAAATTTTCAACCGGCTCACTTGTAACACGTTTAACAAATGACGTAACACAGTTGCAAAATTTTGTTAATATGCTTCTTAGAATGTGTTTGCGTTCTCCAGGTATGTTGATTGGTGCGTTAATTATGGCAATTAACATTAAACCAGAATTAGCTGTAGTTTTAGGAGTTTCAATTCCTGCAATGGTTGTTGCAGTTTTGATGATTATTAAAATTGGTTTTCCTAGGTTTTCAAAGGTTCAAGAAAAGGTTGATCGACTCAATTCAACTGTACAAGAGAACGTTACAAATGTTAGGGTTGTTAAAAGTTTTGTTAGGGAAGAACACGAAATTAATAAGTTTACAACTGCTAACGCTGATTTGAAAAAAACAGGTATATCTGCACATAAAGTAATGATTTTTATGTCTCCAGTTATGACTTTGGTTATGAATTTAACAACCGCTGCAGTTGTTTGGTTTGGTTCGAATTTAGTTTTGAATGGTGACTTGGCAACTGGCGATTTATCTGCATTTATTTCATATGTTAACCAAATTTTAATGTCTTTGATGATGCTTTCATTCTTGCTTATGATGTCTTCTAGAGCACTTGCAAGTGCAAAGAGAATTAAAGAAGTTTTAGATGAAGAAATTGATTTGAATGATGATAAATCAAAATGCAAAAACATTGAAGTTGTTAATGGCGAAATTGAATTTAAAAATGTTTCTTTTAGATATTACAAGAATAGTGAAGAAAAGGTTTTAGACAATATTGATTTAAAAATTGAAGCTGGCTCAACTGTTGGCATTATTGGTTCAACAGGTTGTGGAAAAACAACCTTAGTTTCAATGATTCCACGACTTTATGATGTTGATGAAGGTAGCGTTTTAATTGATGGTGTAGATGTCAAAGATTACAGTCTTTATAATCTTCGTGAAGGCGTTGGTATGGTACTTCAAAAGAATATTTTATTCTCAGGTACTGTTTCTGATAACCTTCGTTGGGGCGATGAAAACGCAACAGATGATGAGCTTGTTGGTGCGGCTTCTTCTGCTCAAGCTGATTCATTTATTAGAGAATTTACTGAAGGTTACGAACACTCAATTGACCAAGGTGGTACTAATGTTTCTGGTGGTCAAAAACAAAGACTTTGTATTGCAAGAGCATTGCTTAAAAAACCGAAGATTATTATTTTAGATGACTCAACTAGCGCTGTTGATACTGCAACAGAAAAGCAAATTAAAGAGAAATTTAAAACTGATTTATCAAACTCAACAAAGATTATTATTGCACAAAGAATTAGTTCAATTGAACATGCCGATAAAATTATTGTAATGAATGAAGGTAAAATCACTGGCATTGGCACTCATGAAGAATTAATCAAAACCAACACAGAATACAACGAAATTTATGTTTCACAAACTGGTAAAAAGGAGGCGTAAGTTATGGCAAGAGATTTACAAGAACTTCAAAAAAGATATAACTCGTCTTCTAAACACCCAGGTGGTTTTGGTGGCCCGCCAAGAAGAGGTCCAGGCGGTCCTGGAATGAGGGGTAGAGGCCCAGGTGGAAAACCAAAGAAAACAAAAGAAACTGTTTTAAGAATTTTGAGATATTTGAAAACTCAAAAATTGAAATTGTTTTTAGTAGCAATTTGTATGGCTGCTCATACAGTTTCTTCACTCTTTGGTTCATATATGTTGGCACCAATTATTAATAAACTTTCTTTAACAATTGTTCCAAATGTAGAACTTAAATATAGTGCATTTGAAACCATAGCAGATAAATTTATTTCTGCGGTCAAACTAAAATTGTTTCCAACTTTTGGTCTTTATAGCAGTACTATAAAGCAGACAATTTTTTATGTTATTGCTGCACTTATCATTTTGATGAGTATTTATACTGTTACAATTGTTTCAACATATATTCAATCAAGAATTATGCTTTCGGTTTCGCAATCAACTCTTGAAAACATTAGAAACGACTTGTTTAAAAAGGTTCAAACTTTACCTGTTAGATTTCATGATAACAATCCAACAGGCGAAATTATGAGTAGATTTACAAATGACGTTGATAACATTGGAATGATGCTTGACCATTCATTAATTTCAATTATTTCAGGTGTTATTACTCTTGTTGGTACATTCGTATTTATGATAACAACAAACTGGGTTTTGACAATTGTTACAATTGTTTTTATTCCACTTTTTGTTATGATTAGCGGTGCTATTGCGAAACGTTCATCAAAGTATTACAAAGGTCAACAAGCGGCACTTGGTGCAGTTAATGGTTATATTGAAGAAACCGTAACTGGTCAAAAGGTTGTTAAAGTGTTTAACCATGAACACATTTGTGAAGAAGAGTTTGAAAAACTTAATAATGATTTAAGAGAAAAACAATTCAAATCACAATTTTTTGGCGGAATTATGGGACCTATTATGGGTAACACTAGCCAAATTAGTTATGCTTGTACAGTAGGTCTTGGTGGTATTATGATGTGCACAACTGGTTTTACTCCGGGTGCGTTAACACTTTTTGCACAATATTCTAGACAGTTCTCAAGACCAATCAATGAATTGTCTCACCAAGTTTCAACCTTGTTTTCTGCTCTTGCTGGTGCTGAACGTGTATTCAATGTTATGGATATGGAGCCAGAACCAGAAAATGCAGAAAACGCTGTTAGTGCAGATGGTATTAAAGGTGAAGTTGTTCTTGAAAATGTAACTTTTGGCTATAATCCTGACAGAGTAATTCTTAAAAACATTTCTCTTTGGGCAAATGCTGGCCAAAAAATTGCGTTTGTAGGCTCAACTGGTGCTGGCAAAACGACCATTACAAATCTTTTGAACAGATTTTATGATATTGCAGATGGAAAAATCACAATTGATGGTGTTGATTTAAAACAATATGATAGGGCGTCGTTGAGAAAAAACATTGCAATGGTTTTGCAAGATACTCATTTGTTTACAGGAACTGTAATGGAAAACATTCGTTATGGTAGACTAGATGCAACAGATGAAGAAGTAATTGCCGCCGCTAAGGTTGCGTCTGCACATAGTTTTATTATGCGTTTGTCAAATGGTTATGACACAATGCTTGAAGGAGATGGTGCAAATCTTTCTCAAGGCCAACGACAACTTATAAATATCGCTCGTGCAGCACTCTCTAAAGCTCCTATTTTGGTGCTTGATGAAGCGACAAGTTCTGTTGATACTCGTACTGAAAGACATATTGAGCATGGCATGGATAGATTAATGGCTAACAGAACAACTTTTGTTATTGCTCACAGATTATCTACTGTTCGTAATTCTAACGCTATTATGGTGCTTGAAAACGGTGAAATTATTGAGCGTGGCGATCACGAAACTTTACTTGAGCAAAAGGGAAGATATTTTGAACTTTATACTGGTTTGAAAGAACTTGACTAAATAGTGATTTTTTGTTAAAATAAATTAATAAAATTTAAGGAGAATAATTATGATTTGTCCAATTTGTGGTTTTGATATGAAAGAAGAAACCGTTTGCGAAAAATGTGGTTTCGAGGAAACTAAAGTTGACTTTGAGGCATTAGAAAACATCAAGGTTGATTTTGATGATGTCGAAACAGCTGAAGATGTTGAAGAAAAAGTTAGCGTTGAAGATGAAGATTTAGAGATTGATTTTGAACAAATTGATCAAAAAACAGTTGAAAACAAACCTAAAAAGAGCAACTTTTGGGGTGTTTCAATTGTTTCTTTCTTGGCCGGTGTATTGGCAACATTAATTGTTGTTGGTTCATTAAACGGAACAATAATTTCTTATTTTGACAAAGTTACAATCGGCACACCTTATGAAACAGTTGAAAGTTTTTGTGATTTCTATTTCCAAGACAATCCTACTGTTGAAGGTATGGTTGAATCTTTTTCACCATATTTACGTTCACAAATTGTGTCTGAATTAGCACAATATGGATTTGATACTGAAGTTGATTTAAATGCAGATGTTACTGATGACGAGAAGTTTAAAGATGTTGCTAAATTTTATCTTGATTTAGTTAATGATTCTAATGAACAAACAACAAAAATCACTTCAATTGAATATGAAGATGTTCAATATTATAAAAGTGGCTCAGATGAGTTTAACACTTATTTAGAAGAGTACAAAAATGTTGAGCCAACTGCTGAAGGTGTTTCGCTTTTTGCTAATGTTTCATTTACCATTAAATTTGATGTTACAACAGTAGCAGAAGAAACAACAACTGTTCCGGCTTCAACAAAGAAGAATAAGAAGAACAACAAGACTGAAACAACAACACCAACTACAACTTCAGCACCAAAAACTGAAACAGAAAGTATGATTTACAAATGTTCAGTAATTTGTGTTAAAATAAACGATGGCTGGTGTGTTTATAACGGTTTGCAAGTTTTAAGTTAATAAGTTTTAAATCCGACAAAGAAATTTGTCGGATTTTTTAATTTATTTAAAATTTATGTTTATTTTTTACAACATCTATGATATAATATTACAAAATAATTTTTTATGGAGTATATGATTATGAAAAAGAAAAAGCTTTTAGCGATAATTCTTTCTGTGTTGTTGGTGTTTATGACATCATATTCGGTTTTTGCTGCAATTCCTTCATATGATAGTACAAAACCACATTTCGAAATTGAATCTGTAGCAGTTGAGAAAGGCGAAGAGTTTGATGTTAACATTAACATCGGCAACAACCCTGGTTTTTGGGCTGCAAAATTTTCTATTAAATGTGATAGCGCAATTAGTTTTGTGACTAAAGACAACGAGCCAGATGTGTCTTATGCTGATTTAACTGAAGTTAGTTTTGTATCTAATTTAAAAAACAATGTGTTTACTTGTTTAATTAATTCAAACAATTCTTCAAACATCACATATAATGGCACAATTTTGACTTTAAGATTGAAGGCGAGTGAAGATGCAAAAATTGGTAAATATGAAATATCTTTTACTAATTATTCAAGCACTAATTTTATTGATTATGATGGCAAAAAAGTCGCTTTTACCTTTGCTAATAGTGAAGTTGCTGTGGGAACAGGTTACTTCTTTGAAGCTTATCAATGCTCACCAAAATCAACAGGAAGTGGCAATCTTTCTACTTACAATCAAACTGACTTAACTCCAAATGGTACACTGAGTTGTTTTGAAGCAATGGCAGAAGGAGATACTGTTTCGTTTACACTTTCTAATATTGCTGCAGGTACATATAAGTTTTTTACATATTCAAGAGATTTAAGTACTAGGGGTACCTTTGGTGTATATGTTGATGATGTTTTGATTGACACTGTTAGTTACGCAGGCGAATTTATGGTTAATAAGCGTGAAATTGGCAATTTTACAATTAATTCTGATAAAAATGTAATTGTTAAATTTTCTGCAAGTGGTGTTATTGGAAAAATGTATATGATGTATTTTGAATTAGAAAAAATCAATGGTAATATTTCTTCAACTTCAAAACCTGTTTCTACTGTAGAAGGAACGACTTATACAACAACCACTACAACAACTAGTCCTACAACTACAAGAACAACTACAATGATGACAACCGGTCCGGCTACTCTTGATACTTCAACAGCAATTTCAATTAGTGATGTTTCAAAAACTGATAATTGGGTGAAGGGTAGTTATGATTTATCTACTGGTGCTTATGTTTTAAGTTCAGTTCGAATCTGTGTTTCAAAATTAGTTAAAGTTACACCTGGTAGAGTTTATAAATTTAGCACCGGATATTCAGATACAAATATTCAGTTTGTTATTCGCAATTACAATTCAAAAGGTACATTTGTTTCTAGTGTTGGTGCTCTTTCAAGCGGTTCGACCTATTCTTTTGGTACTAATACTGCTTATATAACAGTGGGTATTTATCATGTAAAAGATAATGTGACAAATTTGTTGGCTATGGTTACTGATAAGGTAATTAAACCAGTTATAACTGATGTTTCTACTACCGAGGGAACAACCGAGACAACTACCACTACTACAACTACAATTACAACAATTCCAACTACTCCACCTACTACTACCACCACACTAAATACTACAACAGAAAAAACTACAACTTCAAAGGTAACGGGTTATGAAGTAAACTTAGATGGTGTGGCTACAAATGTTGCTGCAGGCGGAATTTATACTTTGCCAAATGTAGAAGATAACGTTGTTGCTTATGTTGATAATAGTGGAAAATATTATGCGTGCGGTGAAAATGTTCCAATTCATAGCAATACAAAATTCACTTCAATCAAATTGAGTCTTGAAACTTTAGAACAAGCATCTATTAGATTAAAACCAAGTGAAGCAGCTAAAAACATTTCTGGCATTCGTTTTTATACTGAAGTTGATCAAGAGCTAATTTCAACTTTGAGAAAAAATGATTTTATTGTTGAATTAGGAACTTTAATTGCACCAAAAAGTTATTTTAATAATTATAGAACAACCGATTTAAAATTTGGTGTAGATTTTGGAATGGGTGTAAATTATCTTTCTGTTCCATATAATTCAGAGGAATATTATACTGACAGTAATTTTAGCGGTATTGTTGGTTCTTTAAATAACATTAAAGATAATCACGCTATGTGGGATTTCATTGGACGTGGCTATGCTAAAATTACATTCAATGGTGTTGAGAAAATTGTTTATGCCTCTGGTAAGAACAAATTACCAGTTAGAAGTATTGGATATATTGCTTTTAAAGTGAAGAATGATGTAAGTATTTATGAAAATTATAACGAAGATCAAAAAGCAATAATTGATTATTATTACGCATTTTACAAGAAAATGGGTAATGACCCATATGCTGATGATGTTTTTTAATAATTTGTAAGGAGAGAAGATATGAAATTCACAAAAATATTATGTTTAATTTTATCCGCAATTTTAATGCTATCTTGCTTTTCGATTCCTGCTATTGCTGAAGATGATGTGTTAGGTGACGTTAATAAAGATGGTGTTATTGACATTGCTGATATTTTGCTTTTAAGAAAGCATATAGTTGGTATTTATGTTTTGAATGAAATTTCTTTAACTAATGCTGATGTTGATGTTAGTTCTGTTGTTGATGTGTTGGATTTGTTGTTTTTAAGAAAATATTTGCTTGGCGCAATAAATTCATTTGATCAAGTTAAAGCAGATGCTAACTTGCTTGATAATGTTTCAAATCTTGAAATTGAAGCAGAATATCTTGGTAATCCAGCCGCATCTCATTATACAAAATATGACACTGCACATAATTATGCTAAAAATGCTTGGGATTTGGCTGTTAAAGATGGTAAAGTTTTAATATCTAACGGTAACTATGGCGATAATACTGGTTCGGTTCCAATCTTCTATTATACAAATGATTCAACAACTTTTGAAAAATGTGACCATTCTAATGGCAGTGGTTTGAGTTCAGAAGAAATTAAAAGATTTTTTGAAATTGATGGAGAAATTTATGCTACTGCTACCGACCCACTGGGAATGGATCATGGTACTTATTATTGGTATGATAGTGTTAAAAACAGATGGCAACATTACAACACTTTGTCTTACGGCGTTCATATTTATGATATGGTCGAATATAATGGTAAAGTATTCTTTGGTGGAATGTTTAGAACTCCTGCTAGTAGTGATGTAATAACTTCTTGCGTTCAATACCTTGACAAAAAAGATTTACGTGGTTCAAAAGCGTCCACAGCTGTTAAATTTTATTATAAAGATGGTAAGGAATTTAATGTTTCTTCTTATGTTTATAATGGACAAACATATTATAATTACGATTATTGGCGTTGTTATGATATGTTTGTATTTAAAAATGAACTTTATGCTATTCATAATAGCTCATCTACATTAACTGTGAATGCTTATTCTGGTTTGTTTAAATATGACAAAGAAAGTAATAAGTTTATTATGGTTTATGATGGTAAAACTTTGAGAGGGGCTAACGCTGTTACAAGACACACAACATTTAGAAGTTATGTTGATGAAAATGACAAATATGTTTCGAGTGGTGTGCTTTGTTATTATAATTTCAATAATAATTCTTATGTTACAGGTGGCTTGAAATATGGTGAAGAAGTTGTTTCTTCTGAAATGATGACAGGTGCTGAAATTGTTACAGATGATACTTATGTTGCAGTTTGTAACGGCATTTTCAAATCAAGTAATGTTGAAAAAACTTCAGGTGCGTTTGAAGAAGTTTCTTTGGGCACAGGCAATGAAAATTATGTTGTTAGAGATGCTTTTGAATTAGAAGGAAAGTATTATTTCTTGGCTTCACAAATGAACGGCTCAAATGACTTTACAACAACTATTTTCCAAACAAATAAATACTTTAATAAATTTACAAAAGTATTAAGTTTTAAAACACCTTCGTTTGCAAGAAGTTTTGCTTACAATGCAGGTTGTTTGTATGTTGGTCTTGGCGGAAATGGTACTATTGACAATGCTGGTCAAAGTTCTCCATCATCTTCATACGCTGGTAGAATTTACAGAGTTGATTTAAAAGACTATGCTAATTAATATTTAAAGCTCGGCTATAAAGCCGAGCTTTTTATTTGCAAAATACATGGTTGCCAATTGTAGTAATTATAGGCCTTTTTTTAATCCAACTTGATTTAGCAGTTTTTGGGTTGTAATAGTAAATAGCACCACCTGATGGGTCCCAACCATTTAATGCATCTTGTGCGGCTTTATAGGCACTGTCAACGACTTTTTTGTTGATTTGACCATCGTACATACAGTCGAATGCACCGCTTTGATAAACTACACCAGAAACGGTGTCAGGAAAAGAAGAGTGCGCAACTCGATTCAAAATTACAGCCCCAACTGCAACCTGGCCTCGATAGTTTTCTCCACGTGCTTCTGCAGAAATAACCCTTGCAAGTAGATTCACATCTGAATTTTTTGAAGAATTGTTGCTAAGACCATGAATACCCATTTTTTCTAAAGTTTTTTTACCGGCAATTCCATCTGCAGTTAATCCATTTCGTTTTTGAAATTTAATAACTGCTTTCTTTGTTTTAGTGCCATAAATTCCGTCAACAGAACCGTTATAATAATCCCATTTTTTAAGTCGTTTTTGAATTTCTCTAACCTCATTTCCGCGTGAGCCATATTTTGAAAGTGCAAAACTTTGAGCAGAAAAACAAAACAGCAAAACAAATGATAATAAAAGTGTAATTGTTATTTTAAATTTCTTTTTCATAAAATTCTCCTAAACATAAAATTATTAGTATTTTTTGCTGTTTTTATGGGGTTTATACTATTGACAAATTAAGAAAAATTTGATAAAATAGACTAAAAGTTTTGATAGAAGAATTTTTCATCAAAAACATTTCTTTAGAGAGTAACCTTCATAGGCTGAAAGAGGTTTAGTTATGTTGATGAAAAGTACCGCTTCTTGAACTGCCTGCGATGAGTTGTGCCGTATTTCTGCGTTAAAGAATTTTGAGGTTTTGTTGTGTGTTGACAGCAAAATGAATCGGGTGGAACCGTGTTAAAGTTTTTGGCTTGACACCCCGTTTTTTACGGGTTGTCAGGCCTTTTTGTTTATATTTTTGAAAGGAAGAAAATTAAATGATTAAAGTTACTTTAAAAGGCGGCGTGGTAAACGAATACGAAAGTGGTATTTCAGTTGCCGAAATCGCAAAACAAATTAGTATGGGACTTTACAAAGCAGCGTGTGCTTGTGAAGTGGATGGAGTGGTTTGTGACCTTAGAACCACACTTGATAAGGATTGTCAGGTTAATATCTTGACATTTGATGATGAAATGGGTAAAAAAGCTTTTTGGCATACAACATCTCATCTTATGGCTCAAGCAATTACAAGGCTTTATCCAAATGTAAAACTTGCAATTGGTCCTGCTATTGACAGTGGTTTTTACTATGATATGGATGTTGAAGAACCATTCACAGTTGAAGACCTTGCTAAAATCGAAGCAGAAATGAAGGCTATTGTTAAAGAAAATCCTGAAATTGTTAGATATTATCTTTCTCCTGAAGAGGCAATTGAAAAAGTTTCTAAAGATGGGGAAATTTATAAAGAAGAACTCATTCGTGAACACGCTGACAAAGGCGAAGCTTTGTCTTTCTATGAGCAAGGTGAATTTTATGACCTTTGTGCAGGTCCACATTTGATGAGTGTGTCAGGCATTAAAGCAATTAAACTTTTGTCAATTACAGGTGCTTATTGGCGTGGTGACCAAAGCAAAAAAATGCTTAGCAGAATTTATGGTGTTTCTTTCCCAAAGGCTTCAATGCTTGAAGAACACTTAACAATGCTTGAAGAAGCTAAAAAGCGTGACCATAATAAACTTGGTCGTGAACTTGAATTGTTCACAACTTCTGACGTTATTGGTCAAGGCCTTCCAATTATGCTTCCAAAAGGTACACAAATTTTGCAAACAATGCAAAGATTTGTTGAAGATGAAGAGGCAAAACGTGGTTGGTTAAGAACAAAAACACCACTTATGGCAAAATCAGACCTTTATAAAATTTCTGGTCACTGGGACCACTATCGTGATGGTATGTTTGTAATGGGCGACCCTGAAAGTGAAGATGAAGTTTTTGCACTTCGTCCAATGACCTGTCCATTCCAATATCAAGCATATCTTAACAGAAAACGTTCTTATCGTGATTTGCCAATGCGTTTGGGCGAAACATCAACACTCTTTAGAAATGAGTCTTCTGGTGAAATGCACGGTCTTATTCGTGTTCGTCAATTCACAATTTCAGAAGGTCACTTAATGTGTACTCCTGAACAACTTGAAGATGAGTTTAAGAACTGTTTAGAGCTTGCAATTTATATGCTTGATACTTTAGGCCTTCTTGAAGATGTATCTTATAGATTCTCACAATGGGACCCAAAAGATACTGATAAATATATTGGTACTGTTGAACAATGGGAAGAAGCACAAGGTATAATGGGTAAAATTCTTGACAACCTTGGTATCGATTACAAAGTCGGTATTGGCGAAGCTGCTTTCTATGGTCCAAAACTTGATATTCAAATTAAAAATGTATTTGGCAAAGAAGATACACTTATCACAATTCAAATTGACCAAATGCTTGCTGAAAAATTTGGTATGGAATATGTTGACAAAGATGGTCAAAATAAAAATCCATACATCATTCATAGAACATCAATTGGTTGTTATGAAAGAACATTGGCTCTTCTTATTGAAAAATACGCAGGCGCATTCCCAATGTGGTTAGCACCAGAACAAGTTAGAATTTTGCCTATCTCTGATAAATATTTGGATGCGGCTTATGATGTTAAACAAAAATTGTTAAACGCAGGCATTCGTGTTGAGTTAGATGATAGAGCAGAAAAAGTTGGTTACAAAATTCGTGAAGCACAACTACAAAAAGTTCCTTATATGCTTATTGTTGGCGAAAAAGAAGTTGAAACAAACACAGTTTCAATTCGTTCAAGAAAAAATGGCGATATGGGTGCTGTTGCTGTCGAAGAATTTATCAAAAACGCGTTAGAAGAAATTGAAACAAAAGCAAGATAAGGAGACGTTAAAAATGGGTTACAAAACAGATATTGAAATTGCTCAAGAAAATGTGATGCTTCCAATTAAGCAAATTGCAGAAAAAGTTGGGCTTGACGAAGAAAAAATTGAATATTACGGTAAATACAAAGCAAAAGTTGATTATAACATTTTAAAAGAAATGCAAGATAAAGAAAACGGTAAACTTATTCTTGTTACTGCAATTAATCCAACTGCAGCAGGCGAGGGTAAAACTACTGTTACTGTTGGTCTTGGTGACGCTTTGAACAAAATGGGTGAGAATGTTGTTATTGCTCTTCGTGAGCCATCATTAGGTCCTGTTTTTGGTATTAAAGGTGGTGCTGCAGGCGGTGGTTATGCTCAAGTTGTTCCAATGGAAGACATTAACCTTCATTTCACTGGAGATATGCACGCAATTGGCGCTGCTAACAACTTGCTTGCTGCAATGCTTGACAACCATATTCAACAAGGCAACGCTTTAGACATTGATGTTAAGAACATTACTTGGAAACGTTGTGTCGATATGAATGACCGTCAACTTAGAAATGTAATTAATGGTATTGGTGGCAGACTTCAAGGTGTGCCAAGAGAAGATGGTTTTGATATTACTGTTGCTTCTGAAATTATGGCAATTCTTTGTCTTGCAACTGATATTATTGACTTGAAAAATAGATTAAAATCAATCATTGTTGGTTATAATCGTTCAGGCGAACCTGTAACTGCAGGTGACCTTAATGCTCAAGGTGCTATGACTGCGCTTTTGAAAGATGCATTAAAACCAAACCTTGTTCAAACTCTTGAACACACACCTGCGTTTATTCACGGTGGTCCATTTGCTAACATTGCTCATGGTTGCAACTCTGTAATGGCAACTAAAATGGCGCTTAAATTTGGTGACTATGTTGTTACTGAAGCAGGCTTTGGCGCTGACCTTGGTGCTGAGAAATTCCTTGACATTAAATGTAGAGTTGCAAATCTTAGACCTGCTGCAGTTGTTGTTGTTGCGACTGTTAGAGCTTTAAAATCTCACGGTGGCGTTAAAAAAGATGACTTGGGTGTTGAGAATTTAGAAGCACTTGAAACAGGTCTTCCAAACCTTTATAAACACATTGAGAATATTACTAACAACTTTAAGCTTCCTTGCGTTGTTGCAATCAATAGATTCCCAACTGATACAGAAGCAGAGCTTAAATTAGTTGAAGATAAATGTAAAGAATATGGCGTTAATGTTTCGCTTTGTGAAGTTTGGGGCAAAGGTGGCGAAGGTGGTTTAGACCTTGCTAAAGAAGTTATAAACCTTACAAAGAATGATAACGATTTCACATTCACTTATCCTGATGAAATGGGACTTGCAGATAAAATTAATGCAGTTGCAACTAAAATTTATGGTGCAGATGGCGTTGATTTTACACCTGCGGCTAAAAAAGAAATTGCAAAACTTGAAGAATTGGGCTTTGCAAAATGTCCTGTTTGTATGGCTAAAAC
>JAZRPW010000064.1:0-6982 GCA_045649405.1 Acutalibacteraceae bacterium
TTCACAACACGACTTGTTTTCGCATCCACAATTTACGGAAGTGAGTTCCTTTAAGCAATCCGCAGCGACTTTTGCTCCCTCTACGGAAATGGAGTAGTGCATCCATTTACCTTCCTTGCGACCAACTACAACACCGGAATCGCAAAGGATCTTCATATGGTGAGACAGCGTAGGCTGGGTAACGTTGAGTTCTTCAAGCATTTTGCAGGCACACTTTTCGCCGCTTGTCAGCATCTTCAAAATGCGGATACGGTTTTCGTCGCAAAAGGCTTTGAAGATCAATGCCGTCTTTCTTTCGTCCACTCGAATCACCTCCTATAGACATTTATCTATATATCATTATATTCAACACATAGATGTTTGTCAATGGGTTTTGAAAAAATGTCGAATAGAAGAAAGCGGCAGAGAAAAATTAATCTCCCTGCCGCCTTGCTTCGGTTAGTTGTAAATTATATCGTGATTTACAATTTCGGTGGCTCTGCTGCGTATAATAAATGCACTCTCAAATAATAACGATAGTAAAAATAATAGCAGACAGCGAAAACCACTGCCTGCTACTGTAGATATACGGTATTAAATTGTTATTATTCCCACTCGATTGTGCCGATTGGCTTTGGAGTAAGGTCATAAAGCACACGGTTGATACCTTCAACTTCGTGTGTGATTCTGTCTGTAATTTTGTGAAGAACTGCGTAAGGAATTTCTTCAATAGTTGCGCTCATTGCGTCTTTTGTGTTAACTGCACGAATGATTGCTGGCCAGCCTTCATAACGGCTTTCATCTTTAACGCCAACTGATGTTACATCTGGCACTGCAATGAAATATTGCCAAACTTTTTCTGCAAGACCACAGTTGTCAAACTCTTCTCTTAAAATAGCGTCTGCTTCTCTTAAAGCGTGGAGTCTGTCTCTTGTGATTGCGCCAAGACAACGCACGCCAAGGCCTGGGCCTGGGAATGGTTGACGGTAAACCATTGCGTGTGGAAGACCAAGTGCTTCACCAACAACACGAACTTCATCTTTAAAAAGAAGTTTGATTGGCTCAACAAGTTCAAATTTAAGGTCTTCTGGCAAACCACCAACATTGTGGTGTGATTTTACTGCTTTTTTACCTTCGGCTTGTTTTATACTTTCAAGAATGTCAGGATAAATTGTGCCTTGAGCCAAAAATTCAACGCCTTCTAATTTTCTTGCTTCATCAGCAAAAACGTTAATAAATTCTGCACCAATGATTTTTCTTTTCTTTTCTGGTTCAGCAACGCCTGCCAAAAGGTCCAAAAATCTATCAGTTGCATCAACATAAATAAGGTTTGCATCAAGCTCTTTGCCGAAAACTTCAACAACGTTTTCGCTTTCGTTTTTTCTCATCAAACCGTGGTTAACGTGAACGCAAACCAATTGTTTGCCGATTGCTTTGATAAGCAACGCTGCAACAACAGATGAGTCAACACCACCTGAAAGAGCGAGAAGAACTTTTTTGTCGCCAACCTGTTCACGAATTTCTTTTATTTGAGTTTCAATAAACGCATCTGCCAACGCTTTTGTTGTGATTCGTTCCATTGATTCTGGTCTTAAATTGCTCATTTTTTAAACTTCCTTTCGTGAATTAGTTGGTGTAGTTGTCAAAATAACCTTGAACAAGAACAACTGGTGTGCCTTTATCGCCAGAGCCACTTGTTAAGTCACAAAGTGAGCCGATAAGGTCAGTAAGTTGACGTGGTGTTGTGCCTTGAGAAGCCATGTTACCAACAAGGTTATCATTTTTCTCTTTAATACTTTTTGAAATTGCTGCTTTGAGTTCTTCACCTGAAAGGTCTTTAAAGTCATTATCAGCAAGGTATTTAAGTTTCAACTCATTTGGTGTGCCGATAAGGCCGTCAGTAAATGCAGGAGAAACAACAGGGTCTGCAAGTTCCCAAATCTTACCTTGTGGGTCTTTAAACGCGCCGTCGCCGTAAACCATTACTTCAACGTTAACGCCTGTTTTTTCAAAAACTTTTTTCTGAATATCTAAAACTAATTCTTTACACTCTTGTGGGAAAAGTTTTACAGTTTCTTCAGTTGATTTATTTGAGCCTAAAAGGCCGTATTTTGCATTAAAACCACTGCCGTTAATTGACTCGGTCATAATTTCATCAAGACCGAAAACTTTTTTAGCGCCTGCGGCTTTTAAAATTCTCTTTGTTCTTGCACGAGTGTGAATATCACAGTTGATAATGCAGTCTGCATAATCTAAAATTGCTTTTGGTTGGTTTGCAAAAATAATTTCAACTTCTGCGCCACAAGATTTGATAAGGTCGCCATAATAAGCAACATAGTCAACACCTGTGAATTCGTGTTTGTTTTCGCCAAAAAGTTCACGATAACGCTCGAGACTCAAAACATCGCTATAAGGATTAACGCCTGCTTCATCAATTTTATCAAGAGAAACAAGGCAGTTACCAACTTCATCAGATGGGTAAGAAAGCATAAGCACAATTTTCTTAGCGCCTTTTGCAATACCACGAAGGCAAATTGCAAATCTGTTACGAGAAAGAATTGGGAATATAACACCAACAGTTTCTCCGCCGAGTTTTTTCTTAACATCTTCTGCAATGTTATCAACAGAAGCATAGTTGCCTTGTGCACGAGCAACAATTGACTCTGTAAGAGAAATTACATCTTTCTCACGAAGTTCAAAACCTTCAGACTCTGCTGCTTCTAACACGCTATCTGTTACGATAGTTGCAAGGTCATCGCCCTCTCTGATAATTGGGCAACGAATACCCCTGGAAACAGTACCAACTTTACGTTCTTTATTTTCCATTTAGGATTTATCCTTTCTTTTCGGACAAACACTTGTCCTTTATAACAGAGTTATTATAAACCTTTTTTGTTTCAATTGCAAGTATTATGAAAATATTTTTTGCTCAAAATCCAAAAAAATTCTTACAAAAATTTTTGAAATAGAAAATTTTGCTTATTTGTTTGAAAAATAATAGCAATTAACATATAAATTGGCGGGGATTTGGGCGACTATTAGTCGCCCCTACGAGTACAATTTAATAGTGTGTCATTCTGAGCGTAGTGAAACGGAGCCGAAGAAACTTTTAAGCCTTCCCCCAAAGGGGAGGCTTTCGGCGGGACCAAGGCCCCACCCTACGAATGTATAAAAAATTGTTTTAAATTCATCGCCGAAAGACGATACATTAATTATTAATTAAAAAAAAGCACCCGTTTGGGTGCTTTTGTTTATTCAGGTTTGCGTGGCATTACAATTGCTGCAACGATATAAGCAAGAATACCTGCACCAACAAACAAGGTGCCGAACGCCCAACACAAACGAATTAAAGTTGGGTCAATGTCAAAATATTCTGCGATACCTGCGCATACGCCATCGATTTTCTTGTCTGAATTCGATTTGTACAATCTTTTTTCCATAATCGTTACCAATTAATCTTTCTTTTGTTTCATTGTTGGGAACAACAACACATCACGAATTGCAGGAGAGTCTGTCATAATCATACAAAGTCTGTCGATACCATAACCGATACCACCTGTTGGAGGCATACCAATGTCAAGTGCGTTAAGGAAGTCTTCATCTGTATGGTTTGCTTCTTCATCGCCAGCTGCAAAAAGTTCTTCTTGTGCTGCGAAACGCTCTCTTTGGTCGATTGGGTCGTTAAGCTCTGAATAAGCATTTGCCATTTCCCAACCGTTCATAAAGAACTCAAAACGCTCAACATATTCTGGGTTTTCTGGTTTTTTCTTTGTAAGTGGAGAAATCTCAATTGGGTGGTCCATTACAAATGTTGGTTGAACCAAATGCTCTTCAACATAAGTTTCAAAGAAGAGATTCAAAATGTCACCCTTTTTGTGATGTTCTTCATATTCAATGTGATGTTCATCTGCAAGTTTTCTTGCAGTTTCTAAATCTTTAACTTCGTTCCAGTCAACGTTACCATATTTTTTAACCGCGTCAACCATTGTGATTCTTTCAAATGGTTTGCCAAGGTCCATTTCAATGCCGTTGTAAGTAATAGTTGTTGTGCCGAGAACTTCCATTGCAACAAATCTATACATTTCTTCGGTCAAGTCCATCATGCCGTGGTAATCAGTATAAGCTTGGTACAATTCCATAAGAGTAAACTCTGGGTTGTGACGAGTGTCAAGACCTTCGTTTCTGAAAACTCTACCAATTTCATAAACCTTTTCAAGACCACCAACGATAAGACGTTTTAAGTAAAGTTCAAGTGAAATTCTAAGTTTCAAATCTTCATCTAATGCGTTAAAGTGAGTTTCAAATGGACGAGCAGCAGCACCGCCGGCGTTTGAAACGAGCATTGGAGTTTCAACCTCCATAAAGCCCTTTTCATCAAGGAATTTACGAATTGTTGAAATGATTTTTGAACGTTTAATAAATGTATCTTTAACCTCATCATTCATAATAAGGTCAACATATCTTTGGCGATATCTTGTATCTGTATTAGTAAGGCCGTGGAATTTTTCAGGAAGCACCTGCAAACTTTTTGAAAGCAATGTTACGCTTTCTGCGTGAATTGAAATTTCGCCGGTTTTTGTTTTGAAAACTTCACCAACAATACCAACAATGTCGCCCACATCATACTTTTTGAAGTCTTTATAAGAATCTTCACCAATGCAGTCTCTTGCAACATAAGATTGAATGTTGCCTTTCAAATCAGCAATGTTGCAGAATGATGCTTTACCCATTACACGTTTTGACATAATTCTGCCGGCAACAGAAACTTTTTTGCCTTCGAATTTATCAAAATCATCTTTAATATCTTGTGAATGATTTGTTACATCATATTTTGTGATTACAAAAGGGTCTTTTCCTTCTGCCTTAAAGTTTTCAAATTTTTCACGGCGCAAACGCAAAATTTCATTTAAATCTTGCACTTGACCTTGTTGTTGATTATTTTGTGCCATTTTAACACTCCTTAAAGTATTAACTAAAATTATTTCTTTTTAACGATTTTTACAATTTTAAACTCGAGGTCGCCTTGTGGAGTTGAAGCCACAACAGTTTCTCCCTCTTTGTGACCGATGAGCGCTGAACCAATTGGAGATTCATCAGAAATTTTACCATTCAATGGGTCTGCTTCTGCTGCGCCAACAATTTTGTATTCCATTTCTTCATCAAACTCAACGTCTAAAACTTTAACTCTTGTACCAACGTTGATAATTTTTGAACGGTTTGAAGGTTCATCAATAAGTTTGTGATGTTTTAAAATTGTTTCAATTTCATTGATTCTGTTTTCAAGTTTTGCTTGGTCGTTTTTTGCTTCATCATATTCAGCGTTTTCTGACAAGTCGCCAAATGAACGAGCAACCTTGATTTTTTCTGCAATTTCAAGTCTTTTTTCTGCTTTTAAATAGTCAAGTTCTGCGCGTAATTCTTCTAATCCTTCTTTGGTAATTAAAATTTCTTTTGCCATTTCAAAAACCACCTTTTCATTTATATGTTTTTATATATAATTATACCAAGTAATTATACAAAAATTATATCATTTTGTCAAGCAATTTATTTTGCTTGCAAAAACAAGCAAATATGTTATAATATTCTTAGCAAAAACCCCATCAAAATTTAAGGAGTTTGCTATGAAAATTAAAAGTCTTTTTTGTGTTTGTTTGGCACTTGTTTTTTGTTTTAATTGTTTTTCGTTTTTGACAACAAGTGCTAATGAAAACACCACTTTGCGAGTTTTACCTTTGCAAAAAATTAAATATGTAAAATCGACCGGCATTGTTTCTGGAATTAGCCCAAAAACTGATGTTGCTGATGTGCTTGCAAGTTTTGAAAAACCTGAAGATATAAGCGTTTTTGACAACAACGGCAACAAAACTGCAACCGGGTTTGTTGGCACTTCTTGGCAGTTTAAATTAAATGATGAAACTGCAACGGCGCTCATTTTTGGCGATGTTGATGGCAACGGCGAAATTGCGCTTTTGGACCTTTTGTATTTGCACAAATATTTAGTTAAAGATGGCGAATTTAACCCTTTGCAACAAAAAGCAATGGACACCAACCAAAACGGACAGGTTGAAATTCACGATATTCTTACTTTGCGAAAAGATTTGGTTGATATTTTAAAAATTAAAAACGAATCTTTTTATTATGTTTCAAAAAACGGAAGTGACAGTAACAACGGCAGTAAAAACGCTCCGTTTTTGACAATTAGTAAAGCTGCAGATGTTATGAGCGCCGGTGACACTTGTATTATTGACAGTGGCATTTACAGAGAAACGGTTGTTCCTGCAAACTCTGGCGAAACAGGTGCGCCAATTTCATTTGTTGCAAAACAAAATGCAGATGTAACTGTTAGTGGCACAGAGAAAATTAACGCTACTTGGACAGAGTATAAAGAAGGCATTTACAAAGCAAACGCTTATATTTGGCGAAGAACCGAAAACCAGATTTTTGTTAATGGCAAAATGGCACAAATTGCTCGTTACCCTAATAAAAACAGCGATAATTTTATTGCAGTTGGTGACACTCTTTCAGCAAACAGTGCATCAGATAGTTACGCTTATAATGAAAACTTGAGTTTTGAAGATGGATTTTTTGATAATGCTAAAATCTCAATTGAGGGCACATCACACTACATTCATTATTCATCAACTGTTAATTCTTATAAAAACAAAACCGCTTATTTTAACAAAGTAGATAGCGGCTGGGATTCGCCAACAACTAATAGCCAATTTTTCTTTTATGATAAGTTAAATTTGCTTGATGAAGAAGATGAATGGTTTTATGATGGCGACGGCACACTTTATTATAAACCGCAAGAAAACGTTGACCCTAACACATTGCATTTTGAATATTCTGTTCGTCCTGATGCATTTGATTTAAGAGATAAGCCATTTGTTAATGTAAATGGTCTTGAAATTTTCGGCGCAACAGTCAAAACAAATGAAAAAAGCGTTAATTTAACACTTGAAAATAACAAAATTCTTTATTATTACCATACTGTGCAATCAAG